>CAYSIX010000162.1:0-9962 GCA_964431205.1 uncultured Phycisphaeraceae bacterium
CGAGGTGCGCAAGCTCGGCGAGGTGCTCGGCCTGCCGGAGACGCTCGTGTGGCGTCACCCGTTCCCCGGGCCCGGCCTGGCCGTGCGATGCCTCGGGCCCGTCGACCGCGACAAGCTCGAGATCCTTCGCGACGCCGACGAGGTCCTGCTCGAAGAGATCGTCGCCAACAACCTGTACCGCCGCACCGCGCAGGTCTTTGCCGTGCTGCTGCCGGTCAAAGCCGTTGGCGTGATGGGCGACGGCCGCACGCACGAGCAGGTCATCGCCGTCCGCGCCGTCGAGAGCCAGGACTTCATGACCGCGGACTGGGCGCGCATCCCCTACGACGTGCTGGCGACGATCAGCAACCGGATCATCAACGAGGTGCGCGGCGTCAACCGCGTGGTGTACGACATCTCGAGCAAGCCGCCGGCGACAATCGAGTGGGAGTGAACCGACACCGCTCGCGGGCGCTCGGGCGCCCGAGCAGCAGGGCCGCGGCGAGCACCAGGCCCGCGGCCGGTTCGGGGATCGCGATGATCGGCGACGGCGCCAGCCGGGCGCTGCCGAACTCCGTCTGCCAGATGCTCAGGTCGAAGGCGTCGACGTCCCCGTCGCCGTCCGCGTCGCCGATCAGCGCCACCGCCGAGGTCGCCGTGGTGGTCCCGAACCCCTGCTGCCAGAGGCTCAGGTCGAAGGCATCGACGTCGCCGTCGCCGTCGAAGTCGGCGCGCAGGGCGAAGACGTTCGAATCGATCCACTCAAGGAACGACGAGACGCGGACGATGCCGGCCTGGTCGCCGAAGTCGCCGTCAGCCTCGCCGTCCGTGGCGCGGATGAACGAGTGCACGCCGGCGAGTCGCGCCTGCCCGTCCCGCTCGAGGAACATCCCGCCGCCGCTGTCGCCCGGGGCCGGCAGATACTCGAGATCCAGCGGACTGGTGGAGCCCACGCGGCTGTCCCGGGGGTTGTCGGGGTTGTCGAAGTCGATCAGCAGCACGTTGGGCGAGAGGGTGGGTGGGCCGCCGCCGCCGCTGAACCCGGCGCCGCCGAACACGTCGAGCACGTTCTGCCCGGCACGCTTGGTCCCGCCGGTGCCCGGTTCGTAGCCGCTCAGGCCGGTGCCCGTCAGCCCGTAGCCGACTATCGTGCCGATCTGCCCGCGCTCGTCCGTCTGGGTGTAAAGCGATGCCGGCGTCACCCCCTCGACCGTCTGATCCAGGCGGACCAGGCCGATGTCGTATCCGGAGAACGACTCGCGCCCGCTCTCGACCCATTGCGGATGCGAAAACCACTCGACGCCCGCGAAGGTCGCGCCGTCGTCCAGGCGGAACGACATCGCGCTTTGCCCGGCGCCGAACCCGTCGTCGCCGGCCACGCAATGGCCCGCCGTCAGCACCCAGTTATCGTCGATCAACGTCGCCGAGCACTTGCGCAGCGAGCCGTCCTCGACGTACGTGAGCTGGCCGACCGGGTCGAACGCGGGGTCGGCGGCGAGCGCCCGATGGTCGGCGTCATCGCGGTCGTGGCGGATCACGCCGGCGTGGGCACTCAACAGCGGGCACAGGACCGCCACGGTCACCGCAAGCACGAAGGAACCGTTCACGAGCGGCACGAAGTCTTCTCCAGCTCGGGGTCGCCTGTCTCTCACCGGACTAGGATACGCCGAAACTTGCCTCCCAGACCAACGACGGAACATTCATGCAACACGATGCGCGCGGAATTATTCCCTCCCACGACGGCTCGCCGTCCGATTTCACATCCCGGTGCGAGAAACGTTGGTGGACCGGTCGGGCGCTTCGGGCGGGCCGGGTCGGCTGGGTCGCCCTCGCCACGCTCACCGTGGCGCTGCTCGCCGGCTGCGCCACCGACACCGCCACCGGCTCGGACCGCGCCGCCTCGACCGCCCGGCCGGCCGCCACCGCCACCGCCTCGACCGACACCGCCCTGCTCGGATCGCTCGCCCGTCCCGACGACCTGCCCCCACGCCTCGAGGCACCCCTCCAGCGACGCCGCGAGTACCTCTTCGTCCGCACGACGATCAACGGCCAGGACGCCGGCCTGTTCCTGCTCGATACCGGCGCCGCCATCAGCGCCGTCGATCCCGGCGTCGCCGGCCGCCTCGAGCTGCCCGCCTCCGGCGGCGCCGAGGTCATCGGCATCGGCGGACGCCAGCCGTTCCAATACCGCCTCGTCGATTCGGTCGCCATCGGCCGCCTCGGGCTCGACGTCGATCGCCTCGCCGGCGTCAACCTCCTGCGCATCAGCCGTAACTTCGGCGCCCCGATCAACGGCGTGATCGGCTACCCCCAGATCAGCCCCGTGCCCTTCACGCTCGACCAGCGGGACAACGTCCTGCGTTGGCACCGTCGCGACGCCTTCCAGCCGCCGTCCGACGCCGACCGCTCGCGACTGTTTCGCCGCTACGGCCTGCCCGTCACCGTCGCCCGCGTCGGTGACCGACGCGAGGTCTGGCTCATCCTCGACACCGGCGCCGACCACGACCTGACCCTGCACCGCGACGTCCTGGACAAGTGGCCCGACATCATCGCCGCCCCCGCCACCGGCGCCAGCGGCGCCGCCGGCGTCGGCGGCCGCGTCACCACCACCGAGAGCTGGCTCACCGAGTTCGAGCTCTTCGGCGTTACCCTCCGCGACGTCCCCGTCAGCTTCGAGGACCCGCCCCCGCACCGCCGACGCGATCCCCTGATCGCCGGCCGCATCGGCAACCGCCTGCTCAAGCACTTCCGCCTCACGTTCGACGACGAGAACGACTGGATCTGGGCCGAGTGGCTCCCGGGGCAGTGAGCATCGCCCGCCCCGGAAGGGCGACCCGAGCCTCGCGACCGGCTACTTCGCCGACGACACCGTGCGCGGAAGGGACGGCGAGAGCGTCGGCGGGGCCGCCGCGCCGTCGGCCAGCATCGCCCGCAGGATCCGCGCGTCCGACTTCTCGACCTCCAGGTCGATCCATATCGGCGACTGTCGCACCATCGCGTCGGCCAGCACGCGGTCCCGCCACGCCAGCGCCGGGCCAACCGCCACGGCCAGCAGCACCGCCGCCGCGGCGAACAGCGGCGCCATCGACCGTACCGCACTGCCCGCAAACAGCGGCGTTCGGCCAGGTGCTCGTACAGTCACAATTAAACCCGCCAGCAGCCCGGCGACCAGGCAGACCAGCGCGCCAATCAAGGACAGCGGCGCCCGGTCGGCGGGATGAGCGATGACAAACCAGATCATTGTCGTCACTACTGACGCGACGGAGACAGTCGCGACGACGACGATCAGCAGCGGCTGCCACAGCGTTCGCTCGGGGCGCTCGAGCGACCGCAGCCACGTCACCTGTCGTGCGACCCACAGCCAGACGACGACCGGGCCGAGCACCGCACCCGTCGTGATGCCGACCGCCAGCCCCATCGTGTGTTCGCTCGAATGCCGCAGCGTGTACATGATGCCTGCCCCGATGGCGGTGACCACCAGCAGCACCGCGATCAGTTCGAGCGCCTGTGTCATCGGCCGCCGTTGTGCGGGGGTGGAGATCCCGAGTTCGGCCGCACGGCGACGCAGGGCCTCAACGCCGAGCAGCCACAGGAGCATCAGCACAAGCAGGCCCGCGGCCAGGTGGTCCACGCCCGTGACGGGGTTGTGGTTGACGCCCCATTCTCGGCCGCCGAGCGGGCTGAACGCGAATACGGTGAAGGCCAGCACGGGGAGCACCACGGCGCCGAGCGTGACCAGGCCGAAGCGTCGCCAGCCGATCCAGAGCAGTATCGGCGCGTCTTTGCGATCACGCCGCCGCCAGACCAGTTGCAGCCCCGCGCCCGCGACGATCGCGGCCAGCAGGATCAGCGCCAGCAGCAGCACGGTCAGGGCCCCTCGGTCGAACAGGTTGTACTCGGCCAGTCGAAACGGCGTCACGTCGACGTCGTAGCCGGGAATGTTCGGGATCATCATGCTCAGCAGGATCCCGGCCCGAAAGATCAACGCCTCGGTGTCTGCCTCACCTGCGTGACGCCAGCCGTGGAATCGGCGCGTCCACTCGTCGAGTCGTCGCTGGGCCGACGCGGCCTGTTCAGGCTGATCGGCCAGGTCCGCCACGAGCACGCGCGTGCCCAGCTCGATGTCGCGTATGCTCGCGGTGACGAGCAGGCCGATGAAGGTGTCGTTGCCGGCGGCGCGCTTCGCGTTGATCTGCCGCAGATCGTCCAGCACGGCCGATGCAGACGCAGCGTCCCCGTGTCGTGACATGCGGATCGCCGTGGCCTGGACCGCCCGCGCCAGCGTCCGCTCCCAGTTCAACGTCGGCAGCAACGTGCCGACCGCGTGACCGATCCGGTAAACGTAATCCCTCATCGACTGCGCTGGCGGAAGCTGCTCGATCCGGTGCCGCAGCATGTCGACCGCGTGGTCGGTGACGTATGGCTTCCCGGCGGCCTCGCGCAAAGCCGCCAGCCCGCGACGAAGCATCGCGTCGTCCACCTCCGCGTACACCATCGGGTGTGACGTGTCCGGCTCGCCTTGCCGGTTCATCGTGGTCACGGCGAGCGACTCATCCGTCGTCAACTCACCCGCGTACGAGAGCAGCAGGGCGGCGCGCATCGCGGCGTAGAACCCGTTGTCCGGCTCGATCCGTTCGCCTCGGTCCAGCGCGTCAAGCAGCAGCCCGAGCGCCTCCGGGTCCCGTTCGTTGAGCGATCCTCCGTGCTCGACGAGCAGCCATGTGATGTAATTCGTCTGATAGAGCGGCTCGTCCGGGAATCGGTCGCGCAGGCCTCGCCAACGTTCGACCGGCGACGCGGCCGACTCGTCACCGAAGAAGATCAGCTCTTGCGTCGGGCTCATTTGCTCACGGACGGCCTGCTCGGCGCGGTCCTCGGCCCAGTTCGTGAGCGGGTCGCCAGACGAACCGATTCCACCCTGTAACGCTTGTGCCATCCAAGGCACGGTCATGTTGGAGACCATGAACAGGCCGCACGCGATGATCGCCGCGGGCAGCAGCGTGACGCGAGCCGTCCACCACGCCACCGCGCGCAATCGCATCCGCAACCGGTTCGCGCGCCAGAGCTGCTCAGCCAGCTCGGTCGGGTCGCCGAAGCGCTTGGCCGCCTCGGCCTCGGGATCGTGGTAGCCGGCGGCCCGGAACTCCTGGGCCGATTCGTCCAGGTGCGTGCGCAGCTCACGGGCGATCTCGAGGCGAAGCGCTCGGTCGGCACCGAGCCTGGCCGTGGCCTGTTCGATCAGTTCGTCGAAGCGGTTCATGACCCACCGTCCTTTCGCATCGGGCGGGCGAGTTCAGGCGGCCTGGGGCCCGAAGAGCAGGGCGTTGACGGCGGTGCTCAGGCGTCGCCACTCGTCGCGTCGCGTGGCCAACTCGGCGGCGCCGCGACGGGTCAGCTCGTAGTACTTGCGGGGCTTGCCGGTCTCGGCGTCGCGCCAGCGGGCGCGGACGAGCCGCTCGCCTTCGAGCCGGTGCAGGGTCGGGTAAAGCGTCCCCTCCTTCCACTCCAGCACACCGTTGGACCGGGCGTTGACGAGCTTGACGATCTCGTAGCCGTACATGGGTCGCTCGCTGAGCAGGGCGAGGACGATCGGTGCGACGGTGCCGCGTGACAGGTCCTTGGAAGCGGGCATGGCGAGCTCCTTGTCTCAATGCCTCGGTTGTCAAGGCATAATACCTCGGCGCACAAGGCAAGTCAAGCAAGGTGACACCGGTCCAAGATGTTTGCTCGGTGGGGCTGGCTGCGTCGGAACCGGCGCCCGCGGTGATCCGCCCCGGGCGCGGCGCGCGGGCTACCCCGTCGTGCGCATGCCCGCCGCGACGCCCTGGATCGTCAGGCGGACCAGCTCGTGCACGCGTTCGGTCGTCTGATTGGCGTGGCCCGGCCGCTCCCGGCCGCTCGCCATCGCGTGCGCCTGCAGCAGGTTCAGCGGATCGATCAACGGGTTGCGCTGGCGGATCGACTGCCGCAGCCACGGCACGTCCGAGAGCAGGCCCGGCAGCTCCGCGATGTCCAGCACCGCCGAACGGCTTCGATCGTACTCCTCGCGGATCCGCGACCAGATCGCCTCCCGCGCCTCGGCGTTGGGCATCCCCTGCGCGTACACGTGCGCGATCCCCAGGTCCGCCTTGGCCAGCGCCAGCATCGCGTTGTCCACCGTGGCCTTGAAGAACGGCCAGTAGCGGTACATCATCCGCAGGTCACGGCGCCGGCCGGGGTCCTCGGCGATCCACCCCTCAATCGCCGTGCCCATCCCGTACCACGCCGGCAGGATCGTGCGGCACTGCGTCCACGCGAACACCCACGGGATCGCCCGCAGGTCCGCCAAAGCCCGCTGCCCGCTCCGCCGCGACGGCCTCGACGCGATCGGCATCTGCTCGATCCAGTCGATCGGCGTCGCGTGCCCGAAATACTCCAGAAACCCCGGGTGCTCCACCAGCCGACGGTACGCCTCGTACGCCCCGTCCGCCAGCTCCTGCATCGCCCGACGCCACGACGGACGCACCTGCTCGCCCGGCGACGCGCTGACCAGCAGCGTCGCCGACGTGATCTGCTCCAGGTGACGCCGGGCGATCTGCGGGTCGTCGTAACGCTCGGCCAGCACCTCCCCCTGCTCGGTGATCCGGATCGCCCCGTCCACCACGTGGTGCGGCAGGGACATCACGCTCCGCGCCGCCGGCCCGCCCCCGCGACCCAGCGACCCGCCTCGCCCGTGGAACACGATCAGTCGCACCCCCTCACGCTCGGCCACCTCGTGCAGGTCCGCCTGCGCCTTGTACAACGCCCAGTTCGCCGCCAGGTACCCCCCGTCCTTCGTGCTGTCCGAGTACCCGACCATCACCGTCTGCACCCCGCCCCGACGCGCCACGTGGTTCCGGTACGACTCGTCGGCCAGCACCGTCTCCAGCATCGACGCCCCCCGCGTCAGGTCGTCGATCGTCTCGAACAGCGGCACCACGTCCAGCACCGCCTCGTCCGCGTCCTCGATCCCCGCCTCATGCGCCGCCTGGGTCATCAGCCACATCACCGCCAGCATGTCGCTGACCTGGTGGGTCATGCTGATCACGAACAGCCCCAGGGGTGCCCGGCCCACCGCCTGCTGCGTCTGCGCCAGCAACCGGCACAGCGCCACCGTTTCCCGCGCTTGTTCGCTGAGCCCATCGTGCTCCAAGGCGTGCGCCTCGCACATCGTGCGGTCGAGCAGGTCGCGACGCCGGTCCTCGTCGAGCGCGGCGTAGTCGTCGCACAGCCCCAGGTCTTGCAGCAGTTCGGCGATCACCGCGTGCAGCACCGCCGACTCCTGGCGGATGTCCAGCCGCGCCAGGTGCAGGCCGAACACCCGCGCCTGCGTGAGCCATTCGTCGAGCTGGGCCTCGAGGACGTCGGCCGCGTGGTGGGCGCGGAGGGAATCGGCCATGAGGTTCAGGTCGGCCAGCAGCTCGTCGCCGTCGCGGTAGGCGCCCTCGCCGGGGCCTTCGGTGATGTCCTGAGGCCGGGTCTGCTCCAGGCGCCAGGCGATCACCTCCAGCCAGAGGCGGTACGTTTCGTCCGGATTCGTGCGTCGCTGGCGGGCCTCGATCTCGGGCCAGCGTTTCAGGGCCGACTCCAGGGCGGCGGTCAGCGCGTTGCTGACGTTGGCGTGTCGGCGGGAGATGCTCAGCGTGTGCAGGCGTTGTTGGCACGCGCGGCGGTGCAGGTCGATCGCCGTGGCGCGCAGGCGCATGAGCGTCTCGGCGGTGACCTCCGCGGTGACGAAGGGGTTGCCGTCGCGGTCGCCGCCGATCCACGACCCGAAGTGCAGGAACCGCCGCGGCTCAAACTCGTGACCGCCGTAGGCCGCGGTCAGCGCCTCGTTCAGATCGGCGTAGATCGTGGGCACGACGTCCCACAGCTCACTGAGCACGTACAGGCCGCGGGCGACCTCGTCGGTGACGCTCGGCCGCGTCGGCCGGAACAGGTCCGTCTGCCAGAAGTTGGTCAGCTCGGCGCGGGCGTCGCGGAGCAGGCGGACGCGCTCGGTCGGCGTCAGGTCGTCGTGGTCGAGCGAGGCCATCATCGCGCGCAGGCGGCGCAGCTTGTCACGCACCGAGCGGCGCTTGGCCTCGGTCGGGTGGGCGGTGAGGATCAGCTCGATGCTCAGCCGACCGAGGTGCTCGTCGAGCTCGTCGGCGCTCAGGCCCAACTGGCGCAGGCGCGCGACGGTCTCGGCGAGCGACTCCCGCCGCGGCCGGGGGTGCGCCCGCCGCTCACGCTCGCGGATCACACGCACGCGGTGACGATCCTCGGCGAGGTTGATCAGGTCGTACAGCATCGTCGTGGCCCGGGCGAACTCGAACGCCCGGTCCAGCTCCATGCCGTCGATCAGCTCGATCAGCTCCCGCTCGGCCCCCGCGACGCCCTCCCGCCGCCGGCGCGCCAGCTCCCACGCCCGCTCCAGCAGCGTCACCACCTCGGGGCCGGCCTGCCGTCGGACCGTCTCGTGCAGCAGGTCCGACAGCTCGGCGATCTCACGTTGAAGCGCGTCATGCTCGATCATGTCTGCTCGCGCGGCCCAGCCGCGTCGCTTCCTCTTCTATGTAGCGACGCGACTTGTCGCGTCTTCTCACTTGCTGCGGCGCCCATGGCTTCACAAACGGCCATCGCTGTCTCGGCAGGCCCGCCTTGATCGGATTCGAGAGATGGTCGCCGCACATCGTGAAATGCACAGGTATTAAAGTTGCATATGACTCGGCGAGGTCCACTAGAACTTCCAAAAATCCTTTGGTTTTCCACATAAATCGAGAAAACAATCGGCGTCGTCGCGGAGTTGTTCGACCGCAAACTGGCGAGCCTCTTCGGTCCAAGTAGTGTCCACCTCCAGCGGTGCTTTCAGACGTCTATTAATTTGCGTACGTAATTTGCTTTTGATCCACCGCATATGTTTGCCACCGTATCCCATGGCTCGATACTTGGCGACGACAAATGATCCGATTGGCGAATGACGGATTCGTCGCAGGATTGGGCTATCCATGACCAGGTCTTCTCGCCGCATGACGTGCGTATTCATGCGCGACGCTGACTGAACCGGTGGGACGCCAATGAACGCGAACACACGGTCAAGTACGCTTGCACGATCGGCTATGTAGTCTTCATATGTCAGCAAGAGGATCTGACTGTCGGGGAAGTAGCGACGATACCGATTGATCTGGTAGTAGTATCGACTCGATCGCACTAGGTTTTCGCCATGAAGAACTTCCTCTGGGAATGGTCTGAGTTTTCGTCCGTTGCTGATCATTTGTGCATACAGCGACGGGATTCGATCGATAGGATGCCGACAAATATAGATTAGTTTCGCATGGGGTAGCCGCTCTGCAATCTCTTCGTTTGCCGATGGTGTCCGAGTGTCATCGGAATAGATGGTTGAACCCTCTCCAATCGCTTTTGCCGGTCCCGCGTTGGCGAATAAGCCTTGATACCACTCCCAAGTCCTGCGACCCTGTCTCGGGTTCCCGAAAAAACTCGGTTCCTTAGGGCGGCTGAAGAAGACGTCAGGATGGCTTGCCAGCTGCTGACACAAGCTGCTGGTTGCTGATTTGGCAGCTCCAATCACGATGAATGTGGGTAGAAGCATCGGCGCAGGTTCTTCATGTAGTGATTCAGTCCATGTGCTCGACGATCGCGTCGCCGAAGGCGCTGCACGCGACTTCCTTCGCGCCCTCCATCAAACGGGCGAAGTCGTAGGTGACGGTCTTGGCGGCGATGGCGCCCTGCAGGCCCTTGAGGATCAGGTCGGCCGCCTCGTTCCAGCCCAGGTGGCGCAGCATCATCTCGCCGGAGAGGATGACCGACCCGGGGTTGACCTTGTCCTGGCCGGCGTACTTGGGCGCGGTGCCGTGGGTGGCCTCGAAGATGGCGTGGCCGGTGTCGTAGTTGATGTTCCCGCCGGGGGCGATGCCGATGCCGCCGACGCACGCGGCCAGGGCGTCGGAGATGTAATCGCCGTT
>CAYSIX010000163.1:0-9882 GCA_964431205.1 uncultured Phycisphaeraceae bacterium
CCGGCACCCGCCGCAGCCTCCACCCCACCCACTCGGTCTGTGCCGTCGGCCCCCTCGCCCCTGACCTGCTCGATGAACACTTGCGCGACGACACACCCTGCGGTCCCCACTCACCCTTCGCCCGTCTGCCCGAGGTCGACGGTCAGATCCTCATGCTCGCCTGCGGCCTGCGGCCGAACACCTCCATGCACGCCATCGAGCAGCTCGTCGTCCCGCCGTACCTCTTCGGCCCGAGGGTCACCTTCACGCTCATCGACGCCCACGGCCGACGCACCGAGAAGGTGTACCTCACCCACGGTTTCGCCTCGGCGATCCAGCGTTACGATCGCGTCGCCGACGTGATGACCGAGCCGGACCTGCGCGTCGGGCGCGTCCTCGCCGGTCAAGCGCACCTGATCGACGCCGCGGCCTTGTGGCGTTCGGTCCGCGACCGCCTGCGGGCGGATCGGATGTTCTTCGTGGACACGAAATAACCCGTCCGTCAGCCGCGCGCCATTCATCAACCCCGTCTCTGCGTGGTTGGGCAGCGGGAGCAAGAGATGTCGGACGGCGCGGGTGCCACGGTCGCTCGCGACCGTGTCGTGTCCGTGTCGTGTCCGGGACGACCTTGCCGCGATCAGCTATGCGGTCGTTCGCTGGCCGGCGAGGCGGTCTGCTCGTGGGACTCGCGACTGACGTTCTGCTCGCTCGTGCGGTCGCCTTCCAGGCGCGGCGGCTGCACCGACGCGTCCTCGTCGATCCCCGACAGGCCCTTCTTGAACTCGACGATGCCGCGGCCGATGCTCTTGCCCACCTCGGGCAACCGCTTGCCGAAGATCAGCACGCCGAGCGCCGCGAGCACCAGCAACTCGGGCCACCCCAGCGGGCCGATCAGACCCAGCGTCCAGCAGATTGTGAGCGTTTCGCTCATACGGTGCTCCAGAAGGGAGAACGTTCCAGCCACTTCATTATTACCGCCCACGGCACCGATCGCCAATCGCGCGACAGAATCTCCATCCTCGGCCGATCGTGGGTCGGCGCGGTGTCCGCGGCCGATGGACTAAACTGCCGGGACGTCGGCCCCGATGGCGGCGGCCGCCCTTGCGAGTCGAGCCATGTCAACGCCACCGATGTCTGCCGCGCCGAGCCCGACCCGTGCCGATCACCCGCCGGGGCTCGAGCTCGACCGCTGCTTCCCGCGCTGGCCGATCCGCGCCTCGCTCGAGGTGGACCGCTTCTGCCTCGGCTGCGGGTACAACCTCTTTGGCCAGCAGGTGCGCCAGGACCCGGCGTCGCGGCTGCTGTTCGTGTGCTGCCCCGAGTGTGGTCGCTATGCCGCCGCCGACGACGGCGCCACCGCCGGCCGCGTCTGGCTCGGACGGGTCGGCACCCTGCTGTTGCTGGGCCTCATCGTCGCCCACCTGCTGGTCATCGCCGGGCTGGCCCTGGCTCAGCTCATCAATCTCGTCGTCGTGTTCAACACCACGATCGACTACGTCTACAGCGCCGGTATGCGCGGGTACCAGGTCGCCGACTGGACAGCCGAGACGGTACTGGCCGCATGCCTGTGCAGCACGGCGTCGATCGTGATGGGCTTCGCCCACGCCGCGCTGCTGCCGGCCGCCGTGCCGCACTGGCGTCCGGCGGCGTGGCTCTTGCCCGTGGCGGTCTGGGCGATCGGGTCGCTGCTCGTCATGCTGCTGATCCTCTGGGCCGATGACGTGACCGGTCAGCGGTACGGAGACGCGTGGTCGACGATCTGGCTGCGCCTGGGCGTCCAGACCCTGTTGGCGATCGGTGCCGCCGCCGTCGCCGCCGGTCTCGGCCGACGCACCGCCCGCCTGCTGGTCACCTGGTTCGTCCCGCCCCGGCTCTGGCCCGTGCTCGCCTACCTCTGGCGGTTCGACGACCGCGAACCGCCCAAGGGGACCACGTCCGCCGCCACGCCGACCGATCGACACCCGTCCCCTCGTTAGAATGCCCGCCGACATGCCCGATCCCTCCCACACGCCCGACACCCCCGACAAGCCCACGCTCGACGCGCTGCGCCGGCAGATCGACGCGCTGGACCGTCAGCTCGTCGAGCTGCTCAACCGCCGCGCCGAGATCGTCGTGCAGGTCGGCCAGCTCAAGCGCGAAAACGCCGGGCCCATCTTCGTCCCCGAGCGCGAACGCGCCGTGCTCGAGCAGGTTCGCCGGCATAACCAGGGCCCGCTGCCCGATTCCTGTATCGAGGCCATCTGGCGCGAGCTGATGTCCGGCAGCTTCGCCCTCGAACGCCCGCTCCGCGTCGGGTACCTCGGCCCGCCGGGGTCCTACAGCCACCTCGCCGCCCGTCGCAAGTTCGGCGCCTCGGTCGAGTACGACGCGCTCGACGACATCGCCGCCGTCTTCGACGAGATCGAGCGCGGGCACATCGACTACGGCCTGGTGCCGATCGAGAACTCCGCGATCGGCGGGATCGGCGAGACCCTCGACTCGTTCCTCGACACCTCCGCCCGCGTCTGCGCCGAGGTCCAGATCCACATCCACCACAACCTGCTGTCCAACAGCCCGCCCGAACGCATCAGGCGCATCTATTCCAAGCCCGAGGCCCTCTCGCAGTGCCGCCGCTGGCTCTCCGTCCAGCTCCGCGACGCCGAGAAGACCGCCGCCGCCTCCACCTCCAGGGCCGCCGAGCTCGCCGCCGCCGAGCCCGACGCCGCCGCCATCGGCTCCACCCTCGCCGGCGAGATCTACGGCCTCAAGGTCCAGTTCGCCAACATCGAGGACAACCCCCGCAACGCCACGCGATTCTTCATCATCGGCCAGCAGGCCGCCAAGCCCACCGGCGACGATAAAACCAGCATCATGTTCACCACCGAGCACAAGGCCGGTGCGCTCACCTCCGTCCTCGACGTCTTCCGCGACCACGGCATCAACCTCACCCACATCGACAAACGCCCCAGCCAACGCGTCAACTGGGAGTACATCTTCTTCATCGACCTGCAGGGCCACGTCTGCGACCCCGCCGTCGCCCGCGCCATCGACGACGCCCGCGGCCACTGCCTTCAGCTCACCGTCCTCGGCTCCTTCCCCCGCGCCACCGAGGTGCTCTGAGCTCTCGCAGGAGCCGACGTCAGGCCGTCAGAAAACAGCCAGGACGCCGGGTACGTCAGGGTGAACCCCGGGGGCACCGGGAAGGCGGGCGAAGGCTCTGAGCGGTGATGGTCAGGTAGTCGTGGCGTGTGCCTCAGCCGCGGGACAACGTCCCGCGGACGCGCACGAAGCCGTAGACCGCGCCCACGGCGTGACGTGCTCGTGTTCGCCGGCGTCCGCGAGGCGTTGCCTCACGGATTTGGGACGCGCACGAACGCGTGGGGCGCACGCAAGCCGTGACACCCAAGCGGTCGATGGCGTCCGCAACGCGTTGCGTCGCGGCTGAGGTGGTGTTGCGAGTCATGCAGTATTACCGTCGTGGGTCGTGCGTTGGCGCATGGTCACGTGCTCGCGGTGGACGGCGTCGCCGACCTGGTCGTGCACGTGGAAGCCGTCGAGGCACAGGTC
Organism: uncultured Phycisphaeraceae bacterium; assembly: GCA_964431205.1. Classification (GTDB taxonomy): domain Bacteria; phylum Planctomycetota; class Phycisphaerae; order Phycisphaerales; family Phycisphaeraceae; genus CAYSIX01. The sequence continues at coordinate 3,526 of CAYSIX010000163.1, forward strand.
GGTGACGTGGGTGAAGCTGGCGCCGGCGCGGCAGGCGGGGGTGACGCCCGGGGCCATGGCGGGGTCGCCGGCTTCGGTCCAGTGCCGGTCCATGCGGATCTCGACGTCGAGCAGGGCCAGGTCCCGCACGGGGGACTCGGGCAGGCCGTGCACGTAGGCGGCGGCGTAGCGGGCGTCGGTGGCGTGGACGTGGCTGACGTGGACGCCGCGGATCACGGGCGTGGAATCGTCGACGGGCAGGGCGTCAGGCACGAACAGCTCGTCGCGGTCCCAGGCGCCGCAGCCGTAGTACATGTTGATGACCAGCGGGCAGAGCACGCGGTCCATGACCAGGTGGTTGATGCGGATGTTCTCGACGACGCCGCCGCGGCCGCGCCGGGTCTTGATGCGCACGCCGCGATCGGTGTCCTGAAAGACGCAGTTGGTGGCGACGACGTTGCGGACCCCGCCGGACATCTCGCTGCCGATGACGACCCCGCCGTGGCCGTGCACGAGGGTGCAGTCGGAGATCACGATGTTCTCGCAGGGGCGCAGCTTCTCGCGGCCGGCGGCCTCCTGGCCGGACTTGATGGTGATGCAGTCGTCGCCGACGTCCACGTGGCAGGCGTGGATGCGGACGTTGCGGCAGGACTCGGGGTTGATGCCGTCGGTGTTGGGCGAGTCGGGCGGGTTGAGGATGCTCACGCCGCGGACGAGCACGTCCTCGCAGTCGATGGGGTTGAGCGTCCAGGCGGGGGAGTTGGTGGCGAAGAAGCCGTCGAGGGCGACGCGACGGCAACGGGTCAACCCGATGAGTCGCGGGCGGGGATGTTTGAGCCGGCGGGCGCGGTGACGTTGCCACCAGCCCTGGCCGCGGCCGTCGATCGTGCCCCGGCCGTCGACGGTGACGTGCTCGGCGTCGTGGGCGTTGATCAGGCAGGCGTGGACCGAGCGGTGCGCGCCCTCCCATCGACCGTCGATCACGGGGAAGTTGTCGGGCGACTCGCTGGCGAGCAGGGTCGCGCCGGCGTCGAGGTGCAGGCGCACGCCGCTGCGCAGGAACAGGGCCCCGCAGTGGAACCGCCCGGGCGGGAGCACGACGGTCCCGCCGCCGTGCTCGGCCGCGGTGTCGATGGCGCGCTGGATCGCCTCGGTGGACAGTGTTTGCCCGTCGGGCACCGCACCGAAGCGGCAGACGTTCAGGAACGAGTCGGTGACCGGGGGTGTCTGGGTCAGAATGGCTTGTCTCTCCATGTCGAGGGTTCAGCGATTGTTCATGGGCCGGGGCTGGGGATCACCAGGGGAGGCACGGTCGCGTTGAGCCAGCGCCAATACGCCAAGGCGCGAAGACCCCGAGGAGATCAGGGTCACGAATCGATCGTTGCCATGGCGATGTTTTTCTTGTTCGCATCGGGTGTATGGTTCGCAACTCTGATTCCGTCAACTTCTCTTCGCTGTGTCCTCTGCGGGCTCTGTGGTTCAACGGTCTTGGCGTCGATCGCGCGTCAGCGTGATTCGACGAGGCAGTTGAGGTAGCGTTCGAGCTGGGTGTAGCCGTCGTCGGCCGGGTCGTTGCGGTCGTTGGGGTTGTGGGGATCGAGGCCGTGCTGGGTTTCCCACTCGTCGGGCATGCCGTCGCGGTCGGTGTCGGTGGGGGGCTGGCCGGTGCGGAGCGTGGGCCAGCCGCCGACGTCGTCCTGCGAGTCGATGATGGAGCCGGTGCCGGTGCGGACGTGCTCGACGACGCGTCGGTCGGCGGCGTCGCGCGACCGGGAGGCGCCGGCGTGGGCGAGCACGTTTTCGAGGGCGGTCTCGGCCGGCTCGGCTTGAAGGGCCGAGATGTCCAGCGGGGCGTCGAGGCGTTGGAAGTCGCCGCTGAAGGCGTCCCAGCCCGGGTCCCGGCCGTCGATCCGGCCATTGCGGTTCAGGTCGATGCGGTTGTCGCGCTGGTAGATGCGGTGGCTGGGCGTGGGCGAATGGAACAGGCTGGTGTTGTCGGAGGCGGTGTCGGGCCCGGCGATGCCATAGTTGCCGACGTAGTTCATGGACAGTGGGTCGGCGGCGGCGTAACCGAAGCGTCCGCCGGGGTTGTAGATGACGTTGTTGACGAAGTCGAGGCGGACGCCGTCGCCGGGTCGTGGGTTGCGGCTGCGGTTATGGGCGTAGAGGTTGTGGTGGAAGGTGACCACGCCGTCGGTGCGCAGCAGCGAGCCGTACCCGTGCGCGCCCTTGTGGTGCTTCGACTCGTTGAGCGCCTCGGCGATGATGGACCACTGGACGGTGACGTCGCCGCTGCCCTTGACGACGGAGAGGACCTCGTCGATCCCCCAGGAGGCGCTGACGTGGTCGATCATGACGTGGTGGGAGTTGATAACTTCGAGGGAGTCGGGCTCGTACTCCTCGGGCGCGGCGCGGGCATCGCCGGGGCGGAAGCGCAGGTAGCGGATGATCACGTGCTCGGCGTCGATGACGCGGGTCTGGCGGTGGGCGACGGTGACGCCGTCGCCGGGCGCGGTCTGGCCGGCGAGGGTGAGGCGGGACTTTCGGATGTCCAGGTCGTCCTCGAGCTCGATGGTGCCGGCGACGTGGAAGACGACGGTGCGCGGGCCGTCGGCGGACTCGACGGCGTGTCGGAGGCTGCCGCGCCCGGAGTCGCCGAGGTGGGTGACGATGTAGACGTCGCCGCCGCGCCCGCCCTCGGCGTGCCGGCCGGCGCCCTGGGCGCCGGGGAAGGCGGGCTGCCGTTCGCCCGCCGGCGCCGGTGCCGCCGCGATCAGTGTCGCCGCCATGGCCGCCAGCAGGAGCCGGGTCCGGTTATGCCGTCGAAACATCTGCATATCACACTCCTTAGGTTTATTACGTGGATCATGCGCCGCGGGCGCCGCGTGCGTCACCAGCGCACGGTGTGGTCCACAAACTCGCTCGGGTCGGTGCTGTTCAGGTACTCTTCAAGGTTGGTGTAACCGTCTTCGTCCATGTCCCGGGTGCCGTCGGAGGCGTCATTCGGATCGAGTCCGAACCTCTGCTCCCACTCGTCCGGCATGCCGTCGCCATCGGCGTCCGGCGGCGCGGGCTCGCTCTTGAGTTCCGGCCAGCCCCCGACGTCGGCCTGCGAGTCGATGATGCCGCACGGCCCGGACGGATCGTTCACCTCGTGGTTTTGCTTGTACGTCTCGCCCTCGTAGGTCGCGACGCCGCGGCGGACCTCGTCGAGGACGCGGGTGTCGATCGCGTCGCGCCGCGGCAGCGTCGCGCCCGCGTGCTCGAGCACCGATTCGTACGCCTCTTCGGCGGTCTGCTGCCGGATCGGGACCGCCGGCCAGGGCTCCTCGAGACGTATCGCGTCCGCGTACGGCGCCAGCTCCTCGCTGAGCTGGACGCCCCCGTTCCAGTTGTCGGCGGTCACCGCCGGGGCCCCCACCATGACGTTGTCGGCCACGTACCATTGGGCGAGGTCCGCGGCCCCGTCTCGCGACCACGGCTCAGCGATGCGATGGCGGACCGCGCCGGGCTTCGTCGCGGGGCCGGGCTTGTAATAGTTCGCGACCATGTTGATCACGGTCGGCGCTCCGAACTCGGGGATGCGTCCGCGGTACGTTTTCTCTCCGCCGTAGGTGCTGTTGTAGCCCCAGTTGTAGATGACGTTGTTGCGGAAGTCGGTGCGGCCCGAGGCGGAGGCGAACCGCGGGTTGCGGCTGCTGTGGTGCGCCAGCAGGTTGTGGTGGTAGGTGCTGCGGTCGCCGCCCCAGATCGCGCCGAAACCGTGCGAGCCCTTGCTGTGCACCGAGCCGCTGAGGCTCTCGGCGATCAGGGACCACTGGACGGTCACGTCGTGGCACAGGTAGAGCGAGAGGCACTCATCGACGCTCCAGCTTGCCGAGACGTGGTCGATAATGATGTTCTTGTGATACCGGCCCCACAGGGCGTCCGACTCGACGCCCGATTCATCCCCGAGCCTCAGTCGAAGGTACCGGATGATGACCTCGTCGGCGCTGATCGTGAGCGGGTAGTTTCGGATGGCGATGCCGTCGCCCGGCGCGGTCTGCCCGGCGATCGTGATGTGAGGGTTCGTGATCCGCAGCTCGCTTTCCAGGGGGATCGTGCCCGAGACGCGGAACACGACGGTCCGGGGCCCGTCCGCTTCGATCGCCGCGCGCAGGCTGCCGGGACCGGAATCGTTGAGGTTTTTCACGGCGATCACGCGGCCGCCGCGACCCCCGACGGTCTTCGCCCCGTAGCCTTCCGCCCCGGGAAACGCGGGGATGAACGGATCGGCCGCCCGCGCGGGCAGCACGCCACTGACGCAGATCAGCACGCCCGCGAGCGAGGCGACACCTATCAAGTTCCAGCGTCTCATGTGTTCCTCCCTGGCTGATCTTCGGAGTCGTTATCGGGGCCGTCGGACTGTGGCGCAGTGTTCGGGCCGTCGTCCTCATCCCCGGTTGATTGATCGTTTTCGGGACCCGGGTACAGGTGACAGGCGACGAGGCGATCGTCGCCGAGTGGGATCAGCGGGGGGGAGTGCTTGTCGCAGGGCGAGAAGCACTCGGGGCATCGTGGGTGGAACGCGCAGCCGGGCGGCAGGTCGGTCAGGTCGGCGACCTCGCCGTGCAACGCCACGTCGAGCTTCGCGTCGGGGTCGGGCCTGGGCACGGCCGCGAGCAGGGCGCGCGTGTACGGGTGCTTGGGGTCCTCGAACAGCTCCCGGGTCGGCGCGAGCTCGACGATCTGCCCGGCGTACATGACCGCGACGCGATCACAGATGTGGTTGACCACCGACAGGTCGTGGGCGATGAAGATGTAGGTCAGGTCGAACTCTTCCTGAAGGTCGCCGAGCAGGTTGATGACCTGAGCCTGGACGGAGACGTCGAGCGCGGAGACGGCCTCGTCGGCGACGATGAGGCTGGGGTTCATGATCAGGGCGCGAGCGATGCCGATGCGTTGGCGTTGGCCGCCGCTGAACGCGTGGGGGTAGCGCGAGCGGTACTCGGGTCGGATGCCGACGCGGCGGAGCATGGAGACGACGCGGTCCTCCAGCTCGCTGCCGCGCGCCAGGCGGTGGATGACCAGCGGCTCGCCGACGATCTGCTGGACGGTCATGCGCGGGTTCAGCGAACCGAACGGGTCCTGGAAGATCATCTGCAGCTTGGTGCGCAGGGGCTTGAGCTCGCGGTCGGGCAGGGTGGCCAGGTCGACGGCGCGGCCGTTGTCCCGGAACAGGACCCGGCCGGAGGTGGGCTCGATGGCGCGGAGGATGGCGCGGCCGGTGGTGGTCTTTCCGCTGCCGCTCTCACCGACGATGCCGAGCGTCTCGCGGGGCATCAGGTCGAAGCTGACGTCATGGCAGGCCTTGATCGCGCCGACCTGGCGTCGCATCAGCCCCTTGGAATAGACGGGGAAGTGCTTGCACAGGTGGCGCACGCGAAGCAGCGGGGCGGTGTCGGTGTGGCCGTTGGCTGTCATGGTCCACCCTCCCGCTGGAGCTCCTCGGCGCGGACGCAGGCGACCTCGTGATCGCGGCCGAACGCGTCGAGCGGCGGCGGGCCGCCCACGTCGCAGCGGCCGGTGACCGCGTGCTCGCACCGCGGGTGGAACGGGCAGCCCGGCGGGACCCGGTTCAACGCCGGCACCGTCCCCTTGATGCTCGGCAGCCGCTGCTCGCGCGGCGTCAGGCTCGGCAGCGACCGCAGCAGCGCCGCCGTGTACGGGTGATGCGGATTCTTCATGATCGTCCGCACGTCCGCCCGCTCGACGATCCGCCCCAGGTACATCACCGCGACCTCGTCGGCCATCTGCGCCACCACGCCCAGGTCGTGCGTGATCAGCAGGATCCCCGTGTGCAGCTCGGCCTGGAGCTGCTTGAGCAGCCGCAGGATCTGGGCCTGGATCGTCACGTCCAGCGCGGTGGTCGGCTCGTCGGCGATGAGCAACTGCGGGTTGCAGACCAGCGCCATGGCGATCACCACGCGCTGCCGCATCCCGCCCGACAACTCGTGCGGGTATTGCCGCAGACGCACCTCAGCGTTGGGGATGCCGACCTTGCTGAGCATCGCCGCGGCGCGTTCCCAGGCCTCGCGCTTGGACGCGTCCTGGTGGAGCAGGATCGCCTCGGTGATCTGATTGCCGATGGTGTGGACCGGGCTGAGCGCGGCCATGGGCTCCTGGAAGATCATCGCCGCCGCGCCGCCGCGCAGGCGGTACAGGTCGCGTGATCGCTTGCCGAGCTTGAGCACGTCGATCGACGGCTCGCCGTGCGGGTGCAGGCGGATCGACCCGCGGACGATGCGGCCCGGCGGCTGGATCAGGCGCAGGATCGAGTACGCCGTGACGCTCTTGCCGCAGCCGGACTCGCCGACGACGCCGATGGTCTGCGCACGA
>CAYSIX010000164.1:0-7918 GCA_964431205.1 uncultured Phycisphaeraceae bacterium
ACAAGGGCATCTACGACACCGAGTTCGGCTCGACCGCCTACCCCAACAACGACACTCTGGTCACGCACCCCCGGCCGATGTCCTTCCGCCAGCCCGTCACCGGCACGCCCTTGTGCGCCTTCGGCCACCAGGGCCTGCTCCACGACGAAGACGTGGGCGAGACCGCCACCGGCGGCGCGCTCGTCTACAACCGCGCCCGCATGCTGCACCCGGGGCTGGGGCGGTTCGTGCAGAGGGATCCGTTGGAGTACGTGAACTCAGCGAATCTGTACAGCTATTTGAGCGCACGCCCTCTGGTGCTAAACGATCCTATGGGCTGGGCTCATGGCGATGAAGCAGTGCCTCCTCCACGAGGCGGCTGGCCACCTTCCAGCGGTGACGGCTCTGGTGGGCGACCCAGTGTGCCGCCACCGTCAGTACAGCCGCCCGCAGGCGTAATGCCGATCGATCCTCCATTAGACACGGGAGAGTCTTGTGAAAATGGAGGTGGCATAGTCCGGCGCCAGGTTCCCTCAGGTGGTTCCGCCCAATCTAGAAGAATACTACGTCGTTACACGGATGGATGCCGCTGTTATCCCGGCGTGCCAGGTCGGCGAAACTGCGTCGAGTTTGAGATCACGACGTATAATCCAGGAACGGTGTTCCACATGAAGTGTATTAATGGTACGCTGCATGTTATTCGCGCGATCGATTGGCAGGGCCAACCCGATCGCCGAACCGACACGAGATGCGATGATTGCAGGCCATACGGACCCGGTGGAATGCCTCCAGGTAACGCCATTACGTGATGTTGGTTTTAACTGGATGCGCATGAAAATCTCGCCAACGGCCGGCCGGCTGCATTCATTGCAGAGTTCGCGTCAGGCTAGAGCTCATGAATCCGAGTGAAGGCGCTAACGATCGACGATATCGGGGAACTGAAACATTGTCAGCGTCAACGGATAATTGTGGAGTCGGCGCACGCGTAACTGATGGGCCACTTTTGGGTCGTAGGCTTTTCCGTTCGAGAGGGACTTTTCTCATCTGTTCGTTCGCGCTATTGGCGTCTTGGTGCTATTGGACTCTATGCCCACTGACGCTCGACACTCTGTGGGACATGGACCTCACTCCATACCCCAAAGCCGGTCTCTTGGGTGTTCTTGGGTTTGTACCAAACATCCGCTTCTGGTCGGGTTACCTTTCGGGTTGGATTGTTGTAAGTACGATAGGGTTCTTGTCATCCGCGGCATTCGTCGCGGTAAGTGTTTCGAGCAACTCATCTGCGCGAGGACTATTGCAGCAAAGAATTCAGAACGTAGCAGTCGCACCATGGTGCGCCGCTCTCGTCATGTCCGCTGTCTTGCTGGTGACCGATACGATTGTGGACGAGGATGTTGAACTCTGGTTAAGGATGATCTATCGAGATGCAATAGCGGGATCAACCGGTCATGGCGGACCGTTGCAGGGGGTACTTGTGTCATCTCCAGTTGATGCCCGTACCACTTTGGTCGTGGGAACCTTTTTCGTTGTCACGTTTTTTGTAGGGAGTATGGTGGCACGATTCGGAGGCCACCTGGGTCGATTCAACTTTGGTCTTGTGGCAAGTAGCGTTATAACAGGACTAGGAGTCGGCCTTACCTTTTCTGGTATTGTACTGCTGTGGTTCGAGTATAGCGCTGGAAAAGCAAATTTGGGCTACTGGTATGATATGTCCTATACAGCTTTCATGCTTGCTTGGCTTACCGCAACTTGGGGGATAGCGACCTCAACCGTGCTCCTCTACTTTAGACGTTCCGTGTGGAAACGCCTCGTCGTTGCAGAGTGCTTCGAATGTGGATATGACACGAGCATGAGTAACACGCGATGTTGTCCGGAATGCGGAGCTTCACTGGAATGGTGAAGGATTGGCCATCAAGTGTTTCCGCCGCAGTCTAGACGGCCTGGGACGCCGGATCACCCGCACCGTCAAAAACTCCGCCGATCTGGACCGCACCGACCACTACTACTACAATCAGCAGTCCATCGTGGAGATCCGCAACGGCTCGGACAAGGCGATCCAGCAACTGGTCTGGGGCCTGGGCTACATCGACGAGCTCGTCCAGGTCAGCCACAACCTCGCCCCGACCCTGAGCCACAACAACTGCACCCGGCACTTCTACGCCATGCAGGACGCCACCCCGGGCCCCCGATCGCCGTCTTTTGCGATCGGGAGAGCCGAAAACGTCATGGGCCTCGTCGAAGAGTCCGGCCGGCTGGTCGAACGCTACGAGTACACGCCCTACGGCCGCCGGCAGGTCTTTGCCCAGCCCTGGTACCGCGCCGACTTCGACCGCGACGGCGACGGCAGGAGATGAACAGGCGATGGTTGTGTGTTGTCTCGGCGGGACGGGTGTGAGGTCTGGCGTGGGGCCGAGTCGCGCCCGCGTCGCGGACGACGCGGCTTGAAAGGGCACGGGATGCGACCGGGGGGCGCGATGCGCGGTCGTCGACCGCGACGGCGTTTTCAGGCCGGGTGTGCGCGGGATCGGCGGGGGGTGATGAAAGGGGCCACGCGGCGGAGGGCGCCGTGAGAGGCGAGGGCCTCAGCGCGGCGCGGCTCCGCCGGTGGCGGTGGTCGGATCAGTTCTGCATCTCGTCGGCGGCGTCCTCGAGGGCGTCACCGGCCTCCTCGGCGCCTTCCTCGACGGCCTCGCCGGCCTCCTCGGCGGCCTCCTCGGTCTCGCTCTGGCGCTCGCAGCCGGTCAGGCCGACGGGCGCGCCGACGAGCAATCCCAGCGAAGCGAGGCTCGTGATCAGGAATCTGCGCGTTGTCATATCGTGTCCTTTCGTTCAGGTGCGTGGATACCCCATACGATGAGTATTGGATTATACCCGATTGCCACGGGAGCGAGGCAGGGCCGGCGAAGGGGAGTGGAGCCGGATGCCGATCGGGCGATCTGGGGGCGAGCGCAAGGGCGAGCGCGTCGGGCGGCTTCGACGTTGGCGCGAGCCGAGGAGGGGCGGGGGGTGGCGACCGACCGGGGTCTCGGTGGCCCGGGCGCGGCGTTCGAGGATGGGTACGGGGCGGGGGTGGTCGGCGTTACAATGTTCGGTGCGGCCGGTGGGAGCCGGCCGGGGGCTGGCCGGAAGTTGGCCGGGGGGCGTTTGGGTTGAGCGTGTCCGGACACGCGCGTGGCTCATCGGTTCTCTAATTTGGGGAAGGGGTTGCCATGTCAAGGGGTCAGGCCAAGGTGGCGGGATGGGTTTTCGTTGTGTTGGCGTGGTCGGTGCACGCGGGTGTTGCGGCGGGGCAGGGCGGCGCGGCGGGGGATGATTCGGGCCGGGTCGTGATGAAGAAGGTGACGCTGCACGATCCGGGGATGAACGGGATGGAGTCGCACACGGTGCTGGTCCCGGAGGGCTGGCGGGCCGAGGGCGGGGCGTTCTGGCTGAGCCCGCAGGCGTACATGTACATGCCGAGCCTGGACGCGAAGGTCATCGCGCCGGACGGTCGGATGGTGCACCTGATGGGCAGCGGCCAGGCGGTGGACTACCAGCCGGCGCCGGGGCTGAACATGGCGCCGCCGCAGCCGGGGTCGATCCAGAACGGGTACCCGGTGATCCCGTTTCCGCGGAGCGAGGCGGCGTGGGCGCAGTTGATCGGGCAGATCTACGCCGAGGCGCGGCCCGGGGCGCGGAACATTCGCGTGGCCAACCAGCAGATCGAACCGGTGATGACGCGGGTCTTGCGTCGTCAGCTCGAGCCGACGTGGCGGATGACCCAGCAGATGGTGCAGCAGTCGCGTGCGGGCGGGCTGGACATCCGCGTCGAGATGGACGCGGCGTTTCTGACGTGGGACGTGACGTACGAGCTGGAGGGACGGGCGTACCGGGAGCTGCTGTGCATGGCGTTGGGTTATTCGACGACGAGCTCGAACGCGGGTTTCGGGCCGGACGTGCAGACGTTCTGGTGGGTGGAGCCGGCGATGGCGTTCCGCGTGCCCGAGGGGGAATCGATGGAGGAGCACATGCCGCTGTTTCTGGCGATCGCGAACTCGGCGCAGCCGACGCCGCGGTGGGCGCAGATGAAGGCCGAGCACGCGGCGAACATGCTGCGGGGTCAGCGGCGGATGGCGCAGACGATGCTCGAGGAGTCGCGCAAGCGAAGCCGGATCATCTCGGAGACGTACGAGGAGATCGGGCGGATGAGCCGCGAGAGCTACGAGCGGCGCAGCGCGGCGATGGACCGCCAGGGCCGCGAGTTCAGCGAGTACATCCGCGGCGTCGAGACGTACCAGAAGCCGGACGGCGAGCAGATCCAGTTGCCGAACACGTACGAGCACGCGTACCGCAGCGCCAACGACGAGTACATCCTGACCAACGACCACAACTACGACCCGAACACGGACTCGGCGGTGAACACGCACAACTGGGAGCCGCTGCGGCCGGTGGAGTGAGGGGCGTGGGCGGCGTCACGCAAGGCGTGCGGCGTCGCGGCAGGCCAGCTCGTCGTGCAGGTTCAGGACGGGTTCGACGTCGGGATGCACGGAGGTGTCGCCGAAGGTGGCGACGTGTCGGCACACGCCGAGACCGGTGATGGCGCTTTCGTATTGCTGCGACCACTGGTCGAAGGCGCGGCGTTTGTCGTCGTCGGTCCACGGGAAGGCGCGAGGGGGGTTGGGCATGCCGCAGCGCCAGGGCTTGGGGGTGAGGCGGGCGCGGAAGCACTCCTGGGTCTTGCAGAGCTGGACGTAGAGCGAGTCGGACTCGAAGTCGCGGAGCAGGTTCGCGGCGTCGGCTGAGGTGGGGTCGAAGGGGTGGCTGGTGACGAGGCCGCGGTAGCCGGCGGCGGTCTCGTAGAGGCGGACGCCGAGGCCGTTGCGGCGCGTGGTGTCTTCGACGCGGGCGGGGATGTCATCGACGGGTTCGGTCGTCGGTTTTCCGAGCACGCGGGCGATCAGGCCGACGCGCGGGAGCGGGGGGCGATCGATGTCGACGAACATGGCGTTGGCGGTGTTGAGCACGACGGCGCCGTAGACGTTGCGGGTGAGGACGGCGAGGCGGCGGTCGCCGACGCGCAGCTCGTCGAGGACGGGCTCGCGGACGGGCCGGTCGGGGTAGTAGGTGTTGACGGGCGGTGGCGGTTCGCCACGGCGGATGCGCTCGGCCAGGTCGCGGGCGCGTTGGAGGGCGAGCTGTCGGGCGTCGTCCTCGGAGCGGTCAGACCAGCCGACGCCGACGATGTCGCCGTGCTCGTCGGGCGTGCCGTGGAGGTCGCAGCGTGCCCGGGCCCAGTGGCGGTAGACGCGCATGTCGGGAGGATACCATCGCGACGGCAATGCCGGGGGCGATGCGGAGGATGAGGGGTGTGAGCGAGGCGGGCTCGGGGACGGTGGGCGGGGCCACGCCGGTCCGGCCGGCGGCCAGCGTCGTCGACGCTTTCGATCGTAGGATGGTCATGGGTCGCGCCTGCGCGTGCGAGGGGCGCGGAGACGGCGCACGGGGTGATGTGGCGCTGTCCGGCGGATGCGCGTCCTGAAAGGCACCGTTTCCGTGCGGGGCTCCGCGGGACATGATGCGCGTGTGGCGGCGTTCTCTTAGGACTGTTGTTCAGCGGGCGGATTCGTCGCGACGCGCGCATGACAGACCCCGGCGCGGGGCCGGGGTCTGCAATGGGAACTCAAGATGTCGCGATCGGATCAGGCGCGGCGGCGCAGGATGCCCAGGGCGCCCAGGCCCAGCAGCGCGACCGACGCGGGCTCGGGCACGAAGCTCAGGTCGTCGAGGTGGACGGTGCCGGTGTTGGTCGGCCCGTCGCCGCCGAAGGTCTGTATGGCATAGACCACGCGGGCGGTGTCGGCGCCCGCGGGGACCTCGGCGATCAGCTCGAACGGCGTGTACTCGAGGCCGGTCGGGCGCTGATCGGAGATGTTGGGCGTGCGCGAGACCTCGACGCCGGCGACCGAGTCACGCCACTCGATGCGGATCTCGACACCCACGTCCAGGGGGTCCGAGGGGGTGGCGTGCCAGCCGCTGAAGACACCCATCGTGCCGGGGGTCAGGCCGGGCACGTCCTGGAACAGGCCGGCAAAGCTGTTGTCGCTGTCGACGATGGAGATCTCGGCGTGCTGGTCGCCGGTGCGGGGGTTGCTCATGCCGTTGTCCGACGAGGCGGTGCCCGCGCCGGAGAAGCCCTCCCAGAATCCGACGAAGGGCGCGCCGTCGGCGGTGATGGGGTCTTCGAAGCTCGGGTTGGACAGCAGGTTGGCCGAGGCGTGCGTGCTCAGCAGCAGCGCGGCGGCGGTAATCGCGGCAAAGGCGGCTCTCATATGCGTCTCTCCTCCAAATCAGTGGGCGTCAGAATCGCCCGGTGCGAGTGGCTAGGGGCCCGTCCACGGACCCCCACGAAACCAACGTGTCACGATCAGACCAGAAAATGTCGCGGATCCTTCCTCCGTTCCACCGCGCGGTCCTCCTGCCGACGCGGCCAAGCGGCGCTGGAACCCTCATGAAAGCGGTTCCATCAATCAGTACTGTACCACATCGCTCCGGCTTTGAAAAGCCCCCATCGCTGATCTTTCGCGAATTCGTGGTCGGGCTCTTCGGGCGTGGAGCTCGGGCCGCGGGGCGGGGTGCCGTTACCCCGGACCCGCGGCGATGGGGATTTGGGCTGGTTGTGCGCGGCGTCTATACTCGTGGCTTGGCCTGAGCGGGCCGCCAAGCTCTGACCCATCGGGAACCGAAGTCATGTCGCAAAGCACGACCGTGGAGGCCGCCGAGGTGAGCCCACTGAACGAGCCGGCGGGGGCGGTGGAGGGGTATCTGGCGGGTTACTTGCGGGAGCGTCCGCTGCCGGAGAACCTGCGCGAGGCGATCGAGTACGCGGTGCTGGGCGGGGGTAAGCGGTTGCGGCCGATCCTGGTGGTGCGGTCGTGCGAGGCGGTGGGGGGCCGGGCGGCCTCGTCGTGGCCGGCGGCGGTGGCGATCGAGCTGGTGCACGCGTTCAGCCTGGTGCACGACGACCTGCCGGCGATGGACGACGACGACCTGCGTCGCGGCCGACCGACCCTGCACCGTCACGCGGGGGAGGCGATGGCGATCCTGGCCGGGGACGCGATGTCGTCGCTGGCGATCGAGCTGCTGCTGACGCGGGTGGAGCCGGCCGAGTTGGCCGCCCGGGTGGCGCGGGAGCTGGTGACGGCGACCAACGACATGATCGCGGGGCAGGTGTACGACACGCTGCCGGCGTTCGAGGCGGGTCAGCAGCCGCTGGACCGGCTGATGACGATCCATCGGCACAAGACCGGGGCGTTGCTGCGGGCGGCGTGCCGGATGGGGGCGATATTGGGTGGTGCGAGCGAGCAGGAGCTGGCGGCGTTGACGCGCTACGCCGACGCCGTGGGGCTGATGTTCCAGGTGGTGGACGACCTGCTGGACGTGACGCAGACGACCGAGCAACTGGGCAAGACCGCGGGCAAGGACGCGCGTCAGGCGAAGCTGACGTACCCGGGGGTGCTGGGGGTGAAGACCAGCCGGGCGGAGGTGGCGCGGCTGCACCGCGAGGCGATGGGGGCGCTGGCGACGCTGGGCGAGGCGGCCCAGCCGCTGCGGGACCTGACGGACTACATGGCGGTGCGGCAACGATAGGGTGGAACCGGGCCCGGGCGGACGACGACGCCGGGATGGAACGGATACACTGTGGCAGCGGTTTGACGGGGCGTCTCGCGAGCCGCGATCATGGGAAGGATTCATGGCGACGAGTGGGCGTGATCGGGAAACGATGAGCGGCTTCGCTCGGATGGGGAGCGGGCGGGGCTGTGGCCGCGGCCGGCGTGGCGCGGTGAAAGGTCAAGCCGCGCGCTGGTTGCAGCCGATCGCGGGGTTTTGACGGGCCTGCCGCCGCCGGGGACCAGGGAAAGGTCAAACGCGTATGTCTTACGAGCTGTTGTCGCAGATCAAG
>CAYSIX010000164.1:7928-9828 GCA_964431205.1 uncultured Phycisphaeraceae bacterium
AGAGACTGACGGTGGACCAGTTGCCGCAGGTGGCCGAGGAGCTGCGGCGGATGATCTGCGATCAGGTGGCCCGGACCGGGGGTCACTTCGCGTCGAACCTGTGCGTGGTCGAGCTGACGCTGGCGATGCACTACGTGTTCGACTTCGCTTACGACCGTCTGCTGTTCGACGTCGGGCACCAGTGCTACCCGCACAAGCTGATCACGGGCCGGCAGGACCTGTTCCCGCGGCTGAAACAGAAGGGCGGGATGGCCGGGTTCCCCGAGCCGCGAGAGAGCGAGTTCGATCTGTTCAGCGTCGGGCACGCCGGCACGTCGATCTCGACGGCGGTGGGCATGGCCCGCGCCGACGCGCTGCTCGGCCAGGGCGACCGCCGGGTGGTCTCGCTGATCGGCGACGCCTCGATCGTCAACGGCCTGGCGATGGAGGGCATGAACAACGCCGGCACACTCGACCGCCAGTTCCTGGTGGTGCTCAACGACAACGGCATGTCGATCGCCCCGCCGCAGGGGGCGCTGGCGGCCTACTTCGACCGCGTGCGCGTCAGCCCGACGTATCACGACATCAAGAAGCGCGGCAAGCGGGTGCTCGAGCGGCTGCCGGGCGGGTCGATCCTCGAGGAGATCTACCACCGCGGCGGCGAGATGCTCAAGTCGATGATCGCCACCGACCACATGTTCGAGCACTTCGGGCTGATCTGCGTCGGCCCGATCGACGGTCACGACCTGCCCACGCTGGTGGACATGTTCACCGAGCTGCGTGACATCCAGCGGCCGGTGCTTCTGCACTGCAAGACGGTCAAGGGCAAGGGTTTCGGGCTGGCCGAGGGCGACCCGTTCAAGTTTCACGCGCCCAAGCCCGACCACTTCGTGGTCAGCGACTGTCGCGTCGAGAAGAAGACGAGCGGCCGATCGTTCACCGCGGCGTTCGCCGACGCGATGATCGACCTGATGGGCCGGGACGAGAAGATCTACGCGATCACGGCGGCGATGCCCGACGGCACGGGGCTGGACAAGGTGATGCCGCACTTCCCCGAGCGGACGCTGGACACGGGCCTGTGCGAGTCGCACGGGATGGCGATGGCGGCGGGGATGGCCAAGTCCGGGCTCAAGCCGTTCTACGCGGTCTATTCGACGTTCAGCCAGCGGGCGCTGGACCAGGTGTTCCAGGAGGCGGCGTTGCAGAACCTGCCGGTGCGGGTGTGCATGGACCGCTCAGGCTACGTCGGCGGCGACGGGGCGATGATGCACGGGTTCATGGACGTGGCGATGTACAAGGTGTTCCCGGACGCGGTGCTGCTGGCGGCGGCGGACGAGCCGAGCCTGCGTGCGGGGCTGGAGTTCATGCGCCGGTACGATCGCAACGCCTCGTTCATTCGCTACCCGCGGGACAAGGTGCCGGCCGAGCCGCTGCACCCCGAGGCCGCGCCGTTCGAGCTGGGCAAGGCGGTGCTGATGCGCCCCGCGCGGAGCGATCGGCCGGACCTGGCGATCCTGGGCTACGGGATCATGGTGTACGAGGCGCACAGGGCGATCGAGCAGCTCGAGCCGCAGGGCTACGACATCGCGTTGTACGACGCGCGGTTCGCCAAGCCGGTGGACATCGACCTGGTCGCGTCGCTGATCGAGCGGGGCGTGCCGGTGCTGACGGTCGAGGACCACGCGCTGCTGGCGGGGTTCGGGTCGTCGGTGCTGGAGGCGGCGAACGATCGGGGCCTGGACACGCGGCTGATCCACCGCCAGGGCATGCCCGACCGCTGGGTGTACCACGCCAGCCGTGCCGATCAGCTCGACGAGGCGGGCCTGAACGCCGCGGGCATCGCGCGACGGGTGCGGCAGGTGCTCGACCCGGCCCTGCGACCGGCCCTGGACGTCGAGGTGCGACCGCAGGTCCGCGAGCC
>CAYSIX010000165.1:0-2526 GCA_964431205.1 uncultured Phycisphaeraceae bacterium
TCACGCTCAAGTTCGAGGTCAAGGACTACCGCGACAGCAACGCCCATCGCCTCAACCGATTTGTCCCGATCAGCGCCGCAGACGAATGGGTAGAGATTGAGGTGCCCCTGAGTCTTGCAGCCCCCGGCCAGGTCATCGACGGGAACCCGGACCTGTCGCGCGCCCGGCAGATCGCGCTGGTCATCGAGGCAAACCGGGGCGCGGCGGTCAGCGGAGCGGTTTTGATCGACGACATGGCGCTGATCGAACCCGGACCGTCGCTGGACCCGGCCGAAGCACCGATCGACGAGATCCTCGAGCGTCTGACGCGCCGGCAGTTCGAGGGCATGTGGGGGTCGCGCGATCCGCAGACCGGGCTTTCCACGCTGTCATTCGACGGCCAAAGCTTTTCGCTCAACACCTCGGCTGCCCTGGTGAAGCTGCTGCCCGGCGCGATCGAGCGCGGCTGGGTCACGCGCGTCGAGGCGGACGCGTGGGTGAACAATCTCGTGGACGCCCTCGGCGGGGCGATGGATATGGCCCATGCCAACGGGAACGGGGGATTCCTTCCGCCGCGCAACATCGATCGTGTGACGCTCGAGCCCACGATCGGCGAAGAGTCGAGCGTCGACGCCGCGTTCATGTTCCTGGCGCTGTATCAATACGATGCGCAGCCGGGGATCGACGCCGCGATCAGCGATCGGATCGGTGCGCTGCTCGACCGTTTCGACTTCGCCTCCTTCGGCTCGGCGAACGGCTGGCGGCTTGCCTACCGTTACGACACGCAGGGCTTCACCGCCGGCACCTACGACGGCTACTCGGGTGAGGTCTGGGTCATCTCGCTGGCCGCGCACCTCAGCGAGACCCACCACGTCGACATCACCACGCATTTTCACAGCGGCGTGCTTCGCGCACAGACGTTCGTGTCCGACCTCGGCAACCTGCACCTGGTGCACTCGTTCCGTGACTTTCGCGCTCCCTTCCTGCAATGGCTGTTTCCGCTGTTCGTGGATGTGAGCGATCGGGGCATCGACACCTTCGCCGTATCTCAGCAGGCCGCCAACCCGTTGGAGAACGCCCTGCGTTATCAGCGGGACGTGCACGAGGAGCTGGCCGCGCGTGGTCGGCCGCTGTTGCTTCAACCGGACGCCGGCGACGTGCCTGAGGGCGGCAAGTACCGCCAGTACAGCGTGTACGAGGACTTTGGCGAGTCGGACGTGTTCATGCCGTGGTCGGTGGCGTTCAGTTTCCTGGCTGAGCCCACCGTCGCCGAGCCGGCGCTTCGGCACATGTTCGAGCACGGGCTGCACGGCCCGTTGGGGCTGAGCGACGCGGTCCGATGGCCGACCGGCGCCAACGCGCCGACGACTGTGGCGGCACGGACCGATTTCTGGAACACGGCGCTGTCCACGATGGCGTTCGTCGAGCACCTGTATGGCGAAGCGGAGCGGTTGAGCGCGTTGCCCGAGGTCGAGGCGGCGTTGGACAAGGTCTTCCTGCCCCCGCCGACGCCGGGCGACTTCGATCGCGACGGCGACGTGGACGCGTTCGACCTCGGCATCTGGCAGCAGGGTTTTGGGCGTGGCGAGGCCGCGACGATCGACGAGGGCGACGCGGATCGCGACCGCGACGTCGATGGGTTCGATCTCGGGTTGTGGCAGGTGAACTTCGGCACCGAAGCAACCGGCACCTCGGTCGCCGTTTCCTCATCGAGGCCCGCCGTGACGCGCAAAGCGCGTCAGTTGACGGGCCGGGCGGCACCTTCCGCGTCGCGTACGTCCTTGCGATCAGCCAGTATGACGCAGACGGCGCTGCGGTGGCTCGCCCATCTCGAGCGAGTCGAAACCCGCCTGCCGCTAATGCATCCGACCTCGGACGCGGGCGAGCCACCGACTCTCTCACTGGCCCGCGCCTCGGGCGGAGCGTCGGACACGGTGCAGGGCTACGAGACTCACCGTCGCAATGGGCTGTAGATCCGAGAAACATGTTGACATTTGAGCCCTCCAGTCGGTATAAGGGCGTCCGGAAGGGTAGAAGGCTTTACGAACCGTGTAGTAACCTGGGAGGGAAGGATGAACCGCGACCATCATCGCTGGCGGGGGTTGGAGACGCTTGAGCCGCGTCTGCTGCTGAGCGCATCGCCCTGGAACGACGAGCCCGCGCCCGTCGCGTCGGTGTCTGCGGCGCAGGCCGAGGTCGTCGCCGCGGCGACGACCGCCATCGTCAGTGGCCAGGAAATCGAAGATTCCGTTGCTATCGGCGAGACGGACGAGTTTACGTTTCAGGCCGACGCGGGCGACACGATCCTCGCCGCGATGGGCGATCTGACGGGTTCCAACGCCTTTACCACCAGTCTGGAGCTGTTCGCGCCCGACGGTTCTCTGGTCGATTCGAGCACGGGCAATCTGTCCGCCGAGCTGGACCTGGCCGCGCCGCAGACAGGCACTTATCGGCTGGTGGCCGGTGAGAACGGAAGCAACGTCGCGGGCGATTACCGCCTGCGTGTGCTGACGCTGCCGGCGGACCCGCAGTTCACGGCGCGTGACG
>CAYSIX010000165.1:2626-9461 GCA_964431205.1 uncultured Phycisphaeraceae bacterium
GCGACAACAGCGGGGCGTACCGCCTGCGTGTGCTGACGCTGCCGGCGGACCCGCAGTTCACGGCGCGTGACGCGGACCTGGCCTCGGGCCAGGAAGTCGAGGGCGACCTGCCGCTGGGCACGTTCGACGTGTACCAGTTCGAGGCGAGCTCGGGGGACACGATCCTGGCATCGATGGGCGACCTGACGGGGTTGAACGCCTTCATCACCGAGCTTCGCCTGTACGGCCCGGACGGGTCGCTGGTCAGCTCGAACACGGGCAACCTGTCGTCGGAGCTGGACGTGACGGCGGGTGCGACGGGGACGTACACGCTGGTGGCGGGCGACACGTCGAGCGACAACAGCGGGGCGTACCGCCTGCGTGTGCTGACGCTGCCGGCGGACCCGCAACTCACCGCGCGGGACCAGGCGCTTTCGGCCGGTGACACGCTGGTGGGCGACCTGCCGTTTGGCACGTTCGACCTTTACCGGTTCGACGCGGCCATCGGCGATCCGATCTTCATCGCCATGTACGACCGCTCCGGCTCGAACGGGTTCATCGCGGAGCTGCGCCTGTTTGCCCCGGACGGCACGCTCGCCGCCGACGCGACCGGCAACTTCTCCGCGGTCCTCACTCACGACGCCGAGCACGCCGGCACCTACACGATCGTCGCCGGGGATACGTCGAGCGACGATGACGGCGCGTACCGCCTGGGCCTGCGCATCCCGCCGGGTGACAACGACCTGGACGGCGACGTGGACGCGTTCGACCTGGGCCTGTGGCAGGTCGGCTTCGGGATCGCCGAGAACGCTACGGTGAACGACGGAGACGCGGATGCCGACGGCGACGTGGACGCGTTCGACCTGGGCCTGTGGCAGACCAACTTCGGTTTCGGTCAGGCCGCCGCGGCGGTGTCGGCGACGAGCACGGAGCGCACGGCCACGAACGCCGAGACGTCCGCCGCCTCGCCCTGGCTCGATCCGCGTCGCGTGGCCATGCTCGCCTGGCAGCAGTTCCAGAGCGGACGTGGCGCGGTCTCACTGCTCGAACCGGCCGAGGAGTCCGAGCCCTTGATCAGTCTCTGACGCCGGACGGTCGCAGCGTGGCGGTGACGGGGTAGTGATCCGAGGGGTAACGGCCGTCGCGTTGGGTGGTGTCGATCGCGGCGGTGACGGGCGTGAAGTGATCGGTGACGAGGACCCAGTCGATGCGGTCGCCGTCGAGCCCGCCGCGGAAGCCGTGGAAGGTGCCGACGTCGTCGGTCCGGTCGGGGTGGAGCCGGGCGAAGGGGTCGATCAGCTCGGGCGTCTCCGGCTTGCCTCGCCGCAGGGCGGCGTAGGGCTGGTCGTCGCCGAGGCGTGCGGGCGCGTTGAAGTCACCGACAATGATGGCCGGGCCGTTGCGGCGAAGCGTTTCGACACGCTGGCGAATCAGGCGAGCCGACTCCAGACGGGCGACCCGGCCGACGTGGTCGAAGTGCGTGTTGAGAAACAGCAGCTCGTACGACGGCTCCTCACGGGTGCGCAGGCGGACCCAGGAGGCCATGCGGGTGATCGCCGCATCCCAGCCTTTGCTGGCGACGACCTCGGGCTGTTCACTGAGCCAGAAATGTCCGGCGTCCAGCCGCTCGAAGCGGTCGCGGCGGTAGAAGATCGCGGTCATCTCGCCCGCTCGCTGCCCGTCGTCCCGCCCGACGGCGATGACCTCGTACCCCTCCAGCGCGTCACGCAACTCGTCGGCCTGAAAGGCGAGGCACTCCTGCAGGCCGAGCAGATCGGGGTCGTAGGCCCGGATCGTCTCGATGGCCAGATCGCGTCGGTGCTCCCAGTGGTTCTCACCGTCCTTGGCGGTGCCGAAGCGGATGTTGAAACTCATGACGCGCAGGTCGGTCGGTTTCGGGGGCGGGGGTTGGGAGGCGAGCACGTGGGCGAGCTCCGGGGCGATGAGGCAGACGAGCAGGCCCGCGGCGATGACGCGAGCGCAGCGGGTCGGGGCGTGAACAGATCGGCTAAACATAGCGTGGTACTCCACTTGCCGCCGGTCTGGGGCTCGCTGGCCGGCGGTCGGACGGGCTGAGCAGGACGGGCAAGAGATTAAGCGCAAGGGTCTTGACACGCGGGCTGCGGACGATAAACTGTTTCGTGTGGATGTAAGCGGTTTCAAACCTCGTGTAAGCGGTGACAAGGTGAAGGCGGCCACGTTGCTGGACGTCTGTGCCCGCACCGGCCTTTCGACCGCGACGATCTCCCGCGTGCTCAACAAGAGCCCGAACGTTCGACCCGAGACGCGAAACCGCGTGCTCAAGGCCATCGACGAGCTGGGCTATCGTCGCAATCACGCCGCCACCTCCCTGGCCCGCCAGCGGACCGACACCATCGGTGTCATCTTCCCACACATCGCCAGCGGTTTCTACAGCGAGGTGCTCGAAGGCATCAACGAGGTGGCGGCGGCCAACGGACGGCACCTGATGGTCGCCTTCTCCCGCGGGACCGACGACGAGCCTGAAGTCGTCGAAGAGTACCTCCAGGCCGGCCGCGTGGACGGGATGATCCTGATGAACCTGGGCATGCCCGAGGCGTTTATCCGTCGCGTGGCGGGGCGCGGGGTTCCCCTGGTGTTGATCGACCGGCCGGTGCCGACGGTCCCGATCCCCACGGTCGAGATCGACAACGTCGCCGGCGCCGAGGCGGCGATGGCGCACCTGCTCGAGCACGGGTATCGCCGCATCGTGGTGATCTGCGGACCCGAGCGTTCGTTCGACGCCACGCAGAGGCTGATCGGCTGCCGACGCGCCGCGGAGGCAGCGGGGCATGCGCTGGACGAGGCGTCGATCTGGCGCGGCCGGTTCACCGATCGAAGCGGGTACGAGCTGATGGCCGACTGGCTGGACCGGGGCCGGCCCCTGCCCGAGGCGGTGTTCGCATTGAACGACGCGATGGCCGTGGGCGTAATGGACGCCCTGCGCGAGCGGGGGCTCGGCGTGCCGGATCACATGGCTCTGGTCGGCTTCGACGACTTCGAGGCGGCGCGTTACCTGGGGCTGACGACGGTCCACTCGCCGATGCGGCGAATGGGTCGGCTTGCCTGCGAGCTGGCCGTCGCGCAGATGGATCGGGACGCCGAGCGCGGCGAGTCCGTCCTGCCGACCGAGTTGATCGTCCGGACCTCGTGCGGCTGCAAGGAACCCGGCCGGCGCCGGGCCGGACGAGCGACCGAAACGGCTGGTTTGAACAGACGGAAAGGAGGTGACACGACGGATTGATCGTGACGAAGTTCGTCAGGCTTGTGCCTGACGGCAATCTGTGAATGGCTGATCGTGACCAGCGTCATTCAGCTCAGACCAAATCGGCGCGTCCGTTCGGATGCGGGATGAAACGGGATCGAGAGAGCACGAGCGCGTCGCCGTTGCACGTCAGGGCGTCAGCTCAAAGGACGGAAGGAGGACCGCACATGCGTATGCGACTAGTTCAGACATTGGTGATCGGATCGATCGTGACGGCGGGTGTAGGCGCGCCGGCGTTGGCGGAGGTGACCAGCATCGACAGCCTTCAGGTGCTGCCGCGACAACGAAACAACTTCCCCGACAGCAACCTCACGGTGAACAACCTCGGCGGGCTCAACGGCATCACGTTCGACGAGCGCGACTTCGGCTTGCCCGGCCCGACCGGATCGTTCGCCAACACCCACGAGGCGTTCTTCTCGGCCGACGGCGGGAGCTCGGCTTTCGTGTTTGAGCGTCTCAAAGGCTTCGAGATCTTCGTCGACGTGAGCCTGGAGTTCCTTTTCGGTGACGACGTGCCCGGCCCCGAACCACGAAAAGAGGCCGGACTCATCTTCCGCAGCACCGCGCCGAACGGGGATGAGCGCACGGGGCAGTTCCTGATTACGTCGGACGCCGAGGTCGCCGCGTTCGGCGCCGGCATGCCGTTTCAGATCCTGCGTCCCACGATGTCTGAGGACGGCTACATGAACGGCGAGACCGTAAACATGGGTGTTCGCTACGTCCCAGGCGACGGCACCGACGCCAACCCCGCCACCATCGAGTACATCTACGAGGGCGATCGCTTTGGCCCGCTGATCTTCGGTAACGTCCTCGTGCAGGATGGCGAGGAGGATGAGAATATCTTCGGCCTCTGGGATGGCACGACCATCGCGCTCAAGGCCCAGTATGCCGTCAACCTCCAGTCGATCGCCGGCGGCGACTTCGCCACCACGATGTTCTCCAACATCGAGATCAACGAGGGCTGGAACGCCGCCGTCGCCGACTGGGACCGTGACGGTGACGTCGACGCCTTCGACCTGGGCATCTGGCAGACCGGCTTCGGAACGACCGAGGGCGGCAACGTGCTCAACGGCGATGCCGACGGCGACGGCGACGTCGACGCGTTCGACCTGGGCCTCTGGCAGACCAACTTCGGCACGGTGACGCGTCCGGGCGGCAACGGTGTGGCCGCGATCCCCGAGCCCGCCTCCGTGGCGGCGATCGGTGCGATCGCTCTGCTCGGCCTGCGAAGAAACCGCACGACGGACCGGCCGCGTGCGTAGTAAACATCGGAGGGAGCCGCCTGATCGCGACTCCTTCCCTTTGAAAGAGCCCGGAGCGACCGGGCCGGCGCGGAGCCCGAACGACGGTCCGACGCCAGCGACTCGCGACACATGCACAGGAGACCGACGATGCTTCGCTCATCTCTGCACTTTCAACACGGTGGTTCGGCGCGGGGACGTCGGCTTCGGCCAGGAACGGCCGCCTTCACCCTCATCGAGCTGCTGGTGGTCATCAGCATCATCGCGCTGCTGATCTCGATCCTGCTTCCGGCGCTGGGCTCGGCACGCGACGCTGCCCTTCAGTCGCAGTGCCTCCAGCACCTGCGCCAGATCTCGATGGGCTCGATCTTCTATGCCAATGATTGGGACGAGCGCTTGCCGATCCTTTCGTTCAGTGAGCAGGGCAAGCAGTACGAGGTCTTCGCGCCCTACATCAGCAGCCTGGAAGACGTGTTGCAGTGCCCGACCGCGGACGCGGCCGGCAACCCGGGGGAGGTGTTTAGAGATGCAAGTTTCCTTGGAGGCCCGTACCGCTGGCCGTTTGACGACCAAGGTAACGTCATCACGAATGAGGCCGAGGTCCGCTACACGGACTACAAGTTCCAGGACAACGCCGGCGATCGCGCCGATCCGACCGACGGCATCCTGGACTTTCCGGTCAGCGGGTTGCCGTTCCCGACGTGGACCTGGCTCGGGATCGACATCGACTGGGGTGTGTTCGAGAACGGTGTCGTGTACGAAGTTCCGCGTCACGGCCAGAACCGCGGAAACAACATGAGCTTCCTCGACGGTCACGCCAAGTTTTTGGAGGTCTTTGACTACAAGGGACCGCGTGCCCTCGAGGACCCCAAGGGCAGCCGCCCGTTCTTCAACTGGGGCCACCCGCTGGGCCCGAAGGTGAGCGGCTCGTCGATCGGTCAGTTGCGATGAGAAGCTCGTGCTTGGCTGGCCTCAATCCGTTTTGAGGCCCACTGTGAACAAGGCCGCCGGCGCCTCCCCGGCGGCCTTTTCCTGCGCCACCGCATCCACGCCGCGTTGGCCGCCCCCGTTCACCGTGACTCGACTCCGCCTGAGCCCGAAAACGATGGCACGACGGTCCACCACTTGACCCGGCGGGGCCAGGCGGTCGATAATCCTTCCGTGAGGCGATCCATGCCCCAGTCTGGTCGATGGTCCGCCGGCGTGTCGCTGGCGGCGGCGGTGTGCCTGGCGATGTCCGCGCAGGCGGCGGCCGTCCCGCTGACGAGCGACTCGATCGCCCCCCGTCTGACGATGTCTCAGCGAGACGCCCTGGCGTCTCTGCTCGCCTGCGTCACCGACGCGGCGAGCCATTGGCAGGGCAAGCCGCAGACGGTCGGGACCTTGGCCGGTCCGCCGAGCGTGGCCCCACGGCCCGTCTCCGACACACGGGAACCCGCCCGACTCGATGAACAGGCGCTGCCCGCGCCGTGCCTGCTTCGCCCCTCTCTGCTGAACCTGCCGCCGCCGCTGTGTTGACAGCGGGGACGGCCGTCCCCGCGATCGGGCTCCCGGAGCCACGCACGGGTCGCCGGCTCGCCCCGCGTTCCTGGCGCTCCGGCTCATTCAATCCGCTCGCCGGCTCGCCCGACCGGCGGCCCTAACGTTCATAGGTTGTGTCACCGGCAATCGAGTTCATTCGCGACGCCCCGGCCGGGCGGCGCGTGAGCAGAGGAATCAGCGATGGTGCTTCAGGCAATCAGCAAGCCGTTTACGAAGGTGTTCGGATCACGCAACGACCGTCTGATCCGAGCGTATCGGCGACGGGTCGAGCAGATCAACGCGTTGGAGGCGAGCGTCCGCCCGCTGACCGATGCGGAGTTACGAGAGAAGACGAGCGAGTTTCGCCGCCGATGCTCCGAGGGTGAGCCGATGGCCGAGCTGCTGCCGCAGGTGATGTCGGTGGCGCGCGAGGCGATGGACCGGTCGGTGGGTATCCGCAACATCCTGAACCCGGAGCAAGGGTTCGACGCGTTGCGGCTGCCGGCGGACGCGCGGGAGCTGTACGAGCGGGTGAAGGCGGAGGCGGAGCAGAAGCCGCCGCAGGCCGTCCCCGGCGGCGATCCCGCGCCGGGATGGATGCAGGTCGAGATCCCGAACCGGCTGTACGAGGCGGTGAGGGAGCTGTACCCGCAGAGCCGCCCGCCGTTTCGGGCTCGGCCGTTCGACGTGCAGCTCATCGGGGGGATGGTGCTGGGCGAGGGCCGCATCGCCGAGATGAAGACCGGCGAGGGCAAGACGATCGTGGCGCCGCTGGCGTGCTACATGGCCTGCATCGAGGGATTGAAGTGTC
>CAYSIX010000165.1:9471-9754 GCA_964431205.1 uncultured Phycisphaeraceae bacterium
TGGTGCAGCGCGACCGCGACTGGGTGTTCCCGTTCTACTACTGGCTGGGGCTGAGCGTCGGGGCGATCCACCCGCAGCACATGCTCGAGGAGCAGGCCGCCAGGTACGCGCAGACGCCGGGCCATCCGTTCCACGGGGCGCCGCTGCAGGAGCCGGCGAACCGGTACCGCGCCGCCGTGGAGCTGAAGAAGCAGGCCTACGACTGCGACGCGGTATACGGCACGAACAGCGAGTTCGGCTTCGACTACCTGCGCGACAACATGAAGCTCACGCCGGCCGAGCA
>CAYSIX010000166.1:0-359 GCA_964431205.1 uncultured Phycisphaeraceae bacterium
TGAAGCAGACCGAGGTCAACCCGTGGGAGCTGGTCGCCGAGAAGTACCCGCCCGGCACCGTCATCGAGGGCAAGGTACGGAACCTGGCCAGCTACGGCGCGTTCGTCGAGATCGAGCCGGGGATCGACGGCCTGCTGCACGTCTCCGACCTCTCGTGGACCAAGAAGCTCTCGCACCCCAACGAGATGCTCAAGAAGGGCGACGTGATCAAGTGCGTCGTGCTCGAGGTGGACCAGCACAAGCAGCGCGTCGCCCTGGGCCTCAAGCAGATGCACGAGGACCCGTGGAACGAGGCGATCCCCTCGGCCTATCAGCCGGGCATGATCGTGCACGGCAAGGTCACCAAGATCACCAACTTC
>CAYSIX010000166.1:369-5675 GCA_964431205.1 uncultured Phycisphaeraceae bacterium
TGTTCGTCGAGCTCGAGGACGATCTGGAGGGCCTGCTGCACATCTCCGAGCTGGCCGACCACAAGGTCGAGAACCCGCAGGAGGTCGTGCAGGTCGGCGACGAGATCGAGGTCAAGATCCTGCGTGTGGACACCGACGAGCGGAAGATCGGTCTGTCGCTCAAGCGCGCCCAGTGGACGTCGGACCAGGACGCCGGCGCCGAGCGACGCGATCGCGGTCCGGCCCCCTCCGGCGGCGGGCTGGGCGGGCTCGGCGGCGACGACCACCTCGGCACCGACAAGATCACCTTCGGCCAGGGCGGCGCCAAGCCGAACTGAGCCGATGACGAACGCGGCACGCCGCATGACGCCTGAGGGGCGAGGTCGCGCCAAGGCAATTCAGGCTCGAACGAAAAGCCCGCCCCGCGCGGGCTTTTTCATTCACGTCACGCGAACAGCTCATGGACGGGGCAGCAGAAGCCGGGCAGGAGGGCGGGGCTTTGGAGTACGTCGTCGTCCCGCAGGTTCCGTTCGGATGTTTCCGCTGCCATGATCGTCCCCGAACGCTGCGTTGGCCAGATCACCCAACATTCCCGGGTGCCGTGCTCGATCCAGTAACGGGCCTTGCCGAGCAGGTCACGCTGCGCGTCGTCGGGCGAGGCGACCTCGACGGCCAGGTCGGGCGGGCCGGGGAAGAAGCCTCGCTCGAGGTTCAACTCACGGTCTCGGCGGACGAATGCGGCGTCGGGCGCCCGGAGCGGATCGGGGCTACGGCGCAGGATGAAGCCCGTCTCGGCACCGTAGACCACGCCAAGCCCGTGGTCTTCGACGTGGCGAGCCAGTCTCGTCCCCACTCGCATCGCGATCCGCCCCCGCCGCGCGCTGGATGACCACAGTACGATAAGGTCTCCTTCGACCAGTTCCCATCGCAGCTCGGACGGCAGACGGCCCTCGAGCTGGTCGATCGTGAAGCAATAGCACTTGGGCAGAGCGACGGCGGTCATGAGACGATCTCCGGCTGATTATCGGGGCGCCGCGTGGGACGCCGCCCGCTCGTCCCGCGTCGGGGCCACCGCGCGCTGGCGCAGCATGTGGTCGGCCAAGACCAGCGCGATCATGGCCTCGCCCATCGGGATGAACCGTGGCAGCAGGCACGGGTCGTGTCGGCCCTTCGTGGCGATCGTCGTCGGTTGTCCGTCGCGCGTGACCGTCGGCTGCGGCTGGCTCAGGGAGCTGGTCGGCTTGATCGCGCAGCGAAGGACGATCGGCATGCCCGAGCTGATGCCCCCGAGCATCCCGCCGTGGCGGTTCGTGCGCGTGACGATGGCCGGTCCGTCGCTCGGTGGGGACGCGATGCCCGCGTCCGAGCCGCCGGTTTCTTCCGCGCGCGCGTCGTCTTCCCCCTCGGCCTGCTCGACGGCGCGGAGCGAGCGCTGCGGTCCCTCGTCACCGACGATGAACGCGTCGTTGTTCTGCGTCCCGCGCAGCGTCGCGCAGCCGAATCCGATACCGTACTCCACCCCCAGAACCGCCGGCAGGCTGAACATCGCCTTGCCCAGGTCCGCCTTGAGCTTGTCAAACACCGGCTCGCCCCAGCCGGCGGGGACGTTCGTCGCCACCAGCTCCGCGACGCCGCCGATCGAGTCCTGCTCCTTGCGCATTCGCTCGATCAGCTCGATCATGCGGTTCGCCGCCGCCGCGTCCGGGCAGCGAACGATGTTGGCCTCGACCTGGTCGAGCGTCACCGACGCGGGGTCCGGGACGCTCGCGACGACGTCGCCGATCTGCCGGACGTACCCGACCACGTCGATCCCGTGGGCCTGTCGCAGCAGCTTCTTGGCGATGGCGCCCGCGGCGACGCGGACGGTCGTCTCCCTCGCCGAGCTGCGCCCCCCGCCACGGTAATCGCGAAACCCGTACTTGGCGTCGAAGGTGTAGTCGGCGTGACCCGGGCGGTACTTGTCCTTGATGTCGGTGTAGTCGCGGGAGCGCTGGTCGCGGTTGCGGATGAGGATGGCGATCGACGTGCCGGTGGTGCGGCCCTCGAAGACGCCCGAGAGGATCTCGGGGACGTCCGCCTCCTTGCGCTGGGTCGTCACGCGGGACTGGCCCGGCCGGCGGCGGTCTAGGTCGGGCTGCAGGTCGGCCTCGGACAGCTCCAGACCCGGCGGCACGCCGTCGACGATCACGACATAGCCCGGACCGTGGCTCTCGCCCGCGGTGGTGATCCGAAACATGTGGCCGAACGTGTTGCCGGGCATGTGGCCATTGTAGAGACGCGGACGACGTTCGGGCCACGCCGGCGTCGAGAGCAGGGGGTCGCGCCGCGTTGGGCGCCTCGGACGTCGACGGGCGCGTCACGGCCGCTGGGCGGTCGACTTCGGGTCGGCCAGGGCCACGGCGATGTCCTTGGCCACCAGCCGCGTCTGCAGCACGAGCAGGGCGGCCTCGAGCTGCGGGTCCAGCCCCGTGTCCAGGATGTCCTGCGCCCGCTTGGCCGGCTCGCCGTTGCCCTTGTCCTCGGCGTCACGCAGCACGTCCACCTCCTGGCGGAACTCGATCGCGTCCCGCACCACGTCGTCGGTCACCTTGACCTCCAGGTCCGGGTCGATCCCCCACGTCTTGGCTCCGGGCTTGCGGTGGATGATCCGACCCAGCGGCAGCATGTAGTACTGCGTGGTCAGCTTCAGGTACGCCCGCCCGCGATCCAGCGGGAACAGATCCTGCACCGACCCCTTGCCGAACGTCCGCGTCCCGATCACCAGCGCCCGGCTGTAGTCCTGCAGCGCCCCCGAGACGATCTCGGACGCGCTGGCCGAGCCCTGGTTGATCAGCACGACCACGGGGAAGTCACGGTAGGTCACCCGCCGGTGGGCGCGGGTCTCGTTCGTGTGGGCGCCCTGATCGTTGACCGTGAAGACGATCGGGCCTTGCTCGACGAATCGGTCGGCGATGTCCACGGCGGAGCTCAGCAGCCCGCCGGGGTTGAAACGCAGGTCGAGGATCAGGCCGTTGATCGGCCCGTCCGCCTGCATCTGCGCGATCGCGCGGTCCAGGTCCTCGGCGGTCTGGGGAATGAACTGCGACAGGCGGACGTACCCGATGCGGTGCTCGGGGTCGATCCAGTAGCTCCACTCGCCGTCGCCGGCCTGCTCCCAGCCTCGGATCGACTCGATCACGATCTCCGCGCGACGGATGTCGAAGTGCAGCATCTCGGGCTCGCCGACACGCTCGATGCCCAGGCGGACGAGCGTCCCCTCGGGCCCGGTGATCTCCCGCACCGCGCGGTCGAGCGTCCAGTTGGACGTGTCGCGGCCGTCGACGGTGGCGATGATGTCCTCGGCCTTGATCCCGGCCTCCTGCGCGGGGGTGTTGGCCAGCGGGCTGACCACGATCAGCCGCCCGTCCCGTCGGGAGATCTGGACCCCCACGCCGTAGAACTTGCCCTGCGTGCTGCGGTTGAACTGATCGACCTCTTCCGGCCAGATCACCGCCGAGAAGTCGTCGAGCGTGTCCGTCGCCCCCTCGGTCATCTCGAAGACGATCACCTCCTCGGGAAGCCGGACGGTGTCGGCGTTCTTGGCCATGATCCGATCGATGATCATCCCGGTCTCGACGAAGTTGAGCCGCTTGCCCGGCGCCTTGAGCATCGCGCTGATCCGCGAGACGTAGTCGCGGAACTCCTCGAGCGCCTCGGCGTCACGGAAACCGTCGAACGTCTGCGCCAGCCCCTCGCTCTGCAGCAGCACGAGCAGGGCGTCGACCGCGCCGCGCATCAGGGGCGTGTAGCCGTCGGCGCTGACGTGGTCGCGCTGCGCCTGGTGCAACGTCTGGCGGAGCATCGACAGCTCGATGTCGTGCAGCCGGTTCTGCCACGGCTCGCGCTCGACGACGACGGGGTTTTCGTCTTCATCCTCGTCGCCCCGCTCGGCGCGGCGGGCGGCACGGGCGTCGTACAACTGCTGAAGCTGGTCCGGCGCGTAGAGCTGGAGCACGTGCAGGTGACGCGCCGCACGACGGACGTCGTTGCGGAAGGCCTCGCGGTTCTCGTACAGCAGCTCGAGCGCGCGGTAGAGGCTCAGCGCCTCGACCCAGTCGTGACGGGCCTCGGCTTCCTTGGCGCGGCTGGTCGCGGTCTGCACGACCTTGCGTATCGTGGCGTGCTGAAGCAGGGCGTCCGGGTCGCTGGCGAGGCTGTGCGCGTCGATCGAGGCCACCAGCGCGTCCTCGATGTCGCCGGTGTCCAGCTCCACCTTCGCCTTGTCCAGCGCCTCGCGGTACGCCTTCTCGCGCTGGCGGGCGTGCTCTTCCTGGTGGCGGCGGTATCGCTCCAGCGCCGCGGTCAGCGACGTGACGCGCTCGCTGCCCAGCGACGCGAAGTCGGTCCGCAATCGGTGCAGGACCTCGTCGAACCGGCCGGCCTCGGCCAGGTGCGCCAGCCGCGTCGCCGCGAATTCCGGGTCCGCCACGACCGCGTCCCGCGCCATCGCCGGCATCGCGCCCAGCCACAGCACCAGCGTCCAAACCAGCATCCGCCAGAACCGGACCGTCAAGCGTGATCGGGTCATCCGGGCCCTTCCGTCACGGATCTTTTGAAAGGTGGGCGGGGTCGGCTCGCGCCGATCCTCGACGCGCCTCGGAGCAGTCCCGCCCGTCCAATGTCAACCCCTCATCTTAGGCTCGATCCTTCTCGACGACCGCCCGGCCGTCCAACATTCTCCACCGCCCGGGCGCTCTTGAGTCTTCGCGACCCCCGCCGGTCGCCGACGCTACGCCGACTCCTTCTTCGCCAGTCGCAAGTCCGACAGCCGGATCTTGCCGCTCAACGCGGGGGTGTCGATCACGTACTTCGACCCGTCGTTGGCCAGGTCCGGCAGCTCGTACAT
Source organism: uncultured Phycisphaeraceae bacterium (assembly GCA_964431205.1). Lineage (GTDB taxonomy): Bacteria > Planctomycetota > Phycisphaerae > Phycisphaerales > Phycisphaeraceae > CAYSIX01. The sequence continues at coordinate 5,234 of CAYSIX010000166.1, forward strand.
CAGGTCGAGCATCAGCTCTTCCATCACGCTCCGCAGCGCCCGCGCGCCGGTGTTCCGGGCGATCGCGCGCTCGGCCAGCTTCCGCAACGCCCCGTGCGTGAACTCCAGCTCCGCGCCCTCCATCGCGAAGAACGCCTGATACTGACGCACCAGCGCGTTCTTCGGCTCCAGCAGGATCTGCACCATCGCGTCCACGCTCAGCGGCATCAGCGGCGTGATGATCGGCAGCCGGCCGATCAGCTCCGGGATCATTCCGTACTCGAGGATGTCCTCCGGCGTCACCTGCTCCAGCAGGTACGAGGTGTCCATCTGCCACTCGTCGTCCGTCTGTTCGGAGGCGAAACCGATGGACTTGCGGCCCAGCCGCTTGCGGATGATGTCCTCCAGGCCCACGAACGTGCCGGCGCAGACGAACAGGATGTTGCTCGTGTCCATCTGGATG
>CAYSIX010000166.1:5685-9705 GCA_964431205.1 uncultured Phycisphaeraceae bacterium
TTCTGCGAGGTCTTGCCGATCTTGTCGATCTCATCGATGTAGATGATCCCGCGCTGGGCGGCTTCGAGGTCGTAGTCGGCGGCCTGGAGCAGCTTCAGCAGCAGGTTCTCCACGTCCTCACCGACGTAGCCGGCCTCGGTCAGCGTGGTCGCGTCGCCGATCGCGAACGGCACGTTCAGAATCCGCGCCAGCGTCCGGGCCAGCAGCGTCTTGCCCACGCCGGTCGGCCCGATCATCATCACGTTCGACTTCTCCAGCTCGACCGCGTCCTCCTTGTCCGCGTTCTTCTCCTTCGCCGTCAGCCGCTTGTAGTGGTTGTGCACTGCCACCGACAGGCTCTTCTTCGCCTGCTCCTGACCGATGACGTAGTCGTCCATGAACTCCTTGATCTGGCGCGGCGTGGGGATCGCGCTGAACAGCGGCCGCGACGTGTGCACCCGCCGCTTCTCCTGCTTGAAAATGTTCTGGCACAGGTCGGTGCAGTTGGCGCAGATGTAGACATCGTTCGGGCCTTCGACCATCGGGCCGACTTCCCGCGAGTTCTTCCCGCAGAAGGAGCAGGTGGTGACCTTGCGGCCCTTGAAACCGCCGCCGTCACCGCCGCCGCCGCTGCCGCCTTTGCCTCCGCTGCCGCCGTTCGAATCTGCCATAGCCGTCCCTATTCTTCTCCACCCCTCAGCGCGGGGTCCGGGCACTTCACTGGGTTTGACGCGGCCGCCGGCCGGCACCGCTCATCTATCCGAGCATCGGCGCAACGCGGGGGGCCGCTTGACGTAATCTATCGAATGCCCCGGGCGAAGTCACGGGCCGGGCGAAGGCCCCCGGTCGGCGTTCGCCGATCCGTCGTCGTCCCGCGGTCCGCCCGGTTCACGATCCTGTTCCTGTTTGTCCGCCGCCGGGCCGCTGCCGGTCCGCTCCGGCGCGTCGGCGTCCGCCTCCGGGGCCGACCGGGCCGTCGCCTCGCCCGCGCCCTGCCCTTCGGCCATGATAGACCGGCTCACGCCGATTATCCGCGCCTTCGCCCGCGCGAATTCATCGTCGCTGAGCTGCCCCGACGCGTGCATCCGACGCAGCGCGTCGAGCGTGAACGCCGGACCGCCGGACGGCTCCTCCCCCCACGCGTCCACCTTCCGCTTGATCAGCAGCGCCGCCCCCACCCCCATCAGCAGCAGCAGAATCAGCACCGCCGCCCACAGCAGGATCTCCCCCGTCCGCTCCGAATAACCGGTCTGGGCCAGCCACGCCGTAAACCACATCACGCCCCAAGTCTACGACACCCCGCCCCGCGCGACCAGCCAACCCGCGACGGGCGACGAGCATCAGCCCCCCGGCCAAGCCCGATCATGGGCTCGCCGTCTGCGTCGGGGCCATGGCCGGGGTGAAGGGAGCTTCCGCTCGCGCCGGTGCCGCCGAACCCACGCCGCGCACCGCCGCTCCATCACTTCCGCTTGAGCACCTGCCTGGCCGGCAAATCGCCCATCGGCGCCCTTTGGCCAGGGAACGAACAACGGAACCCATCGGCCTCGCGGCCTTGGCCGTTGTGATCGACCCGGTTGTTATCGCGTATCGAGCAGCTTGGTGCGGGATCATCTGGTAAGAAGCGATCAGCCGGGCGCCGCTCCATCCGGCGTTTTCGCTGCCTGCACGTTCACCGGCGTCCAGCATCGGGTTCGGGCACTTTCCAGCAGCGCCGAGGTGACGTGAAGATTCCGGATCGACTGTTCGAGCGGCATGGGGAACGGGGCGTCGTGGTACAAGGTCTCGTAGACGTGCTCGAGTTGGAGCCGATAGCTGTCAAGCGGAGGGAACTTCTCGACGCGGCGCTGGCCCTGCTCGTCGCCGAAACTGCTGCCGTTGCAGATTTCGATTTCCCGCGGCTGGTTCTTGGTGACCACGGCCGCCGGGATGTCCAGCCACCCCTCGGTTCCGGAGATGTGGACCGCATGCCGCCAGGCGCCGCGGTGACTGCTCTCGAACTGGCCTACGGCGGTGTTCTCGTAGACGATGGTGGCCGTCTGGGCGATATCGAAATCATGCCCCGGATGGCAGGTCGTATGGCAGATGACCTGCAGCGGCCGCGCGTTGATGAAGTGGGTCAGCGCGTCGATCAGGTAGCAGCCTTTGGCCGCGATCGTGCCGCCGCCCAGTTCGACGCGATTGCGCCAATTGTTTGGATCCGGCTCGCCTTTCTGGGAGTCGGAGAAGTGGGCCTGAATCGAGGTGACCTCGCCGATCTCCCCGGCTTCAATGATCTGCTTCGCTCGAGCGATCTGCGGGTGGTGCCGATAGGTCAGTCCCTCGCAGACAAACACGCCCGACTCGCGCGCCAGCCGCCCGATCCGCTCACCCTCTTCGCCGTTCATCGCCAGGGCCTTCTCGCAGAGGATCGCCGGCGCCCCGAGTTCGATCGCTTGCTGAATCTCCGCCACATGGTTGGCCGGGAACGTCGCCAGCAGCAGCAGGTCGACGTGAGCCTCTCGAAGCAGTTGCTCCATGGATGCGAAGCTCTGCGGGACGGCGAACTCCCGCGCGTATGCCTCCGCCTTCCCGTCGATGAAGTCGGCGCATGCCTGCAGCGTCAGCTTTGGACTCGCCGCGATCGCCTCGCCGTGGGCCCGCGCGATCCCGCCGCAGCCTACCAATCCCACCTTCATCACCGCGTCGTCCCGTGCCACAGGTCACCTCGCTCGTTAGGTGTCAAACGCCGAACAACTCACGCAGTTTCCGCCGGCTGATCGCTGCGCACGCGTCGTACGGCCGGCCCCGGCTCAGGCCGTCGCAGCCGTTCTGCTCGGCGACGATCCAGCCGGTGTAGCCCACGCTCGCCAACGCGTCACGGATCGCTTCCAGCGGAACCCGCCCCTCCCCCAACGGCGTGTTCAGATCGGTGGCCTCGGCGTAATCCTTCGCCTCCACCAGACCGATCCGCTCCGCATGATCGCGGATCAGCGTCACCGTGCGCTCGGCCAGCGGCAGGTCCGTGAAGTCCTTCGTGGAATGGCCCGTCTCCACCACCAGCCGCACATGCGCCGGATCGGTCCGCTGCATCACCTCCGCCGTCTCGCCATACCGGGCCGCGACGCCGATCGTGCGCGGGTGATGGCAGACCTGGACCGACCACGTCGACGCCAGCGCCCCGAGGTCGTTCAGCCACGCGACCTCGTCGTCGAGCGTGGCCCGATCCCGCGGCGCCGAAAGACAGACCAGCCGGTCGCAGCCATTGGCCCGCATGAAGTCGAGCACCGGCCGATACCGATCCCGATCGCCGAACATCTCCACGTCCACGCTCGCCAGCGACAGTCCTTCGCCCGCCAGCATGCGTGCAAAGGTCCGCGGTTCGTCCAGGAACGGCTCCCAGCCCCACCAGGCGAAACCCGAAATCCCGTCGTAGCCCAACTCCCGAACCCGGCTCAGCCACCGCGGAAAATCCGCTCCCGTCGGAATGTTCCAGGATAGCGCCATCGAGGCGATGCGCAATCCGGGAAACGACCCGGTTCGATTGCTGGGTTGCGGCATCTGCACACCCCTTTATGTCACGACGGGCCTGGTTGGCGATCGCGGTAAGGTCTGCGGCATCTTGTACATCATCACGGTAGCGTCCCGCAAGCCATCCGGTCACCGGTTCCCCTGCCGCCCTCGCCGGCGCCCTGATAAGCGGACTTGGCCTCGTCCTCTGCTTTCAGGCCCTCGCCGGGCGCCCGCCGCTTTGCCCCTCTTCGGCCCCCGTCCTATCCTGTCCGCCATGAGCGAGGACATGCTGCAACAGCGGATCTCCCAGTGGGAGAAGATGACCAGCGAGGACCCGGACAACGCCATGGGCTGGTTCAGTCTGGGCAACGCCTACAAGGAGGCCGACCGGGACGAGGACGCCGCCGGGCGCGCGGTCGACCGCCAGAAGCTGATCGACGCGCTGATCGACCAGGGGCTGATGGCCGGCGGGACGCAGGCCGACCAGATCGCGGTGGACACCGACCTGCTGGTCGCCATCCACCGCTACATGGCGCGGTCGCCGACCCGGCT
>CAYSIX010000167.1:0-9700 GCA_964431205.1 uncultured Phycisphaeraceae bacterium
CGACGTCGACGCCTTCGACCTGGGCATCTGGCAGGCCAACTTCGGCACCGGCGTCAACGGCGCCGCCGTGCCCGAGCCGGCGACGCTCGGCCTGCTCGCCACCGCCGCCCTCGGACTGGCCCGACGACGCCGCGCCCGGCGAGCCTGAGTGGACGTGATCGCGGCCTCGCGCCGGCGAGGTTGTACCGTTATCTTGTTTTGGTCGTCATGGTCGAGAATCCGGATTTACTTGGGGAGAGGTGCTTATGTCTGCACTGAGAAGTCACACGCTCGCGGTTGCGTTGCTGGTGGTGTTGAGCAGTTGTTTCACGACGCAAGGCGTCGAGGTGGACCTGTCGCAGTTTCCAGAGGCCGGTGAGCCGGTCCCGAACGGGACGGTCCTTTCCGACCAATGGCGTTCGATCGGCATCCTCTTTTCCGCTCGGCACGAGAGCGTCGGCTCGATTCAGCCGGTCCGCCAAGACTTTGGGACCAGTCGCTCGCACCTGTTCTTCTCGCCTGACGTCACCGGCGCCATCGCGGTGTTCGACTTTGTCGTGCCCGGCACGGACACGCCGACCCAAGCTACTTTCTTCGAGTTGGACCCGTTCTTTGACTCGAACGAGTCAGCCGAGCTGGTCGGCCTCGATCAGATGGGCAACGTGGTCGCCACGGACGTCGTCACACCCGATGACATCGGGCCCACCTCACGGGGCGTGGTGATGTCGATCGAAGGGCTGTTCAGTCGCGTCGAATGGCGTACATCCGGTGATCCGGGCATCGCGGGCCGCGACGTCGTCTTTGAGCTGGTGCCTGAACCGGCGACGCTCGGCCTGCTCGCCACCGCCGCCCTCGGACTGGCCCGACGACGACGAAGCGGGTGACGCGTGTCGCGTTGTCCTGACCCGCCGCGACCGTGTCGCCCGACTCCCTCTCCCTCCGGGAGAGGGCCGGGGTGAGGGCCGAACGACGTGTGTCGCCATCGCGTGTTCATGCCGCCCCACTACGATCCGGCCCGTTGCACGGTCGCGAGCGACCGTGGCACCCGACTCCCTCTCCCTCCGGGAGAGGGCCGGGGGTGAGGGCGAGACGACGTGCGTCGCCATCGCGCGTTCGCGCCGCCCCACTACGATCCGGCCCGTTGCACGGTCGCGAGACACGGTGGCGCCCGGCTACGGGGCGCCCACCGACGCGGCCGCGGAAGCCGCGCCCAGACCCGCCTCCGGGTTCACCAGCAAGTAGCACGCCAGGCTGATCACCACCACGCCGATCAGGTTCAGCGCCAGCCCGTGCCGCGCCATCGCCGGGATGGTCAGGCGCTGCGACCCGCCGAAGACGATCGCGTTCGGCGGGGTCGCCACCGGCAGCATGAACGCGCAGCTCGCCGACAGCGTCGCGGGAATCATGAACATCGCCGGGTCCTGCCCGCTGGCGGTCCCGCTGGCGGCCAGGATCGGCATCAGCAGCGTCGTCGTCGCCGTGTTGCTGGTCACCTCGCTCATGAACGTCACCGTCAGGCACACGATCACCACGATCGCCAGCGGGTGCAGCCCGCCCGTCGCCCGGTCCAGCGCCGCGCCGACCTGCGCGGCCAAACCCGTCGTCCCGAACGCCTCGGCGATCGCCAGACCCCCCGCGAACAGCAGCAGGATCCCCCACGGGATATCCCGGGCCGTTGCCCAGTCCAGCAGCCGCTTGCCCCGGCCGGCGCCGTCCCGCTCACCCGACGGGATCAAAAACATCGCCACCACCGCCAGCAGCGCCACCGTCGCGTCGTGCGCCTTGGGCATGTCCAGCCACACGCTCCACCCGCCCAGGCCGAACGGCAGCGTCCGCGTGATCCACAGCCCCGCCGTCACCGTCAGCACCGCCAGCACCCGCTTCTGCGCCGCCGTCCACGAGCCCATGTCCTCGAACTCGCACGCGCCGCGGCCGCGCAGCCGCAGCGTCAGCACCACCGCGCACGCGCCCAGCATCAGCACGCTCACCGGCACGCCAATACCCAGCCAGCTCACGAAGTCCACCGTTTTGTCCGTGGCCTGTGCGTAGGTCGCCGCGAACACGCCGTTCGGCGGGGTGCCGGTCAAGGTCGCCATGCCCCCGATGCTCGCGCCGTACGCGATCGCCAGCAGCAGCGCGACCGCGAACCGCCCGTCCTCGGGCGCCTTCTGGATCACCGCCAGCGCCACCGGCAGCATGATCAGCGCCGTCGCCGTGTTCGAGATCCACATCGAGCAGAACGCCGTGGCCAGCATGAACCCGATCACCACCCGCCGGCTCGAGCTGGTGCCCACCAGCCGGATCATGAACCGCGCCACGCGCAGGTGCGTCCGCGACGACTCCGCCGCCCGGCTGAGCATGAACCCGCCCATGAACAGCAGCACGAACTTGTCCCCGAACGCCGACGCCAACTGCCCGTGGTCCAGCACCCCCGCGAGCGGGAACACCGCGAACGGCACCAGCGACGTCACCGGGATCGGCACCGCCTCCGTGCACCACCACGCCGCGCACCACGCCGTCACCCCCGCCGTCACCGCCGCCGGCGCCTCCAGCCCCATCCAACGGCCGATCCCGTACGCCACGACCGCCAGCACCAGCCCCAGCACCGTCGCCCACGTTCTGACCTCACGCATGCGCCCAGCCCTCACGCTCAGCGGCCGCTCAGACCCGCCAGACGGATCATAATCGCTCGTGCCAACACATGGCCGGGCTAGAAGAGGCGGGCACGACCCGCCACCTCGTGCCCGTCCGCAGCCCCTGGGCCCGCGGCTGACGTGAGTGCACACGCGATCAATGCAGCCGCGAGGCGATGCCTCGGGGACACCGACGAACACGTGGGGCCCTGCCCGCACCGCCAATCCGCGAACGTAGTCGTGCGCGCGCCGTCGGCGACGCGGCGCACATTTTCTGAACCCACGCGGGTGCACCGGGGCCTCCGCTCGTGCTTCACTGCGGTCCGGCTTGGTTCGCGATGTGCGCACCGGGGCGACCGAACGCACAAGGTTGAAAGGAAGGAGTTCACGGTTCAAGGCGCCAAGTGCAAAGCGCAAGATCCAAAGCTGGACCACTCGACGTTTGGGCCGCTTGTCCTCGACCGGTCATGTTTGGCCAAGCGCGCCGGGCAAAGCGGACCAGTTTCCCGACCAGTTCGAGACCAGTTTGCGGACCCGTTCGGAAGGCGGAAGGGGGAAGGCGGATCACACCGTCGGCCAATCGCCCAATCACACAATCGCCCAATCACCCGATCACCCGATCACCCGATCGCCCAGTCTCGCGCGTGGGCGGCGCGTGGCCGGTATCCTGCGGATATGAACCGGATCGATCAGATCTTCACGGAGCTGCGGCGGGAGGGGCGCAAGGCGTTGATGCCGTTTCTGACCGCCGGGGACCCGGACCTGGCGACGACGGTGCGGCTGCTGGGGGCGGTCGAGCGAGCGGGGGCGTCGGTGGTGGAGCTTGGGATCGCGTTTTCGGACCCGATCGCGGACGGGCCGGTGATCCAGGCGTCGATGACGCACGCGCTGGAACGGGGGGTGCGTGTGTCGCAGGTGCTGGAGGCGGTGCGGGGGCATCGGGGGTCATGCGGGCTGGGTCTGGTGGCGATGGTGAGCTATTCGATCGTGCACCGTCTGGGGCCGGGGGTATGGATCGAGCGGGCGAAGGCGGCGGGTTTCGACGGGTTCATCTTTCCGGACCTGCCGATCGAGGAGTCGGACGAGGTGGTGGGCCGGGTGCGGGACGCGGGGATGAGCCTGAGCATGCTGATCGCGCCGTCGAGCGACGACGCGCGGGCGGAGCGGATCGCGCGGGCGTGTTCGGGATTCGTGTATGTGCTGTCGCGGTCGGGGATTACGGGCGAGCGGGCGGAGCTGCCCCCGGAGCTGCCGCAGCGGTTGCGACGGCTGCGGGAGGTGACGGACCTGCCGCTGGCGGTGGGGTTCGGGATCGCGACGGCCGAGCAGGTGCGGCAGGTGGTGGAGGTGGCGGACGCGGCGATCGTGGGCTCGGCGGTGATGCGGCGGGTGGCCGATGCCCGATCACGGGGAACGGAGGCGGTGGTGACGGAGGTGGAGCGGTTTGTCCGCGAACTGGCCGGCGGGCTGCGGGGTATGACCGCTGTGGCGTGAGGCGGTGGATCGGCCGGTGGGGAACCGCCGACCCGGTATGTGCGACCGCCGCTTCGACAGGCACGGAGCCTTTCAGTTCCCAGCTCAGACGAGGAATCAGCGAATGACCCAGGCATCCGGTTGGCGATGGATTTTCACGGTGGCGGCCTGTGCGGTGGCGTTGGTGACGGGACCCGCGAGGGCGCAGGACCTGAGCTTCGGCGAGGCGCGTGGGGGCGACGATCTGCTGGCCGACCAGCTCGTGCTGCTGGCGCTGGCGAGCGTGGAGGGCCGTGGCGAGCCGCGGCCGGACCAGCTCGAGCGGGCGATGTTCTGGTTCGAGCAGGCGTTGGCGTTGACGCCGCAGGACCCGGAGCTGTGGCGGCTGCGGGCGGAGCTGGCGTCGGCGAGCGGGGACGACGCGGGGCGTCTGGCGGCGATCCGCCGCTACGTCGAGCTGGTTCCCGAGGACGACGTGGCCCAGCTCGAGCTGATCCACGCGAACCTGGCGGAGATCCAGACGCTGGACGAGCGGCTGGCGATGCTGGAACGGCTCTACGCGGTCGAGGCGCTGGGCAAACCATTGCGCTCGCGGCTGGCGTCGTCGGCGGCACGGGCGGCGATCGAGATGAACCGCGACGAGGACCTGGCGCGATGGCTGACCCGTGCCGTGCGGCTGGACCCGGCGAACGTCGAGGCGGCTCAGATGCTCTACCGGCTGGCGCGGGATCGCCACAGCCCGCCGGCGCAGATCGGCGTCACGCTGATCGGCTGGGTGGCCGCGGCGCCGTCGAGCGTGGCGGCGCGGATCGAGCTGGGCACGCTGCTGATGGGTCAGGCGGTGTATGACCGCGCGGCGGAACAGTTCGAGATCGCGTGGAAGCTCGAGCCGGGGCAGTTGGACGAGGCGTCGGTGCAGATGTGGGTCGGGGCGGTGGCGGCGGCGCAGCGGACGCCGACGGCGGTGGGCCTGCTGGACCAGTACGAGATGATGGTGCGTCATCGGCTGATGCAGGCCGAGGCCCAGGAGCTGATGGACCGGGGGCAGGACCCTCGGACGGCCGACCTGGAGTCGGCGACCAGGCCGGTCTTGCCGCCGGAGCTCGAGCTGCTTCGGCTGGCGCTGGCCAAGCGAACGCAAGAGGGCCGCCCGGACACGTCGCTGGCGAACCTGCGGCGGATGCTCGACGAGATGATCGAGGCGGGCGACGAGACGGCGAGGCTGGATCTGTTGTGGATCGACGCGATGTTCGGCCGCGAGGGCGAGCTGACGGACGTGACGGCGCGCATCGGCGCCGAGGACGCCGATCACCCGCTGGTTCGCCGCGCCGCGGGGTGGGTGGCGCTGCGTCGCGGAGAGCGCGACGAGGCCCGGGAGCACTTCGAGGCGCTGTCGGATGACGACCCGTTCGCGGCGTACGGGCTGGCGCTGCTGCACGAGGACGGCTCGAGCGAACAGACCGAAGCGTTCGTGCGGCTGATCCACCGCCACCCCAGCCGGATGCCCGGCATCCTCGCCGCCGTGCGCCTGCGCGAAGCGGGGCTGGTGGTCCCGGCCACGCAGCTCGGCGGGAGCCTGCGGCGGGAGATGGACCGCCAGCCGTACCGCATCTGGAGCACCGACCTGTCGCGATCGCCTTGGTTCTCGATCAAGATCGAGGTGGACCGGCCGCGCGTGGGCTTTCTCGACCCGGTCTGGGCGACGCTGAGCATCCGCAACACGTCCGGCACACCGCTGGCGATCGGCAGCCCGGGCACCGTCTCGACGCAGGCCATGGTCACGTTCCGCGCGTCGATCACGGGGACGTCGCTGGGCCAGGTCCCGCCGGTGTTCGTGGACCTGAACCGCCGGCTCACCGTGCCGACCAACGACCGCCTCAGCACGCGCGTGCGTCTGGACCGCTCGGCCCTCGGGCGGTTGCTCGCCAACTACCCGGCGCACAGCATCACCGTGGGCGCCAGCGCCCGGCTGGACCCGAAGCTCACCGCGCGGGGCGGGGCCACCATCGGCCCGCTCGGTTCGGTCGACTCGATCTCCGCGCTGACCATCGCGGGGCAACTGCCGACGCCGGAAAACCTCGAGCTGTGGCTGGCCGACTTCGAGCGCGGCGGCGAGGTGGACCGCATGCGGGCGTTGCCCCGGCTGCTGTACACGGTCGGCGTGCTGGGTGAGGAGGGCGAGGCCCGGCAGATGCGTGCCCGCGCGGTGGACACGATCAACGGCGAGTTCACGCGGATGAGTGTGCGCCAGCAGGCGTGGACCGTTCGATTCCTGAGCCTGGCCCGCGAGCAGAAGCAGTTGTTTCAGCGGATCATCGACCAGGCTCAGCGCAGCGACGAGCCGCTGGTCCGACTGATGTATCTGGTCACGCAGGTCGAGGAGGCGGACTCGCCGCAACTGGCGGCCGCGATCCGCCACGACAACCCGCAGATCAAGGGCTTCGCCCAGGCGTACCGCGAGGGGCTGCGGGTTCGCGCGGAGATGATCGCCGAGGCCGAGCGCGCCCAGCAGGAGGCCGCCTCGGGCGAGTCACGCTGAACGGAGCGGACGCGACCATGAGCGGTGGACCAGCGCGACCTCGTGCTCATGCCGGACCGGCGCTGCTGCTGTTCGACATCGACGGCACGCTGCTGCTCAGCGGCGGGGAGGGCGCCCGGGCGATGCAGACGGTGGTCCGCCGGCTGTTCGGCGACGGGTTCACGTTCGAAGGCGTCGAGTTCGCCGGCAACCTCGATCACCTGATCTTCGCCGACGCGGCGACGCGAAGCCGGCTCGAACGGCACGAGGAGCATCACGAGGCGTTCCGCGACGCGTATGTGCAGGAGCTGACGGTCCGGCTGAGCGAGCGGCGGGACGCGGTGCGGGTGATGCCGGGGATCGTGGAGCTGCTGAGGGCGTTGCACGACCGGGCCGAACGCCGCGGGGACGTGGTGCTCGGGCTGCTCAGCGGCAACTACCGCCAGGCGGCGCCCGTGAAGCTGGAGGCGGCGGGGATCGATCCGGGCTGGTTTCAGATCAACGCGCTGGGCGATGAGGCGGCGACGCGGAGCGAGCTGGTGGCGCTGGCGATGCGACGGTATCGGCGGCGTTGCGGGATGCCGGCCGACCCGCGACGGGTGATCGTGATCGGGGACACGCCGCGGGACGTGGCCTGCGCCAAGGCGAACGGTTGCGTGGCGTTCACGGTGGCGACGGGCAGCTATTCGGTGAGCGAGTTGCTGGAGGCGGGCGCGGACGAGGCGGTGCAGGACCTGTCGGACCCGAGGCGGTTGCTCGCTCGACTGGACGAATGAGCATCGGGCGGGGTCGGGTCAGAAGTCGCGATCGGGGATGGAGGCGTTGTCGAGGTCTGGCGCGGAGATGAGCGGGCCGTCGGTCGGGGCGGGGGCATCGAGGCTGGCGGCACGGGTGGGCGTGGCGGTGGCGTGATGGGCCGAGTCGACCAGGCGACCGCCGGCGACGCCGAGGACGACGGCGCCGATGGCGGCGACGGCGGCGCCGAGGCGTCGGCCGGGCACGGGCGCGGCGGTGACGTCGTCGTTGGGCTCGCCGATGATGCAGACCAGGGCGATGTGCAGGTAGTAGCCGGCGGAGATCGCGGAGTTGAGCACCAGCGCGATGACGACCCAGCCGTAGCCGGCGGTCCACGTCGAGCCGACGAGATAGATCTTGCCCAGCAAACCGACGGTGAAGGGGAACCCGAGCAGAGAGAGGACGCTGACGAGCATGATGCCGGCCAGCGCCGGGTGGCGGCGGACCAGACCGCTGATGTCGTCGTATGTCTGGGCCTCTTCGCCGCGGGCCTCGAGGCAGCCGAGGACGGCGAAGCTGCCGATCGTGCCCAGGGCGTAGGCGACCAGGTAGAACAGGATCGCGGCCAGTCCGTTGCTGGCGGCGCCGGCTTCGAACAACGCCGGGCCGGCGAGCAGCCCCACGAGCACATAGCCCGAGTGCGCGATCGAGCTGTACGCCAGCACGCGCTTGACGTTGCGCTGCACCAGCCCGAGCACGTTGCCGACGGTCATCGTGAGCACGGCGATCCAGGCGACCAGCTCGGCCAGCAGCGTCGGCAGCGCGTCGCCGCCGGCGCCGTGCTCCCAGCCGACCAGCGCGAACAGCAGGATCAACGCGACGAAGCCGGCGGTCTTGGGCACGAACGCCAGGAACGCGGTCACGGGCGTCGCCGCGCCCTCGTACACGTCGGCGGCGTAGAAGTGCATCGGCACCGCCGCGATCTTGAAGCAGATGCCCAGCACGGAAAGCAGCAGCCCGGTGATCAGCAGCGGCGAGAACGAGCCGGTCAGCTCGAGCTGATCGAGCACCGACGCGCGGATGCTGGCGAAGTCGGTGAAGCCGGTGGCGCCGTAGATCAGTGTGAAGCCGTAGAGAAACACCGCCGCCGACAGCGCGCCGAGGAAGAAGTACTTGACCGCCGATTCCTGCGCGTCGATGCGGTCGCGCGCGATCGCGACCATGACGTACGTCGGCAGGCTGGTCAGCTCCAGGGCCAGGAACAGCCAGACCAGGTCGTCGGCGCTGGCGGTGAGCATCACGCCGGTGAGGCTGAACAGGAAGAAGGCGTAGAACTCGCCGCGGACGACGTTGGCCGGTTCAAAGCGCGGCGCGGCCTCGGCCTGGCGCACCAGCCGCAGGCCCTCGGGCACGTGCGCCGCGACCATCAGCAGCACCAGCCCCACCGCCAGCGTCGCCAGCTTCACGAACGGGATCATCCCCCCCAGCCCCACGCCGTTGCTGTAAGGCGTCAGGTTCGCCGGCACCAGCAGCGCCGCGATCACCAGCGTCGCCGCCGCGATCCACGGCGTGGACCGCCGCGCGTCCGCGTTCCGCGACAGCCCCATCAGCATGCACACCGTCGCCCCCACGAGCATCATCAGCTCGGGCCACAGCGTCCCCACCTTCTCCACCAGCGGGCTGATCGCCTCCGGCGTCGGGACCATCAGCGCCCTCCTTCCGTCAGGACCAGCTTCACGTTCGCATCGCTCGACCCGGCTGCCTCGCCGGGCCCGGCGGCTTGTCGCCGCTCGCGCGCGGACTCGTCCACGTACTCAACCGGCGCCGGCTCGACCAGCGCCCGCGCCGCCGCGGTCATCTGCCCGACCGGCGCCTCGAGCGACCGCAGCACGCCGTAGGGCAGAATTCCCAGCACCAGGCACGCCACCGCGATCGGCGCCAGGGTCAGGACCTCGCGCTGGTTCAGGTCGCCCCGCGGGCCGTCGTCGTCCTCGTCGAGGCCATGGTGCACGTGCGGGAGGCGCGGCTCGCCGAACACGACCCGCCCGACCATGTACAGCAGGTAGATCGCGCCGAAGATCAGCCCGAAGCCGGCGGCGACGGCGTAGCCGATGCCCAGCACGCCCTCGGGCGAGACGAACGCGCCCATCAGCGTGAGGAACTCGCCGATGAACCCGTTGAGCCCCGGCAGGCCGACGCTCGCGAGCACGAAGTAGACGGTGAAGAAGGACCAGATGGGCATCGTGCGGGCCAGGCCCGAGTAGTCCGCCATCTCGCGGGTGTGGAATCGCTCGTAGATCATGCCGACGCAGAGGAACAGCGCCCCGGTCGAGAGGCCGTGGTTGATCATGTACATCACCGA
>CAYSIX010000168.1:0-3923 GCA_964431205.1 uncultured Phycisphaeraceae bacterium
GGTCACCGCCGGCGTGCCGCGCAAGCCCGGCATGAGCCGCGACGACCTGGTCGAAACGAATGTGAAGATCGTCAAGAGCGTGAGCGAGAATATCAAGCAGCACGCGCCCAACGCGATTGTGATCCTGGTGTCCAACCCGCTGGACGCGATGGTGTACACGGCGTGGAAGGTGACGGGCTTTGATACGAGCAAGATCATCGGACAGGCCGGCTGCCTGGACGTGGCGCGCTTCAAGACCTTCATCGCGATGGAGACCGGCTTCAGCGTGGAAGACATCAACGCCCTGCTGCTGGGCGGCCACGGCGACGACATGGTGCCCCTGCCGCGGTTCACCAACGTCGCGGGCATCCCGATCACGCAGTTCGTCAGCGAGCAGCGGCTGAACGAGATCGTCGAGCGGGCCAAGAAGGGCGGCGGCGAGATCGTCCAGCTCATGGGCACCAGCGCGTACTACGCGCCGGCGTCGGGCACGGTGCAGATGGTCGAGGCCATCGTCAGGGACAAGAAGCGTATCCTGCCGTGCGCCAGCTACTGCGACGGGGAGTTCGGGATCAAGGGTCTGTTCGTGGGCGTGCCGACGCTGCTGGGCGCCGGCGGGGTGGAGAAGGTGGTCGAGATCGACCTGAACGCGGACGAGAAGAAGCTGCTGGACGAAAGCGCGGCACACGTGAAGGAGCTGGTGGAGGTGGTCCAGAAGCTGGACGCGAGCCTGGCGTGAGGTCGATCGTGGGCGAGCGGGCGGACCGGAAGCGCCGTGTCGGGCTCGCAGGCCGAACGCCGGGGTGGCGGGCGGCGTAACAAACCGATCGCATGGGCACCCTCGAGGCGATGGATGCGGGCCGGGCCGTGAGCCCGGCGACGAGCGGGATCAGCACAGGGCGGCGAAGGTCAGCAGGGTCAGGAGGACGATCCTGCGACGATTGGCCATCCGGTCGCCATGGAAGCTGAAGAGGCGGGTCATGGTCATGATCGAGTCTCCCCTGAAGGTCCGCTCTAAGACCAACAAGGGGCGTGCCAGGGCGGACGCGCGAGGCGACGAAATGGGTAAAGTCTTTTCTCTAATGGGTTTAGCGTGGATTTCCGCCGTTCGCAGGCCCGCCGGTCGTCCGGGCGTGTTGTCCCCACGCCACAGCCGTGGGCGGGCAGTGCGGACTCGGGACCACATCGCGGTTCTGAGCATCGCGGCCATTATCCTCATCGCGGCCTCCGGCGTCCAGAGCCAGCCGTTAGAAAATGACGATCAGCCAACCCTGGCGGCCCCGCGGCTGGACCGCAGCCACGCCCGTCAGGCCCACCGGCTGGTCGAGCAGTGGGTCCGTGCGGGCGCGGTCGATCCGGAGGCCGCCCCGATCGAGGTGACCGGCCTGCTGGGCGTGCGGGTGACGATCCGGCTGCAGGGCTATCGCATGGGCCTGGGTGACGCGTTCCGGGCGGACCTGGGTCGTCTGGACGAGAGCCGGGCGGTGGACGTGACGGCGCTGCTCATGACAGCGGCGCAGGCGGCTCTGGAGGGGGTGCGCGAGAGCATGGCCGATGCCCGCCTGCGGGCGGTGATCTACGGGCGGGAAGACCGCGGGCAGCGGCAGGTCCGTTACAGCGACTTCGCGGGGCAGTTGCTCGTGGACGTGCAGTTGGCCCACCGCCAGGAGCCGATCCGGATCGCGGCCGACGACCCGCCCGAGACGGTCCTGGGCCGATGGGCGCCCGGGTATCACGGTCTGCGGTTGCCCGAGCGTGCGGCGGGCCGGGCCGGCGGCGAGCCCGATCCCGGCGCGGTGATGTGGCCCGCCACGGCCATCGCGCTGAACGTCGCGCCGCGCAGTCAACTCGTCCAGCTCGTCGATCAGATGGGCTATGACCCGGAGGAATGGACGCGGCTCGGGCGATCGGACGCGCTGCCGCTGCACCGTTTCGATGTCTTCCACTTCGTGCGCCCGCAGACCGACAGCGTCGTGCTCGAGCTGATTCGTGGCGGCCAGCTCCTGCCGGCGCACCGCGTCGATGCCCGCACCCTCGACAACATGACCGATCGCCTGGCCATCCACCTGCACGGACACTTCACGACGATGCTCGGGTCGGTCAACGGCACGTACCACCCCTCGCGGGATCGGTACGACCCGCCGCTGGCCCGAGACGATGAGGTGGCGCTGGCCTGTTACGCGCTGACGCGGTACGCGGCCTATCACCGGGCGCTGCGCCCGGTCGACCCGTACGTCGCGGACATGGCCAACACCGCGCTGCGCCAGGCGCGTCACCTGGCTCGGCGTCTGGCCGAGCCCGAAGAAGACGTGGATGCGCCGACCGCCGCGCTGTTGATCCTGGCGATGGTCGAAGGTCGCTCGCTCGAGCCGCGGACCGACCTGCGCGACGCTCTGGCCGCACGACTGTTGAGCTGGTGGCAGGCGGATCGTGCCGCCTCGCCCGAAGAGCGAACGAGCGACAGCGTGACGCTTGCCCTTGTGGCGTCGGCGCTGGCGGCCGTGTACGAGCAGAACCGCCGCGACGACCTGGCCGCGGTCCTGCCGGAACTGATCGAAGCGGCCTGGTCGGCCTCCGAGGCCCGCCCCGGCGTCGGCACGCTGCCCTGGCTGGTCCTGGCACGGACGAAGGCGGCCACGCTTCAGACCGATGCGCCCGACCCACAATCCACGGCCGGGCATCGGGCCTCGCGCCTGGCCGACCTCGTGGACCTCCTGATGGCTCAGCAGGTCATCGAGCCGCCTGACTTCGGCCCGCCGGACGTCGTGGGCGGCTTCGTGTTCACCGCCGGCCCGCCCGGCAGCCCGCCGGCCCCCGACTGGCACACCGCCCAGGGCCTGATGTTCCTCGCCCTGTGCCTGCGTGACCCCGCCGTCTCCGCCGATCGCGACACCCTCGGCTGGCTCGTCACCGCCCAGTTCGCCGCACGGCTGCTCGGCCAGCTCATGATCGACGTACCCAACGGCTACTACATCCGAAACCGCGAGGTGGCGCTCGGGGGCATGCGGATGGCGCTGTGGGACAATCGCCTGGCCCCCTCGGTCAACGCGATGGGGCTGCTCGCGGTCACCGAGCTTCGCTTGACCACGCACGCGATTCAGTCCGACGAGCCGTGGTCCGACGACGCGGCCGACCAACCCGCCGAGCGCTGAGTCGCGCCGGCGTCGCGCTCGCCTGACGATCACACCCGCTGTTGCCTGGTGCGGCGCGACTGCGCCATTGCGAGGCATCGGCGTCCGCGTGCCTGCGACGCGCGCGGCCGCGCCGCTAGACGCAACGCGACGGGCAGGGCCAACGGCGGATCGAAAGCGGCCTGAGCGTCGGGGATCGACGACACGCGAACGGTCGTCACACGACGGCCCCGCGCGGCACGCGTCTTGCACCTCTTGATCCGCGTGAGGCACGGAGGGGCAATCCACGGTTGCCTTGGAAGAGGGGAACGCGGGGACACGGGCCGACGCGAACCGGTAGTGAGCGACCGGTGAAGTCGGTCGGGCGTCGCGGGCTGCCACCGGTAGCTCCCGACGCCTCCCCGCCGTTCCCTTTTTTGACACGCGTCCGCGGCGTCCGCCGTGCGTGCATCGCTCAGCGACCGGGCCGTGAGGGGGCCCGGAGGGGGAGGAAACGTCAACCGGCGGCTTCGAGCGCTTCGACCTTTTCGAGGCGTCGCCGGTGGCGTGGCTCGGCCGAGAACCGCGCTTCGACGAACGCGTGCACCAGCTCGATCGCCAGCGCCTCGCCGATGATGCGCGCCCCCAGGCACAAAACGTTCATGTCGTCGTGTTCCACGCCCTGATGAGCCGAGTAGGCGTCGTGACAGACGGCGGCACGGACGCCGCGCAGCTTGTTGGCCGCCACCGACGCCCCCACCCCGCTTCCGCAGATCAACACCCCCCGGTCAGCCCGCCCCCGGGCCACGGCCAGGGCCACCGCCTCGGCGAACT
>CAYSIX010000168.1:3933-9633 GCA_964431205.1 uncultured Phycisphaeraceae bacterium
ACCGACGCCCCGACGCCCGACCCGCAGATCAGCACGCCGCGGTCCGCCTGGCCATGCTGGATGGCCTGGCCGACGTAGCGGGCGAAGTCCGGATAATCATCCTCGCCGTTGAGCTGATGGGCGCCCAGATCCAGCACCTCGTGGCCGAGTCTCTCGATCGCCTCGGCGACGGGCTGCTTGAGCGGGTAACCGCCGTGATCCGAGGCCAGGGCGATTTTCATGAGGCATCTCCGGGGCGCGTCGGCGTCCGCCTGCGCCGGGCCGCATTATCGCGGACCCGCGATCGAACGCAATCGCGCTGAGGTGGTTGCGAGAGCAGAAGTAATGACGCTTCGGCTATCAAGGGGACTTTCCCTGATGCCGATGTCTCCTCTGTATCGCGGTGAAGGTCGGATCGGCTCCAGCGTGCACCGTGGGTCTGGGGCAACCACACTCCGTGGGGGAAGTGCGGCGTTGCAGGATCCGCGGCAGCAGGAATCATCAGGAGCCACCGTCACGTGAACAGCGAGCTTCTCGAGCGCATCCTCTCCAGTTCGCGCCTGCCCAGTCTCCCGGCCGTGGCCATGCGTGTCGTGGACCTCTGTCGCGACGACAACGCCTCGATCAAGCAACTGGCCGAGATCGTCAGCCACGACCCGGCCCTGGCGACCAAGCTGCTCAAGACCATCAACAGCAGTTATTACGGCTTGCGGCACCGGATCACCAACGTGCAGCAGGCCGTCTCGCTGCTCGGGCTGAATGAAGTCAAGATGCTGGCCCTGAGCTTCAGCATCCTGCCCATGCTCCGCACGCCCGAGGGCCTGGAGTTCGACGCCTCGCCGCTGTGGCTGCGCAGCCTCTTCTCCGCCGTCGCCGCCCGGGCGCTGGCCCGCGACGTGCGCCTCGCGCACCAGGAGGAGGTGTTCGTCATCGGCCTCGTCCAGGACATCGGCGTCATGGCGCAGCTTCAGTCCTTGCGTGGCGAATACGTCGGAACGCTCTCGTCGCACATGAAGGACCACGCCGCGCTGTGGAAAGCCGAGCGCAAGGCCCGCGGGCTCGACCACGCACAGGTCGGCGCCGCCCTTGCCGAGAAGTGGCACCTGCCCGAGCTGCTGGTCGAGGCCATTCGCCACCACGAGCGGCCCGACAAGGCGCCGTCGGAGACACGGCAGCTTCTTTGGGCGGTGGACCTGGGCGCCATCGCCGCCGAATCGTTCCTTCAGGGCCGCGAGGTCGGCCAGGCGCAGACGTACTTTGTCGAAGCCCGCAAGCGTTTCGACCTCGAGCAGAACCGGGCCGCCGGCCTGCTGGAGCAGGCCTATCACGGCTGCCGCGAACTGGCGAAGATCTTCAACCTCGAGGCCCGCGCGATGCGGAACCCCGCCGAGGTGATCGCCGAGGCGAATGAGATGCTCTGCGAGCTGTCGCTGCAGGCCTCGCAGGCCGCCGCCGAGCTCGAGCAGCAGAACCGCGCTCTGGCCGAGCAGTCCAAGCGCGACGGCCTGACCGGCGTCAACCACCGCGGCGCGTTCGATCCGTACTTCGAGATGCAGGTCAAGCGGTGCGTCGGCGAGGGGCTGCCGCTCAGCGCGGTGTTCCTTGATGCGGACAAGTTCAAGGACCTGAACGATCAGCACGGCCACGCCGTCGGGGACAAAGTCCTGCGGGCGATCGCATCTCTTCTGCTCGAGCACACGCCGGAGAACGCGTTCATTGCGCGCTACGGCGGAGAAGAGTTTACGGTCACGTTGCCCGGTCGCGGGCTGCGTGAGTCCGTGGCCATGGCCGAGGGCCTGCGCCGGCGTGTCGAGGCGATGAAGATCCAGCCCGACGCGGGCGCCTCGCTGACGGTGACGGTGAGCATCGGCGTGGCCGCCTGGGAGCCGGGTGAGCCCGAATTGACCGCCGCGCAATTGATTGACGCGGCGGATCAGGCGATGTACGCGGCCAAGGCGGCGGGGCGGAACCAGGTGCGTGTGTATCGACCGCCCAACGTTTCGCAGGCGCGTGTGGCCTGAGCGTTTGATGTAGTCGCGACGCCCGGGCGGTCTGGCTCAGGCGTCGTGGCCCGGGTCGCGGTCGCGTTGGCGGGCGGCCTTGCGCTGGCCTCGCTGTTTCTTCTGTTCGATGCGTCGCCGCACGGCCCCGGCCGACGGACGCGTGGCCCGACGCCGCTTGGGCCGATCCAGCGCCGCCACGACCAGCCCCCGAAGCTTGACCACGCACGCCTTGCGGTTGGCGACCTGGCTGCGGCTGTCGCTGGCCGAGATGACCAGCCGGTCCGGGTCGCGCGCCAGCCACGAGCCGGCCAGCCGTCGCAGCCGCCGCACCGCCCAGCCCGGCAAGACCTCGGCCAGGTCGTCCAGGTGGACGGTCAACGTCGCACGCGTGCTGACCTTGTTGACGTTCTGCCCGCCCGGCCCGCCGCCGCGTGAAAACGTGTAACGCAACGCCGACGCCGGCAGCTCACGCCCCGGCGCGATCTCGACGGCCTCGCTCGTGCCTTGCGAACCCATCTTCCTCACGATCGGCCGCGCGGCGACGTGTGCTCACGCCGCGACCGCCGGTTCCAGGAATCGCAGCGTGCCCGCGTCGGCGTCCAACTCCACCGGCGCGCCCAGCGGCAGCTCGAAGTTGTCGGCCACGTGCCCCGCCGGCACGCCGCGGACCGCTGGAATCCCCGGCCGCGCCAACGCCTCGTCCAGCACCTGCTCCACCGTCACGCCGTCCTCGCCCACTTCCGACTCCGTGAACGCGCCGCAGACCACCGCGGCGACGCGCTCGAACCAGCCGGCCAGACGCAGCGTGTTCAGCATCCGATCCACACGGTAGGGCTGCTCGTTGACGTCTTCCATGAACAGCACCGCGCCGTCGATCGGCGGGGCGTAGGGCGTGCCGACCAGCGCCGCGAGCAGCGCGAGGTTTCCGCCGATCAGCGGCCCACGCGCCCGGCCACCGCGGATCGCCCGCAGCCCGGTGAGCGCGTCCGGTGTCGCGCCTTCGAGCGCGGCGATCCACCGCTCGTAACACCCGATCGGCAGCTTGTGCAGCTCCATCGTGTTGCACGCGTGAATCGAGCGCACGCCGGCGAGACCCCAAACCGAGTGCAGGGCGGTGATGTCGCTGTAGCCGACGATCGGCTTGGGGTGCTGACGCAGCGAAGCGGTGTCGAGGCGGTCGAGCAGGCGGGTGGCGCCGTCACCGCCGCGCGCGGCAATGATCGCGTGGACCGACGGGTCGCTCAGCGCCGCGTGCAGCTCCTCGATCCGCCGCTCGTCCGTGCCGGCCAGGTAGCCCCTGGTCGCGTAGACGTCGTCGCGCATCCGCACGTCGTATCGCTTGCGCAGCAGCGCGACGCTGGTGCGGAACGGCTCGTGCTTGAACGGGCTGGACGGCGCGACGATCGCGACGGTGGCGCCCGGCTGCAGCGCCGGGGGTGCGATGAAGGTGCGGGGTCCGGGGCCGGCCATGGGCGGGCACTATACCGCAGCGAAAGCCCGTGTTATTCGGCAAGATGGTTGAGAACGGGAATGTTGAGGAAGGGACGGGAAAGCGCGCCAGAATGGCCACGCGGAAAGGCCGTCAATTCAAGAGGTTACGCTCGTCATGGCCGACGGCCAAACACGAATCGCAGTCTCAGATAGGTGCTGACGGGATCGGGAGGGTAAACCGTTTGACTTGCGCCGAAATGGCCACGAGGGGTTCACGCGTTCGAAAACGCGCAAGTCTTGTTCGAAAGAGGTACTTACGTCACAAATTGAACCTTGCGGGACGCCGCGATTTTTGCGGACATCGGACGCGCGTCCATAGCGGTATTTGCGGGCTATATGGCAGCGTGTGGCCATTTAGGTTGTTCGCTTCGTGTTCTCTGGAGCCCATCGAGGCGGGATCGACGGCCCTTCGACCGCGTTGTGAAGCTCGGCCAACCGCCCGCCGGCGGACGGCCAAAGGGACTACTGCCCTCGTGTCCTGCCCTCCGGGCCGCTGAGGTCGTCAACGGCCGGATCGCCGCGGACGAACCAGCCTTCGTTGAAGTTGACGCTGAGGTTGATCGTCACTCCCCCGCCGCCAGTGTCGAAACCGACCTGGTCCAGTTCACCGATCAGACGCCTCGCGTCGTGGCGTAGCGACGTCGGGTCCCGGCCCAGGCCCGGGTGCCCGCCCAACGGTGTGCCGCCGGAGCTGTGCTCCAGGACGGACTGGATGAAGCCGAGGACTCTGCTGCCAGCCCCACGCTCCGTCAGGCTTGTGCCCACCTCGCTGCTGGACTCACCGAGCTCCCTGAGGACACTGTTTTCCTCGGCGACCTGCTCACGCAGTTCCCGCTGGCGTGCCCGCTCGGACACACGGACGAACTCGCTCTCTCGCTGGCGTTCGATGTCCGCGATCACGTCGGCGTCGCTGAGCAGGGCGCGGCCCTGTTCGATGTCCGCACGCAACAGCGGGTTCACGATGCGCAGGTTCTGCGTGCCGCCGATCAGGTTCTCGAACTGCGCCTGGCTGATCCTGCCCGACTGGCGGGCGGCGTCGAGCGCGAACAGACGCTCGGGCAGGTTCTGCTCCTGCGTGACGCCGGCGGAGCGCAGGCCCGGGCTCAGCCGCCCGCTCTCATCGGTCTGCGTCAGCGCGCCGACCAGCGTCGGCAGCGTGCGGCCGGCGCGATTCAGGTCCAGCTCGCTCGAAGCGGCCAGAACCAGGGCCAGGAAGTCCTCCCCGCCGGTCTCGCCGGCGCGCTGGAGCAGGTCTTCCGCGGCGCTGGCGTCGAGGCCGGCGTTGAGCAGGCTTGACGCGATGTCCACCGCGCGCCGCTGGTCCACGCCCAGCGTGGACTCGGCCTGCCGCACCAGGTTGAACGTCGCGCGGCCGCCCTGTCCGGTCGATCGCTGGAGCAGGGCGAAGTTCTGGATCGACTCTCGTAGCTGCTCGGGCGTCAGGTCCGGTTGCACATCGGTCTGGGCGGCGATGGTCTCGATCAGGGCGTTGCGCCCCGCCACGTCGAAACCCGACCTCAGCGACACGTCGTTGATAACCTTCAATGCCTCATCGGCGACCTCGCCGCCGACGTTGGTCGCCAGGCCCTGGATGTTCTGACCGACGCCCTGGGCCGCCTCCACGGCCGCGTTTGCAGCGGCGGCCACGTCGCGGAGCCCCGCCGTCACCGTGCCCAGCACGGCCGCGAAGCTGGCCCAGGACGCGACCGTCCGGCCCAGCTCGTCGCTCATGCCGCCGAGCTTATTCGTGCTCTCGCCAAGCGCCTCGTTCGTGCCGCGGGTCTCGTCCCCCGCTCGGCGGGTTTGCTCGCCGAGCTCCTTCGTGGAGTCGGCGGCGTCGCGCAGCTTCGGCGACAGTTCGTCGTCAGCCGTGAGCCGGGTTTGAATCTCGTTCTCAGCCATCGTCCTGCTCTTGCCGTCCCGCCGCCTGCGGGTTATGCTGCACGCTCACTCAACTCCGGCCCCGGAAGCCCCCGGAAGCCCCCGGAAGCGCTCGGCAGCCCCCGTGGTTGCCGGGCGTTTTTCACGAGCGACCCGCGAGGCCGTCTATCGCTTGGTCACCTGCTCGGGCCTGATCGCCCGGCCGGTGACGAAGTCTTTGATGTCCGATCCCTTCAGCCCCCGACGCTCGGCGTCGTCTCGCCGCAGCGTCTGGCCGACGTGCAGGCCCGCGGCGTTGCGCGTCACCTGCACGAGCTTCGATGGCTCGGTCTGCTGGGTTGGTTCT
>CAYSIX010000169.1:0-9625 GCA_964431205.1 uncultured Phycisphaeraceae bacterium
AGCGAAGCTGGTTGCCACGAAGTCCACGGCCTTCTTCGACGTGCCCGCCTCCTTCGGGCAGCTCATCGAAACCGGCTTCGCCGGCGGTCACGGCACCGCCGGCGCCATGGGCGCCATCTGGGCCGAGAGCCTCGACTTTCCCGCCGGTCGCGACCTGGCCTTCTTCTTCGCGACCTTTGGGCTCATTTACGGCGTCGTCAGCGGCATCGCCTGGGTCAACCTCGGCGTCCGCCGCGGCTGGACCCGTGCCGGCCGCGTCGACGTCCCCCGCGTCAGCGGCCTCGAGCCACGACACGATCCCCCACCCGCCGCGTTCGCCCGCGTCAGCGGCGACGTCCTCGACCCGCTCGTCTTTCAGGCCCTCATCGTCGCCGCCGCCTTTGCCCTCGGCTGGGCCATGCAGCAGGCGTTCATCGCCCTGGCCAGCCCCCTCGTCCCCCCGCCCACCGACGGCGAACCCGCCAAGGCCCTCAAGGCCATCCAGAGCATCCCGCTCTTCCTGTTCACCCTCCTGGGCGGCTGGGTCATCCGCGAGACGATGCACCGGCTCGGCGTCGGCGACCTGATCGACCCGCAGTCCGTCCGCCGCCTCGTGGGCGCCGCGATGGAGTTCCTCATCGTCGCCGCCATCGCCACCTTGCGCGTCGAGGCGCTGACGACCTACTGGTGGCCCGTCGGGCTGTTGCTGCTCGTCGGCGCCGCCTGGACCGCCTTCTGCCTGCTCGTGATCTGCCCCCGCCTGCTTCCCCGTGACTACTGGTTCGAGCTCGGTCTGCTCAACTACGGCATGAGCACCGCCACCACCGCCCAGGGCATGATGCTGCTGCGCATCGTCGACCGCGACCTCGACACCCGCGCCGCCGAGGACTACGCCATGGCCGCGCCGCTCTCGGCCCCGTTCATCGGCGGGGGCGTGGTCACGCTCTCGCTGCCCCTGCTGCTGCCGCAGGTCGGCGTGGGGCCGGTCGTCGCCGTCATGGCCGCCGTGCTCGTGGCGCTCTACCTCCTCGGCCGCCGCTTGGCACGCGACGCCTGACCGCACACGCCCGTCACCACCACGCCGCCGCCACGTTACACTTCCACCATGCGGGCCTACCTCGACCTCATGCGACACGTGCTCGAACACGGCACCCCCAAGGCCGACCGCACCGGCACCGGCACGCGCTCCGTCTTCGGCTACCAGATGCGCTTCAAGATCCGCTTCAACCTCGCCGAGTCCTTCCCACTCCTGACCACCAAGAGGGTCCACTTCCGCTCCGTCGTCCACGAGCTGCTCTGGTTCCTCCGCGGCGACACCAACACCGCCTACCTCCGCCACCACAACGTCACCATCTGGGACGAGTGGGCCGACGAGAACGGCGAGCTCGGCCCCGTCTACGGCGCTCAGTGGCGATCCTGGCGCGCCGCCGACGGTCGCACGATCGACCAGATCCGCCAGGTCGTCGATCAGATCCGCACGAACCCGGACTCCCGCCGCCTCATCGTCAGCGCCTGGAACGTCGGGGAGCTGGACAACATGGCCCTGCCCCCGTGCCACGCGCTCTTCCAGTTCTACGTCGCCCCCGAAGCGGACGACCCCGGCCGGCTCTCCTGCCAGCTCTACCAGCGATCCGCCGATATCTTCCTCGGCGTGCCGTTCAACATCGCCAGCTACAGCCTGCTCACCTTGATGATCGCCCAGGTCACCGGCCTCCGCCCGGGCGAGTTCATCCACACCTTCGGCGACGCCCACCTCTACGAAAACCACCTCGATCAGGCACGCGAGCAGCTCTCGCGCACCCCGCGACCCCTGCCCACCATGCGCCTCAACCCCGCCGTCACCGACCTGTTCGCCTTCACCTACGATGACTTCACCCTCGAAGGCTACAACCCCCATCCGGCCATCCGCGCCCCGGTCGCCGTATGATCCTTTCCATCATCGCCGCCATGTCCGAGAACCGCGTCATCGGCCGCGCCGGCGACCTGCCCTGGCGCCTCCCCGATGAGATGCGCTACTTCATGAACACCACCCGCGGCCACACCGTCATCAGCGGCCGACGCACCTTCGAGTCCTTCGGCAAGCCCCTGCCCGACCGCCGCAACATCGTCATCAGCCGAGACCCCACCTTCAGCCCCGACGGCGTCGAGGCCGCCACCAGCCTCGACGCCGCGATCGACCTGGCACGCCACGACGACGAGCTCTTCATCGCCGGCGGCGGACAGGTCTACCCACTCGCCCTGCCCCGCGCCGATCGCCTCTACCTCACCGTCGTCCACGCCCGGCTCGAGGGCGACACCTTCTTCCCCGAGTTCGACCCCCACGCCTGGCGGCTCGTCAGCGAGCAGCACCACCCCGCCGACGACCGCCACGACTACGCCTTCACCATGTACCGCTACCACCGCGCCGCGCCGGGCCCGGCCGCATCCGCCGACACGGCCTGATGGCGCAGCCACCCGCCGCCGACCCGACCCGCGCCACCCCGTCCGCGCCGCCCGCCGCACGGGCCGCCACCGGCCGATGCTACAATCCGACGCGATCGCATCGCATCGGGCGATTAGCTCAGTTGGCCAGAGCGCCTGCCTTACAAGCAGGAGGTCGCAGGTTCGAGCCCTGCATCGCCCATTGTGATCGGGGGTTGACGATTGGCGATTGTGGAGCCTCGGTCGGTGATTGTCGATTGTCTGCAAGCCATCAATCCTGAAGGAAACCGTTGAGTTACGCTCCCTCGCCTCTTTCTCACTTTTGTTTGGAATAGGGCCGTGAGAATGGCAAACGACGGTGACGTCGCCGGGCGTTGTTCCGGTTCGTCGTGGCTTCGTTACAATGGCGGCACCGGTCGTCGCGTGTGGCGCGCCGGTCCGCACCCGTCCGCCGCAGCGGACCGCGTCGATGGAAGGTGAAGCCGCCATGGATTCAGTCGTCTCGGGTTTGGCCGTGTCGAGCGCGGCCGGCAAGCTCGTCGGTGACGGGCAGGGCCCGGTCCTCGACATCCTGGGCACGGCCAACGAGGTCAAGCTCACGGGCGAGGAGACCGGCGGGCGGTTGTCGATGTTCGTGGTCACCGCCGGGCCCGGCGACGGCGTGCCCCCGCACGTGCACAGCCGCGAGGACGAGGTCTTCCACGTCCTCGACGGCCGGATCGAGTTCACCCTCGACGGCCGAACCACGATCGCCGAGCCCGGCACCACCGTCTTCCTGCCGGCCCATCGCCCGCACGCCTGGTTCGTCACGGCCGACGGCCCCGCCCGCGCCGTGCTGCTGACCGTGCCCGGCACGTTCGACGCGTTTTTCGCCGAGCTCGCCTGCCCGCCCGGCCAGAGGCGCCCCACGGACGAGGTCGTCGCGATCTGTCGACGCCACGGCATCGAGTTCGTGAGCTGACGCGGCACACAACTCGTTACGATCCGAACAGGCTTTGGCACTGGTCTCGAAACTGGTCGGCAAACTGGTCTGCTTTGCCGGCGCGCTCGTCTGAACCGAACCAATTTGCCATGCGTGAGCGTCGTGGCGGTGCGGGGCAAAGCGGTAGGTTGACCCGCCGGTCGATCGTGGCCTGAGCTTGAGAAAGTAGCGTTCATTCGCATGTGGGCGAAAGGTCGGGCCGGTGCGCACGTTTGTGTCGCAAGGTGCGTGTGGCGGAGCGGCAGGTGCGGCAATCGCGGTCGATTCGCGGGTTGAGCGTGAGGGAGAATCGCTGATGGAATGCGTGGCGGGCCGCCGGGCCGGTGCGCACGGTTGTGCGACGGTGTGAGGGGCCGTGCGGGGGCGGGGACAGGGTTGCCTATCTTGCCTGGTCGCCGCAGAGGCGCGGCCGGGGGCGTGAATCGGGGCGGAAGTGGGCGGTTGATCCGTGGGGGGCGTGGGCATGGGGTAGAATGGGGTGATGGCGTTGGCGAAGAGGACCGCCGAGCTGGGGGCGGGGGCACGGGGACCGTCGGCTGTCGGAGCGTCATCGGCGGCGCGGACGGGTGGGGGCCGCCGCGCCGTGGTATGGGTGCCGGTGGAGTCGTCGGCGCCGGGAGCGCTGTTGTCGGGGCTGGCCGAGCGGTCGGTGACGACGACGGTGGTGAGCGAGCCGGCGCGGGTGATGGTGGAGCTGGCGGGCGGGGGGGCGTCGGTGCTGATCGTGGCCGAACCGCAAGTGCAGTCACGGATGGGCGAACTGGTGTCGGCGGTGAGGCGGTACTACCCGGGGGTGGCGGTGTGGACGTACCGGGAGCGGGGGGGGACGGGCCCGCAGCTCGCCCGGCTGGATGAGCGCAACGGGTCGGGGCGTGCCGCCGGGGGCGCGGCGAGCAACGGCGAGGGGGCCGGCCACGCGCCGGCGCCCGAGGCGGGGCAACGGGAGACGGATCGAGAGGAGGCGGGCGGGCGTTCGCCGCCGGGTGTCACTGGCCTGGCGTCGTTGAGCCACGAGGAGCTGGCGATGCTGCTTGAGCCGTAGGACGCGGCCGACGGGGACCGGACGGGGGAGCACGGGGAAGAGAGCGCGTGAGTGTAACGACAGACAGCACGAGTCAGACGGGTCGCGAGGCGTCGCCGATCGAAACCGTGGTGGTGGCGGGCGGCGAGGACCTGTGCCATCGGGTGCGAACGTCGCTGGCGCCGATCGCGCCGGGGGCGGCGGTGCGCGAGGTGGACGGGTTTCTGGAGGCGATCGGGGAGCTGTCGCGGACGAAGGCGGACGTGGTGATCGGTCGGATCGAGCTGCTGGACGGGATGGCGGCGTCGGTGTCGGGGGCGGTGCGGGAGCTGTCGCCGGGCACGCGTCTGGTGGTGCTGGCCGAGGCGGAGGATCGCGACGCGGCGGAGCAAGCGGTGGAGGCGGGGTTCGACGCGGCGTTGATCGAACCGCTGTCGGCGCGGGAGCTGATGGCGGCGGTGTGCGGGCCGAACGGGTCGGTGATCGAGTCGCGGGCGGCGCAGAGCGGGCCGGTGATCGCGGACGGCGCGGCGCGGCCGGCGCCGGCGCCGGCGGAGGCCGAGACTTCGGCGCATCGCACGGCGGACGAGGCGAGGGGATCGCCGTCGCGGATCGAGCCGCCGGCGATCACGCCGCTGGCGTTGCTGGACGAGGCGATGGATGAGGGGTCGGCGGCGATCGTGCCGGGGGGTGAGGGGACCGAGGTGGAGCCGACGCCGGGGGACACGGACCTGGTCGAGGCGATCCTGGCGCATCGGGGGGACCTGGCGGAGATCGCGTGGCGGGTGGTGCGTCTGGAGTCGGGTCTGCGCGGTGTGGCGTGGGTCGGGGCGAACGGGTCGATCCCGGCGGGCTCGACCAGCGCGGCGGTGCGTTATCGCGGCGAGTCGTTCGGGTGGCTGCACGCGCCGGCGGGGACGGACGAGCGAGCGTTGTCGGCGTGGTCGGCGTGGCTGGCGCGCTGGCTGGCGCTGGAGTCGCAGTTCCGCAGGCTGGGCGCGCTGGCGATGCGCGACGAGATGACCGGCGTGTGGAACCGGCGTTACTTCAACCGTTTTCTCGAGCGGGTGCTGGAGTGGGCGGCGAAGGACCGCTCGCAGGTGACGCTGCTGGTGTTCGATATCGACGACTTCAAGCTGTACAACGATCGCTACGGGCACGCGGCGGGGGACGAGATCCTGCGTGAGACGGCGAAGCTGATGAGCGACGTGGTGCGGGAGCAGGACGTGGTGGCGCGGATCGGCGGGGACGAGTTCGCGGTGATCTTCTGGGATGCCGAGGGTCAGCGTCGGCCGGGGAGCCGGCACCCGGAGGACGTGGTGCAGGCGGCCAAGCGGTTTCAGCGGGCGATCTGCGAGCACGCGTACCCGAAGCTGCTGGACGACGCGCCCGGGACGCTGACGATCTCGGGCGGTCTGGCGAGCTTCCCGTGGGACGGTCGCACGCCGCGGGACCTGCTGGCGAAGGCGGACGAGATGGCGTTGCAGTCCAAGCGGCAGGGCAAGAACGTGATCACGTTCGGGCCGGGGGCGCTGCGTGTGTGCCGGGCGGACGGGTGACGCCCGCGTGCGGGTTCGGGTTGCGGATCCCGGCCCTGTCGAAAAGCTGAAGGTGCAGCGGGCGTCCCGTCCGCTGACGGTTGAGACGGCCGCCCCCTCCAGCAAACGAGGCGATTGTTTTCCGACAGAGCCCCGGGAGCCCGGCGGATCGCGGGGGATGGGAAGCGTTCATTTCGCGTGGCGTGCGGGTCGGCGAGGTTGCGCCGGGCCCCGATATTCGCTAAGGTGACGGGTCTCGCATTGCCAGCGGCGTCGGCAGGGCGGATAATCCTGCCGGTATCGGCCGTGTGCGGCTCGAGCCCGACGAACGTCCCTAGTCAAGGAAGGACCCGACCGATGTCACTTGATTCGACCATCCACGCCAAGGCCGTGGAGCTGAGCAAGCTCGGCTATGAGATGACCGCAGCGGCCGGATCCGGCCACCCGACCACCGCCGCGAGCCTGGCGCACCTGGTGACGGTGCTGATGTACCAGCACATGCGTTACGAGCCGACGAACCCGGATCATCCCTCGAGCGATCGGCTGGTGCTCTCGGAGGGTCACGCGGTGCCGATCATCTACGCCGCGTGCGCCGACCTGGGGGTGTACATCGGCAAGGACGAGGCGCAGATGCGGCCGATGACGCGGGACGACGCGATGGCGTTGCGAGCGATCGACTCGGTCGTGGACGGTCACCCCAACCCGATCGAGGGCTTCCCGTTCTTCGACACGGCGACGGGGTCGCTGGGCCAGGGCCTCTCGCACGCCGCGGGCCTGGCCGCCGCCGCCCGGCTCGACGGGCTGGACAAGCGCGTCTTCTGCATCATCGGCGACGGCGAATCCCGTGAAGGGCAGATCTGGGAGGCGATCGACTTCATCCGCGACCACGACTTCAAGTCGGTCTGCCCGATCTTCAACTGCAACGAGTACGCGCAGTCGGACAAGGTCAGCCCGCAGCAGACGGCGGAGGTGCTGGCGAAGAAGCTCGAGGCGGCCGGCTTCGAGGCGCAGGTGATCGACGGGCACGACCCGTCGGCGATCGTCGAGGCGCTGTCGCACCACGCGCAGAAGCAGTTCGACCCGCAGGCGGCGCCGGTGGCGATCGTGGCGCGGACGGTCAAGGGCTGGGGCAGCCCGTCGCAGCAGGGCGACGGGCACCACGGCAAGCCGGCCGAGGGCGACGAGATGACCCAGGCGCTCGAGGAGCTGGACGCGACGGCGCGGGAGCTGGGGGCGTCGGCGGACACGCCGCTGAAGATCGGGCTGATGACACCGAAGAAGCCCGAGCCGCCAAGGGTCGAGCCGGTGATGACGTTCCCCGAGGCGATGGCGAAGTTCGGTCAGTCGGCGGCGCTGGAGAAGGGCAAGTACGCGACGCGGAAGGCGTACGGGATCGCGTTGCGGGCGCTGGGTCACGCGCGAAGCGACGTGGTGGGGCTGGACGCGGACGTGAAGAACTCGACGTACGCGGAGTACTTCTACAAGGACGAGCAGCTCAAGGAGCGGTTCTTCGAGTGCCGGATCGCCGAGCAGAACATGTTTTCGGTGGCGGCGGGGCTGAGCGCGGGCGGGAAGCTGCCGTTCTGCTCGACGTTCGCCAAGTTCGTGACGCGTGGATACGACCAGGTCGAGATGGCGGTCAACAGCGGCGCGAACTTCAAGATCGTGGGCTCGCACGCGGGGATCTCGCTGGCGGCGGACGGGCCGAGTCAGATGTCGCTGCCGGACGTGGCGTGGTTCCGCGCGTTCACGACGATGCGACGGCCGGGCGGGGAGCCGGGGTTTTATCTGCTTCAGCCGTCGGACGCGTACCAGGCGTACGCGTTGACGCTGGCGATGGCCGAGCACCGCGGGCCGTGCTACATGCGGACGCTGCGTCCGGACATGGAGTTTCTCTACAGCGAGAACCACACGTTCACGCTGGGCGGGTTCGAGGTGCTCACGCCGGGGCGGGACCTGCTGATCATCGCGTCGGGGTACATGGTGCACGAGGCGAACAAGGCGATCGAGCGGCTGGACGGCCAGGGGGTGGACGCGACGCTGGTGGACCTGTACTCGCTGCCGTTCGACGCCGACGCGATCCTGGACCTGGCCAACGAGAACAACGGCATGATCCTGACGCTCGAGGACAACTACGGGGCGGGGATCGGCTCGGCGATCGCGGACATCGCGGCGGAGGACGGCGGCGGGTTCACGGTGCACCAGATGCACGTGCGGAACCTGCCGAAGTCGGGCCGCACGCCGGACGACGTGCTGGCGTACTGCGGCCTGCACGCCGATCAGATCGCCACGCAGGCGATGAGCATGCTCGAGCTGACCACGGCGTGATAGGCGCGGCGGATGAACGACTGGCTCGTCGAGCCGTTCGTGGAGCTGATGCGGCGTGGCGGCGTGGTGATGTGGCCGCTGCTGGCGTTGTGCGTGGTGGCGTTGACGCTGATTTTGGAGCGGTGCTGGTTTTTCGTGGTGACGAACTGGCCGGGGCGGCTGTCGCGGGTGGATCGGGTGGCGCGGCTGCTGCGCAGCGGTCGGCGTGACGAGGCGCGGCGGCTGGTGGTGGCGGACGCGAGCGTGTACGGCGACGCGGTGCTGAGGCTGCTGGAGGAGCCGGCGGGGTCGAACCTCGACGCCGCCGCCGCCGAGGCGATCGAAGCTCAACGCCGCCGGCTTGAACGATACCTGCCCACGCTCTCGACGATCATCACCGCCGCCCCGATGCTGGGCATCCTCGGCACGGTCCTGGGCATCATCTCCAGCTTCGACGTCCTGGCCGAGCAGACGACCACGGGCGACCCACGTGCGGTCAGCCAGGGGATCGCCGAGGCGCTGATCACCACCGCCACCGGGCTGGCCATCGCGCTGGTCACGCTGTTCCCGTTCAACGCGATTCGGGCGCAGGTGGACCGGACGCTGTCGCGGATCGAAACGCTGCTGGCCGCGGCGCTCGGCGGGGCGGCGGCGACGCCCGGCGGGTCCGATAGCGCCGCCGGCGAGGGCTGATCCGCCCGCGTCACCGCGTCACCGCGTCACCGCGTCACCGGGGCGACGTGGCCGCACGTGCTTGCGGCGGGTATAAATCGCCCGAGGTTGTGGCCCAGACGCCCGACCGGTCGATAAGCCTGCCAACGACGCGTCCGCGCAACCGAAAAGGGGTGAACGCATGTTGAGTCCCGACCTGGCCCGCATCCGATCGTTCGAGGTCGTGCCCTCGCTGCCCGAGCCGCTGCGTCCGCTGCTGGACGTGGCCTACAACCTCTGGTGGTCCTGGCACCCCGAGGCCGTCGAGCTGTTCATGCGCCTCGACGCCGGCCTGTGGCGCGAATCCAATCACAACCCCGTCCAGATGCTCGGCCGCATCAGCCAGGAACGCCTCGACGCCGCCGCCCGCGACGAGGGCTTTCTCAACTCCCTCTCGCGCGTGCTGGCCAACCTCAAGCGTCACATGGAGCGAACCCCGTGGCTCCAGACCACCGACCGCGACCCGGGTGAGTTCACCATCGCGTACTTCTGTGCCGAGTACGGCCTGACCGAGTGCCTGCAGATCTACTCCGGCGGGCTGGGGTGCCTGGCGGGCGATCACCTCAAGTCCGCCGCCGAGCTGGGCCTGCCCTTCGTCGCCGTCGGCTTGCTGTACCGCAACGGCTACTTCCAGCAGTACCTCAACGCCGACGGCTGGCAGCAGGA
>CAYSIX010000170.1:0-6179 GCA_964431205.1 uncultured Phycisphaeraceae bacterium
GTGATCCTGTTCGACGAGATCGAGAAGGCGCACCACGACGTGTTCAACGTGCTGCTGCAGATCCTCGACGACGGGCGGGTCACCGATGCGCAGGGCCGCGTGGTGAACTTCAAGAACACGGTGATCATCATGACCAGCAATCTCGGCTCGCAGTTCCTGCTGGACGAGGCGGTGCTGGGCAACGGCGAGGGCGAGATCAGCGACACGGCGCGGAACCAGGTGATGGCGGAGGTGCGCAAGCACTTCCGGCCGGAGTTCCTCAACCGCGTGGACGACATCGTGCTGTTCAAGGCGTTGACGCTGGATCAGATCACGAAGATCGTGGACCTGCAGGCGGCGGACATCCGCAAGCGGCTGGCCGAGCGTGGCGTGGGGCTGGAGATCACGGACGCGGCCAAGCGGTTCATCGCCGAAGCGGGCTACGACCCGGTGTACGGCGCGCGGCCGCTGAAGCGGTTCCTGCAGCACGAGGTGGAGACGCGGATCGGCCGGGCGCTGGTGGCCGGCGAAGCGGTCGAGGGTTCGACGGTGAAGGTGGACGCCGGCGACGACGCGGGCCTGGCGGTCGAGATCGAGTCGCCGCAGCCCGAGCCGGCGGGGGCGTGAGGCGGAAACGTGACGTCGCGGGCGTGACGTCGTGGAGCCGACGCCCGACGCCCGACTCGCTGAAGCGAGTCAGGCCCCACGCGTGGCACGCCTCGCTTCAGCGAGGCGTGTCGAACTGTTTCTGATTCCCCTCCGACCACGGCGCCGCCGCACGCTCGACCGCCTCCGGCCCGAGCCGCTCGGCAAGCTGCGCGCGGTACAGGCTCTCGGGTTTTACCGGCCGGCCCCTGGACTCCCACAACCCGTCGCCGCGGTAGCTCTCGGCGACGCATCCGATCGCCCAGTTCTGCGCCGTCGGCGGGCGCTCGCACGTGATCAGGTCCGCTCGGCAGTTCCACAGCACCATGTTCGCGCCCGCCCACCCGTGCCCCGTGCCCAGGTTCAGACGGTTTCGCACGTTGATCGCGTCGCCCCGCACCACCACGTTGTCGAACAGGCAACCGCTCGACCAGCGGTGGTGCGGCCCCGTGTCGTTGTGCGCCTCTTCGGCCACACAATCCAGAAACACGTTCGGGCCCTGGACCCGGCTGCCGAGCACGAAGTCGTGCCGACCGTGTCTCGCGTAGCAACGCTGCACCAGCGTGAGCTGGCCGAGCACATAGAAGGAGTAGCGTCGCGAGCCCGTGATGCGCGACACCGGGTCCAGGCACCGGGAGTCCTGCACCGTCACCCGCTTCGTCTGACGGCCCACCGTCACGAGCGAGAACCCGAAGTGCGCCGCCGTCACGTCGCGCACCCATCCGTCCTGAAGCGCATCCATCTCGATGAAGACCCACGCGTGATCTTCGTCCTCATCCATAGGCCCGCGGTACTCGGACACCGCACGCAGGTTCTCCACCCCCACCTGCTCGATCCGCCGGGGGTACTCGTGCTTCACCACGTACCCGCCGCCGTATTGCTGATCGATCGCGGTTGTCAGCGGCGCGTCGAGGGTGATGGTCCGCCCTTCGATCGCGGTGATGATGCGATCGAATGGGAGGCGGTAGGTCTCGGGCTCCCACTGATGGACGGGGCGGCCGTCGTCGCGGGGCGGGATGCGGTTCATGCCGAGCTCGTCGATCCATCGTTCGTTCGAAAGACGCCAGACGAGCACCTCGTCGCCGACTGACAGGCCGTCGGCGGACTCCAGGCGCAGCCGCGTGGCGCCGACGGGCACGTACTCGTCGATCACGGCGCGTCGCGTAGCCGCCAGCTCTTTCGGTTGTCCCTCGCCGCCGACGTGCAGCACGGTCCGCTGCTCGGTGCCGGTCGCGAGCAGCACCGTGCCGTCCTCGCCGTGCCCCTGACCGCGGAGCACGATCCCGCTGGCGGCGATGCGCAGCGGCCCGCCGACCTCGTACCGGCCGGCGGCGAGCCGCACCGCGCCACGGAAGCCGTCGGTGTCGCGCGGGCGTGACGCCAGCTCGTCGATCGCGGCCTGGATCCGTGCGGTGTCGTCGCCCTCGCCGGGCCGGACGGTGATGCGGACCGGCACGCTCGGCAGCGCGACGCCGCCGCCCATGTACCCCGCGTGCGAGAAGTCCGGCACGCGGTCGCCGGATCGGGTTGCACCGTACACCAGCGCGCCCTCGGGCCCGAGGGAGACGTGGCGGCTCGTGGGGCGGGACGCTTGCGCGCGCACCGCATGACCGGCCGCCGCGGTCAGCAGGCACAGGGCGGCGAGGGCGAGGCGGGCATCGATCGGTGTGCGGGCCATAAGGGGTCCTCTTCTTCGGTTTGGGCCGGAGGTATCGGGTGAACCGCGTCGGCTCCCGTGCGAGTATACGGGCAGGGCCTCGAGGGGCGGCCCGGCCTCACGGCGTGCGCCCCGGCGGCGGCGTGCCCCCCCTGGGGCGGCGGTGCCGCGGGTCGGACGACGGCCCGTGCGCGTAACTCCTGTCGCGCCCGAGGCCTGCGTGT
This sequence comes from uncultured Phycisphaeraceae bacterium, assembly GCA_964431205.1. Taxonomy (GTDB): domain Bacteria; phylum Planctomycetota; class Phycisphaerae; order Phycisphaerales; family Phycisphaeraceae; genus CAYSIX01. The sequence continues at coordinate 2,506 of CAYSIX010000170.1, forward strand.
GAGCGACGCGCTAGGGCTCCGTTGGCTTTCGGTTAGCGTCGTCCCACGCGGTAGCTTTGTTGGCTGATTTGCTTATACTTCGCGCATCGGGTCGAGAGCGGTGCGGCGGCCTGCACGTACCGCGATCCACGGATCGGTATCGATCACTTAACACAGGGAAAGGGAGGATCGGATCATGGAACTGAAGACGATTGGATCGTATTGCGCGGCCGGGCTGCTCACCGTCGGTCTGGCGGCCCCGGCATGGGGACAGACCGTCACGGCGACGACCGTCGGCGAGGTGCTGACCGGCGAGGTCGATGACGACCTGCGCTTCGCCAACGCGCAGGGCTCGGCCAACAATAACTTCGCGGCCTACATCGCCCTGGAGTTTCCGACCACGGACTTTGCCGGCCTGACCGAGGTGCCGGTGATCGAGGTGTCACTCTTCCAGGCGGACGCGTTCTTCTCGACCACGGGTGAGATCGGCCTGTGGCTGACCGAGGACAACACGACGGACATCGCCCCGATCACCAGCGCATTGCGGGCCGATCCGTCGGTCTCGCCGACGGCGATCGCCGCCGGTGACCTGGCCCCGCTGACGCTGCTGGGCACGCTGCTGTACGACGAGGCGAACGACGACGGGTTCGCCAACACGTTCTCGGTGACGCCGGACGAGGCGGTCGAGTCGTACATCCTCGGGCAGATCGACGCCGGCCAGCCGGTGCGGTTCGTGGTGGCGGCCAACGAGGAGACGACCTCGGCGACGTTCGCGGGCATCGCCAACGACAGCATCAGCGCGCCGACGCTGACGATCCCCGAGCCGACCGCCGCGGCGGCGCTGCTGGGGTTGGGCGCGGCGGTGCTCGGCGGTCGCGGCCGGCGTCGGGCCTGAGCCGACGATCCAGAGCCTACGATGAACTAGCGGCCGCGCAACGCGGCCGCGCGTCCGGGGGACGAGCGGAGCGGAGGAGGAGCACGGCATGACGTACCACGCGGCGCGTGGTCGTCATCCGTGTTGCCTTGTACGCCGTCGCCGCAACCGACAGACAAGGGAGCCTGCCATGCGACCCCACACCCCCGCCCGACCACGGACTCAGGCCTTCACGCTCATCGAGCTGCTGGTCGTGATCTCGATCATCGCGCTGCTGATCGGCATCCTCCTGCCGGCGCTGGGCGCGGCTCGCGAGTCGGCGCGGGCGGTGGTGTGCCTGTCGAACGTGCGGCAGATCGGCATCGGCATGGCCAACTACGCCGCGGCCAACAACACGTACCTCGCCGGGCCGAACACCAGCGGTCGCCTGTTCAGCCCCGGCACCAGCGTCGGTGACGCACGCCGCCTCGCCAGCGGGCCCACCAAGCCCGTCATGCACTACGACTGGGTCTCGCCCACGCTCGGCGACTCGCTCGGGCTGCCCGGCGATCCCGACGAACGGCTCGAACGAATCCTCAACACCGACCTGCGATGCCCCAGCAACGACCTGAACTACAGCAAGCGGTTCGGCGGCGGCCTCGAGGTCGACGAGACCACCTTCGTCGCCAGCTACGCCGCCAACTATTACTTCCACATCCGTCGCACGGGCGACCCCCGCGACGACGCCGGCGGCGTCGACGGCGACCTGGGCAACCTGCTCGCCCAGGTCGGCAAGTATCCCTCCACCTTCAACTTCACCATCGACGGGATCCGCAACGCCTCCAGCAAGGCCTACGTCTCCGAGGGCGTCCGCTACACCGAGACGTTCGGGCCCGACCCGTCGGTGACCTGGAACGGCCTGATCTGGGAGCAGTTCGGCGGCAACTTCATGCACGGCGGGTGGGGCTATACCGGCTCGGGCGGCAACCCCTACAAGTGGGGCACGCCCCCGGCCAACATCGTCTCCACCAACGGCATGAGCGACAGCGAGTTGAAGTCCAGGCTCATGCCCGGGTCCCGCCGCAACGGCTTCCGCCATGACAACGCCAGCATGAACCTGACCTTCTTCGACGGCAGCGGGCGCACCCTGCCCGTCCACGAGGCTGTGAACATCGACTACCACGTGCCCGATGGCGTCACGATCATCGGCGCCAACAACACCGCGGACCCCGACGACGAGAACGGCCAGATCGTGCGGTGAACCCGACGGGACCCCGCACGGTCCACGCGCCTGATACACACCCACCCTTTTGAGAGAGGAGTAAGCAAGATGAGATGGTTTTGTGCTCTTTGGGCAGCGCCCCTCGCGCTCGCCACGACCGCTCACGGTCAGTTTCAGAACGACGACATCGTCCTGGGCCTGAGCAACTCCGGCGACACGCTGGGCATCATCCGCGGCGGCGAGGTCGTCCCCGACCCGTTCACCGAGCCGTTCATTCAGCGCCTGGCGTTCGACAACACCGACGGTATCCGCTCCAACGCCAACGGCAACGTGCTGGGCACGAACTTCGGCACCTCCGCCGCCGGCGGCAGCCTCTTCCTGCTCAGCACCGACGGCTCAGGCACCACGACCCGCATCGGCGACTTCTCCGGCGCCTTCCCCGCCTTCAACAGCCTTTCCTTCGACAACGTCGCCGACGTGTCGGTCAGCCCCGACAACACGCGCATCGCCGTCACGGGCCCGGGCGCCTTCGACCCCGACCCGATCACCCGCAACAAGGGCAACGTCTGGGTCTTCGATTACGACCCGGCCGCCGCCAACGCCACGGACGTCCTCTCGAACCCGCGCGAGCTGGGCGAGGCGTTTTTCGACTTCGGCACGCATGCGACCGCCTGGCTCGACAACGACACCCTCATGCTCATGGACGGCGACGCCGGCCTCTTCGACACCGTCGACGTCACCGAGTCCGGCTTTGACAATCGGACCTCGGTCCACCAGCTCCTGGGGCCCAACGGCGGCAACCAGCCCGACGACGGGGACACCGCCGGCATCGTCTACAACCCCGACATCTCCCCCTACGTCTTTGTCGGCCTGGGTGACTTCGCCTCCGGCGAGGTCGACAACTTCCTCTGGGTCCTCGACCCCGAAAACGACTTCGAGATCATCGACGAGGCCCGCTACGACAGCTCCCTCGACACCGCCGGTGACGTCGGCTCGCTCCAGAACATCGCCATGCTCTCCAACGGCAACATCGTCGCCAGCGGCTTCGCCGGCACCGTCGTCGAGATCGACACCTCCGTCATCGGCACGACCGGCCTCGTCGACGACGACGTCACCGTCATCGTCGACGGCGCCACCGCCTGGGACTTCGACCAGGACGGCGAGAGCAACATCGGGTTCAACGGCATCGCGGTCGCGCTGACCGGCGCTGCCGCCGTCACCGGCGACGCCGACGGCGACGGCGACGTCGACGCCTTCGACCTGGGCATCTGGCAGACTCAGTTCGGCCAGACCGGCGAAGAGCTGACCGCCGACTTCGATGACGACGGCGACGTGGACGCGTTCGATCTGGGCCTGTGGCAGACCAACTTCGGCACGGGCCTGGACGGGGCGGCCGTCCCCGAGCCGGCCACGCTCGGGCTGCTGATGCTCGGCGGCCTTGCCGCCCTGCGCCGTCGTCGCTGAATCCGGGCGACCGAACCAAAACTCACGACCGCAGATCACGAGCCCACGGCTATCCGCCGTGGGCTTTTTTGTCACACCGCCTCACGAGCGCCCCGCCTTGCGTTATATTGCCGCTCACTGATCGCCCCTCGGCCACGAATCGGAGACCACCCGTGA
>CAYSIX010000170.1:6189-9613 GCA_964431205.1 uncultured Phycisphaeraceae bacterium
GCCGCCTGCACCCTCGCTCTGCTCGGCGGCTGCGCCAAGCACCACGGCGGCCACGCTTCCGCCGACGCGGCGACGCCCGATGACACCGCCGTCGCACTGCCCGTGACCATCGACCACGTCGACAGGGGCGACAGCGCCGCGTTGACGCTCCCGGGTGTCCGGCTGATCAAGAGCGAAGAGCAGTTGCGCGCTCTGGGCAGCGACGAGCTGCTGGCGATCGCGGTGGACTTCGACGATTCGGACCTGGTGGTCGTGAGCATGGGCGAGCAGCCGACCGGCGGGTACTGGTGTGACGTGACGGCGGTGCAACAGGTCGGCAACACGCTGTGGGTGCAGGCGACGGTGAACCGGCCGGGCGAGGACGAGGTCGTGACCCAGGCGCTGACATATCCCTATTGCGCGGCGGTGATCGAGAAGACCGCAGCGACCCGGGCGAACCTGCAACCGCAGTCGCCGCGGGACGAGGCGGCGTCGAGGTAAGGGCGCGACAGGGGGGCGAGGGGATAAAATCTTTATCGGACAGGGTTTGTCCACGGCGGCGGTGATATGATGATGCTTGGTTCGCGTGGCTCGGGGATCGGCCGCGTCGAGCCGATCGTTCTGATGCGCGGCGGCGTGCCCGACCCGCCGCCCGCTGGGGCGCCGCCATGTACGAGATGTTCTACAACCTGATCCTCCCCCCGTTCCAGAACACGCCCAACTCGCGCTTCTTCTTCGAGACCGAGCAGCACCGCGAGGCCCTGGCCAAGCTCGAGTATGTCGTGCGCAACCGCCGCGGCTTCGCCCTGGTCACCGGCGAGGTCGGCTCCGGCAAGACCACCCTCACCCGAACCCTCCTGCGCCGCCTGGGCAACGACATCCGCTACTGCCTGATCAACAACACCCGTGTCAGCTCGACCGAGCTGCTGCGCATGATCGCCGCCGAGCTGCAGCTCGACCTGCCCGCCCGCACCGACAAGGCCGGCATGCTCACCGCCATGCGCCGCTTCGTCGAGCAGCAATACGCCGTCGGCCGCAACGTCGTGATCATCATCGACGAGGGGCAGTGCCTGAGCATCGACGAGTTCGAGGAGATCCGCCTGCTGACCAACCTCGAGAACGAGACCGACAAGCTCGTGCAGCTCTTGATCCTGGGCCAGCCCGAGCTGCGCACGACGCTCAAGCATCCGCGGCTCAAGCCCCTGATCCAGCGGATCGCGATGTACACGCACCTGGGCCCGATGAGCTTCGACGACATGACCCGGTACATCGCCTACCGCCTGGTGCGTGCGGCGAACCAGCGGCCGAACGTGGACTTCTCGCGCGAGGCGCTGCAGATGATCTACGAGCGGTCGCGGGGCGTGCCGCGCGTGGTCAACTCCGTCTGTGACAACGCGCTGCTGGTCGGCTATTCGCGGGAGACGCACCTGATCGACTCGGCGATCATCCGCCGGGCGGTGGCGCAGATGATGCCGAACTTCAGCGACGGGGTGGACGTGCTCTCGGCCGACGACACCGCCGCGGGCCAGCCGGTGGACCTGGACGACGAGGTGTCGATCGACGACGAGGGCACGCCCGACGAGGCCAGCGCGCTCGACGACACGAGCTACGCCGAGAACGATCTGGACGACGCGCGTCGGCTGTGAGCCACACGACCTACGCGGCGGCACGCGCCGTGGTGGTTTCCGTCCCGGGCATGGCGGCCGCCGAGCGGTCTGACTGACCGCAGCGGCGGGCCAGCTCCCGCATGGTGATCCAGCGGCCGGGCGAGGCGAGCAGGCGATCGAGCCGCGGCAGCGTACGGCCAAGGCCCGTGTACGTCCGCCAGCGTCCGAGCCGACCCAAGGGCAACGCCGGCAGGTCGGGGTCGAACTCCCACGGGTGGAAGTAGAGGACGGCGGGCCGACGCTCGCGGCCGGCCTGCGCCAGGCCCGCGCGCATGGCGGCGAGCGGCAAGGCGCGGAAGTACGCCCCGCCGGCGACCGGCACGTTGTGCCCGGCAACGCGCCAGGTCAGCGGCGGCAGCTCCAGCAGGCATCGGCCGGCGCGATCGGCCGCGAGCACGTACGGCCGCGTCGGCGCATCGGCGATCCCGTACGCCGGGTGCCGCACCGGGAAGATCGAGCTGTCGTACACGAACCCGGCTTCGAGCAGCACGTCGATCGCCCAGCGTGTGCGACGGGTCAGCGACCAGCTCGGCGCGCGGTAGCCGAGCACGGGCGCGCCCGTCAGGTCTTCGAGCAGGGCCTTGGCCGCGGTCACGTCGGCCTTGAGCGTGGCCGCGTCCATGCGATCCAGTCGATCGTGGCAGAACCCGTGGCAGGCGATCTCGTGGCCGGCGTCGTGACACCGACGCACGAGCGCCGGGTGGTCCTGCGCGACGTGACCGAGAAAGAACAGCGTCGCCCGGCAGCGGTGCCGTGCCAGCCGTTCGAGCAGCGCCTGCATCTGCGCCTCGACGCGAGACGGCCACTGCGACCACGCCGCCGGCGGCACGGCGGCGCGTGCGGCCTCGATCTGGAAGTACTCCTCGACGTCCACCGTCAGGCAGCGCGGGGGCGACTCGGAAGCGGTCGGGCGTGGGGTGCTCACGGCGGATACATCGACCGGCGCCGCGGCGCTCGGCCGCATTTTGCGCGGCCTCGGACCCGGCGACCTACAATGGCCGGCGTGGACGGGTCCGAGCCGCTGTTGACCAAGATTATCGCTACCGTCGGCCCCGCCACGCGCGAGCCCGCCGTGCTCCGCCGTCTCATCGAGGAGGGGGTCCGTGTCGTACGGATCAACTTCTCGCACGGCACGATCGACGACTTTGACCACGCCGCCGAGGCCGTGCGGGACGCGGCGCGGACCGTCGGCGTGCCGGTGGCGATCCTGGGCGATCTCTCGGGGCCGAAGATTCGACTCAACCAGATCGACGACGACCCGCTGGAGATCGCGGTGGGCGAGCGGGTCGAGCTGGTTCGCGGCGTCGCGCCGGCCCGGCGTGATGGCCAGCACCCCGTCCGGCTGACGACGACGTACGCCTCGCTGGTCGATGAGCTGGAGCCGGGCCAGCGGGTGCTGATCGACGACGGCGCGGTGCGCATGCTGGTGGTGGAGTTGAGCGGCGAGGGCGCGGAACGTCGTGCGATCTGTCGCGTGGTCGCCGGCGGGCCCGTGAGCACGCGCAAGGGCGTGAACCTGCCCGACACGCAGTTGTCGCTGCCGTCGCTGACCGATCACGACCAGCGGTGCCTGGAATGGGCGGCGGAGCGCCGGCTCGACTTCCTGGCGCTCAGCTTCGTGCGTTCGGCGAACGACATCGAGTCGCTGTCCGCTCGGATCGAGGAGGTCGGCAACGGCTGGCGGCCGCCGATCATCGCCAAGATCGAGAAGCCCCAGGCGGTGGACGCCCTTCCCGCGATCTGCGACGCGGCCGACGGCCTGATGGTCGCACGCGGCG
>CAYSIX010000171.1:0-9490 GCA_964431205.1 uncultured Phycisphaeraceae bacterium
TGGCCACCGGCATGGAAGAGCAGATCCAGCAGTTGGGCCAGATCTCGTCGGCGGTCGAGGAGATGAGCGCCAGTGTGATCGAAGTGGCCAAGAAGTCCGAGGAAGCCACGCAGAGCGCCCAGAACTCGGGCGACCTGGCGACCGAAGGCGGCAACGTCGTCAACGAGACGGTCACCGGGATGAACAGCATCAGCGAAGCGGTGACCAGCGCCGCGGCGTCGATCGAAGAACTGGGCAAGCGCGGCGAGCAGATCGGCCAGATCGTTGAGGTCATCAACGACATCGCCGACCAGACGAACCTGCTGGCGCTGAACGCGGCGATCGAGGCGGCGCGGGCCGGCGAGCACGGCCGGGGCTTCGCGGTCGTGGCCGACGAGGTCCGCAAGCTGGCCGACCGGACGACCAAGGCGACCGACGAGATCGCCACGTCGATCGAGGCGATCCAGACCGAGACGACCCAGGCGGTGCAGCGGATGGAGACGGGGACGGCCCAGGTGCGCGAGGGCGTGGGCAAGGCGACCGAGGCGGGCGACAGCCTGCGGCGGATCGTGGCCAGCGCTCAGGAGGTGGCGACTATGATTCAGTCGATCGCCGCCGCCGCCGAGCAGCAGTCGGCCGCCGGCGAGGAGGTCAGCCGGAACATGCAGTCGATCGACAACATCACCAAGCAGTCGACGCAGGCCGCCGAGCAGACCGCCGCCGCGGGCATGCAGCTCAGCCAGCGGGCCGAGAAGCTTCAGAAGCTCGTCGCGCACTTCCGCGTCGATCCGACCAAGAGCGAAGCGGCCCACACCGAGGCCGCCTGACCGCACGACGCGTTTGCATTGCCCAGATCACCAACGGGGCCCGGGTGTGGGAACACATCCGGGCCTCTTCTTTTGAAGAACACGGACCGAGACGTTGAAGGAATAAGATTGCCAGCCATCGCGCTATCACGCATAATCCCCGAACCCGCGGCCGTGTGCCGCCCTCATGGAAAACCCCTATGCCACGGATGACCACCTTGTCTGCCCTGTTCAGCGTCGCGTTCCTCGCCGCCCCGGCAGTCGCCCAGGATTCGCTGACCACGCTGGCTCACCAGGCGCTGCGCGCCGTGCCCACCGCTTCGCTCGCGGCGGCTCCACCAGCCACCGACTTCGCCGAGGGCACCTTCTCTTTCCAGTTCTACGGCTCGACCGTCGTCGGCGACTCCGAGCACGGCTACATCCACACCGCGCACGTCGGCGCCGGCTGGTACTTCGTCGACGACCTGTCGATCAACCTCGAAGCCATCGGCGGGTGGGTCGACTCGAAGACCGACGACGACGGCGGCGTCGGCGGCCTCGACCTGCTCTTCCGCTGGCACTTCCTCAAAGATGAAGACTGGTCCCTGTACGTGGACGGCGGCGCCGGCTTCCAGCAGGCCACGACGAACTTTCCCTCCGACAGCCACCACAACTTCCGCCCGCAGGTCGGCATGGGCTTCACCTACGACCTGACCGACCGCGCCCGTCTCATGGGCGGCGCCCGTTGGCTGCACATCTCCAACGCCAGCACCACCGAGGGCAACGACGGCCTCGACGCCGCTCAGCTCTACCTCGGCCTGATGATGCCGTTCTGAACGCGGGCGCCTCGACCGGCACGGTTCGTCAAGCCGAGCCCGGAGCCCGAGCGACGGGCCGGCTCTCGACCTGCACGGAATCGAAAGGCGCCCTACCGCGGCTCGATCTCGACCACGAACCGAACCACGCGATCGCCTTGGATCCAGATCGCGAGCTTGCGGTAATCGTCATGCTCCGCCTGACGCTCCGGCTTCGGTGACTGCGGCAACGGCGCCGCCGGCATCACGAAAAAACGGGCTCCTTCCGGCTTAACCAGCCGCACCTCGACCACGTCGCCGTCCAGGCTCAGCGCCGCCGTACGGCCGTCATCCGACAACGAAACCTCCGCCGGTGTGTGCGCCGCCCACCAGACCTCGCCCGGATCGGTCAGCTCCACCCCGTCGGTCAGCGTCACCGACTCGCCGTCGAACGCGGCCGTCCGCACCACGCGCTCGGCGCCCCGCGGGCGGTAGGCCTCCGTCAGATCGATGCGCGCCGTCGCCGTCCCGCCGTCGCCGCGTTTCACCGTCATCGGCGCCACCGCGCGACGGTCCTGATTCGCCTGCCGCGAAGGGTTGATCAGCAGGATGTTGTGGCTCTCGGTGCGCAGGCGGTAGTACTCGAACCGTTGGCCGCCGAAGTAGCCCGGCAGGTTGTAGTTGTCGCGGCCGAAGTCAACGAAGTATCGCTTGCCGTGCGCATCGAGCACGAACGCGCCCAGGTCCAGGTGCGAGTGGTTCGCCTTGTTGTCCCCGCCCTTGATCGCCAGGAACAGCGCGTCATCGGCCCACGACGATCGCGCGACCACGAAGTCCACGCCGCGGAAGTGCTTGACCCGCGGCAGCGTCCGCCAGTCCGCCTCGGAGAACCGTGGCTCGTACCACAGCAGGTCGAGCGCCGTCGGCCGCGCGTACGCCACCTGATACGCGCCCCACGTCGGCTCATCGAACCGTCGCGCCAGCCACATCAGCGCCTCGCTGCGCACCCGGCCGGGCCGACAGTCCGCGAAGCTAAACGTGATCCCCGATGGACCCAGCGACAGGATCGGCATGGCGCCGGCCTGCGAGAAGCCCTCCATCCCGGAGAGGCCGAAGTCCGTGCCCAGGGCCGTCTGCATCCCCGCCAGCGCGTACACGGTGTATTCCGTTGCGTACGCCCAGTAGCCCGGCCCCTCGTTCCATGCGCCGTCCGGCGCGTAGTGTTGCATCGCGTTGGGCAGTAGGCGGATCGCGTGCTCCATCGCCATGCCCGCCGGCTCGGGCGCCTCGTCTCCGATCGCCAACGCCCCGAGCAGGATCCCTCCGTTGCACACCTGGTTCCAGTTGTGCGTCGCCCGCGTCCACCAGCCATAGCGCGCCTCGCCTCGGTACGCCTTCAGCGCCGGCTCCAGCCCGTGCCGCACGATCGCCTCGCGCAGCACCCGGCGCTGGCGTTCGCTCCAGTGTCCGTGCAGCCAGTCGTACCCGATCGCGAACGCGTGCGTCATCTCCCCCGTGTCGAGAAAGTGCGACGGGTTCCAGTCCGGGAAGCTCGCCGCCGCCTCCAGCTCCGCCCATAGCCGATCGGCGTGCTTCGCCTCGCCCTCGATCAGCCACACCAGCCCCAGCGTGTACGCCCGATCCACCACGCGGCGGCTGGTGCTCAGCAGGCGGATCCCGTCCGGCAGCACGTGCTCGGACACCGGCGCGTCCAGCATGCCGTCGGCCCGCCTGCGGATCGAACCGTACCACCGCCGCGCCGTCTCGTCCGTCTCGATCAGCTTGCGCAACCGATCGATGGCGCCGGCTTCGAGCATCAGCCGCGGATGGCCCGGCTTCAGCTTGCTCAGAATCTCGTCAGCCGAAGGGGACCGCGGCTGCGCCGCCGCGCAAACGACGCACGACAGCAGAGTCAGCGCCGCCACGCTCAGAGTCTGAGCATCGTACATGCCGGCGATTCTATCGCCCTAACGACCGGCGACGCGTTCGGCGCGCTCCAGCTCGATCTTCCCGACGTCCAGCGGATCATCGCTGCGCCCGCCGGGCATCGGCGGCACCGTCACCTCCACCCGCGCCTCGGCCACCTTCTGCCCCATCGGGTTCCGCCGACGCGTGCCCGGCGGCACGTTCCTCAGGGTCACCCACAGCTCGTACTCGCCCGCCGGCACGTCCGCGACCTCGAACGTGCCGTCGGCCGCGACCTCGAAGCCGAATGACTGTTCGGTTCGCTCGTATTCCGCACGCCGCTTCTCGAACTCGGCCTTCTCCGGCGACGCGATCCACGCATCCATCCACGCCCTGCGCTTCTCCTGCGGCCATTGGTGGAAGCCCTCCGGCAGCGGCAGGCGCGGCCGCTTCGTGCGAACGGACCCATGACCCTCGGTCCACTCAAGCTCGCTCCACTCGCCGTCCACCACGGCCACGCGGCCGACGACCGGACGGCCCGTTCCGCCGATCTGAACCGTATATGTCCGGCCGGGCTCGACCGTCACCCTCTTCGATGCGCTCATCGACGTGGCATAAACCGTGCCGGCTCTGTCGACCTCGACGGAACGGCCGATCCACACCTCGCCCGGCGGCACGCGCTCCAGCGTGAAGCGGCCGTGATCATCCGCCGTCACGTTTGCGTGGTGCCAGACGCCCGGCGATTCAAACCCCGGCGATTCAAACCCCGGCGATCCCTCGTAGTGGCGGATCGGTGTGCGGCTCATGCTGATCCTCCCCCCCGCCGCCACGCCGTCGCCGATCTTCACCACGCCCTCGATCCGTGCCCAAGGCTCCAGGACGATCTCGCCCGCCTCACCGAGGTCCTCGGCCTTGACCTCGGCGCAGCCCGCGTCGTGCAACGCGACGACGACGAACTGCTCATAAATCGGGGACGGCAGCTCGTATCGCCCGTTGGCGTCCGCGGTCGTCGTCTCGTTGAGTATGTGGCGGGGAAAGTGCCCATCCTGCATGCTTACCGACTGCCCGCCCGCCGCGATGACAAGTTTCGCGCCCGCAGCGGGCTCGCCGTTCGCGTCCAGCACCACGCCCGTCGGCCCGCTGCCGCGCACCAGCTCGAAGTCGCAGGTCACGTCGCCCGCGTCCGGCGGATACGTCGGCGATATCGCCCGCCGATACCCCTTCGCTTCCACGACGACCGCTTGGTACGGGTACGGGTGACGTAAAACCAGCTCGTACTTCCCATCACGGAACCATTGAACTTCCAATGGATTGAGCCCGGGCGTCGGCGGTCGGTTCTCATTCAGACCGATCGCCGGCTGGGCCGTGAACCTCTCGATCGGCTCGCCCGTCACCTTGTCCCGCACCTCCCCCGAGATCCGCAGCACCGGCGGCAGCACAATCTCGTACGGCTCGTCGCCCGCCGATGCCGCGTAGCCGTCCACCCGCATGTAGCCCGCGCGGCCGACATCCAGTAGCACCTCGTCGGCCGGCATGTCGTACAGCTCGAACCGCCCCCGCTCATCCGTCTCCGTGCGGATGTCCAGCGCCTGAAACCCGCGCCACCGATCGACGCGAACCCACGCCCCGCCGACCGGCTCGCCCGCCTGATTCACCACCCGGCCGCTCAGGGTCCGCGCCTCGCCCAGCTCGATCACCAACGGCTCGCCGCCCCGCCGCCCCGGCTCGACGTGCCGCAGCGCGGGCGCGTGCCCGTCGGCACGCACGACCAGCGAGAGTGTCCGGTCGGCCTCGACCGGGGACAGCGAGAACGCACCGCTCGCGTCGGTCGTCGCGGTCAGCGCGTCTCTGTCGTAATGATTCGCGCCGGCCAGCACGGACGCCCCGGCGATCGGCTCACCTCGCTCATCGACCACGCGGCCCGCGACTCGGAAGCCCCTTTCCATCTTGAACACGGCTTCGCGCGCGCGCAACCGAGTGATGTCCGACCAATCCATCTTCCGCGAACCCCGGCTGCGAACGTATCCGTGATGATGCAACGTGACATACAGCTCTTCGAGCTGCGCCGGGACGATGTCACATCGCCATCGGCCCTCGGCGTTCGTGGTGATAAACGTCGCAGGAACGAGCTCGAACGATTGACCCGACGGCGGCAAGTCGTCGAGACCGATCACTGTTTCCACTTCCACGTGGACGCCGTGGATCGGACCTCCGTCTTCGTCAATCACTCGCCCGCCGATCTCCGTCCCGCGCGGCAGCTCGAGCGTGTACGTGTCCGGCAGCGTCACGCCCGCCTCCCGGTCGCGCATGTCCCAGCGCACGGACTTCGACACGCGGCTTGGTGCTGAAGCCGTGGCGCGCAGACTCAAGAGTCGCCCCATGTCCGTCGGCAGCGCCATCGCCAGCCGGCCCCGCTCATCGGTGACGAACGGCATGGGCACGCTGCAACCCACGTGCGCCCACACCGCGGAGACCGTCAGCTCGGCCCCGGCCAGCGGCGCCCCCGTCTCCGCCTCGACCACGCGGAACTCGATCGTCCGCGGCTCGGGGTTGGCCGGCTCGACCAGCCACGACCGCTCCATCGCCCGCTGCCGGGCGCGCTCGTGCGCGTCGGCCGTGTCCTGCGCCCGCAGGGGCGTCGCCATCAGGGCTGCGGCGCCGACACACATCAAGGCCAGAAACACCCGCCCGCTTGCGCGCTGCCGTTGCTCGAGCATGACCTGCCCCTTTTCGGAAGGTGGACGTGACGACAAACCATTCTCGACGCCTCGCCCTGCCGGGTCAACCCGTGGCGCGCCCGGGGCGTCGTCGGCCAATCGGCGCACCCCATCCATGTGCCTCCGCGTCCGTTTTGCCCCGCCGCGCCCAGCACCTATGCTGTCCGGCCTGCCATGAAATACGACCCCGCACAGATCGAACCTCGCTGGCAACGCCACTGGGCCGAGCAGCAGACCTTCCGCACGCCCAACCCCGGTGATGAGCCCGCGGTCCCCGACGCGCCCCACAGCGGGTTCGACCCCGACCGGCCCAAGTTCTACGTCCTCTCGATGTTCCCCTACCCCTCCGGGGCGGGCATGCACATCGGCCACGCGCTGAACTACACCTCCAGCGACATCGTCGCCCGATACCGGCGGATGCGCGGCGACAACGTCCTGCACCCGATCGGGTACGACGCCTTCGGCCTGCCCGCCGAGCAGTACGCCGTCGAGAAGGGCGTGCACCCGCGCATCACCACGCAGCAGAACATTGACAACATCAGCGCGAGCCTCAAGCGCCTGGGGCTGGCGATCGACTGGGACCGCTGCTTCGCCACGACGGATCCGGGGTATTACAAGTGGACGCAGTGGATCTTCCTGAAGCTGTACGGCTCGTGGTTCGACCCGTCGGTGCAGCGGGCGCGGCCGATCGCGGAGCTGGAGCGGATGCTCGAGTCGGGGGAGATGGACGTGGGCCCGGAGGGCGAGCTGGTGCCGGTGGGCGCGATGGGCGGGATGGACGCCCTCGGCGGCCCGCCGGTCGGCGCGCGCAAGTGGCACGAGCTGGACGCGGCCGAGCGGCGCCTGGTGCTGGACGGCTACCGCCTGGCGTACATGGACGAGGTGCCGGTGAACTGGTGCCCGGCGCTCGGAACCGTGCTGGCCAACGAGGAGGTGACGGCCGAGGGCAAGTCCGAACGCGGTGACTTCCCGGTGTATCGGCGGCCGCTGAAGCAGTGGATGATGCGGATCACGGCCTATGCCGAGCGCCTGCTGGCGGACCTGGACCTGGTGGACTGGCCCGAGCCGGTGAAGCTGATGCAGCGGAACTGGATCGGGCGCAGCGAGGGGGCGGAGGTTCACTTCCCGCTGGCGTACGGGACGGCGGAGTCGGACGAGGACGTGATCACGGTATTCACCACGCGGCCGGACACGCTGTTCGGGGCGACGTACATGGTCCTGGCGCCGGAGCACCCGCTGGTGGGGCCGATCACGACGCGGGAGCGGTACGAGGAGGTGGACGCGTACGTGCGCGAGGCGGAGGCGAAGTCGGAGCTGGACCGCCAGGCCGAATCGCGGGAGAAGACGGGCGTGTTCACCGGCGCGTACGCGATCAATCCGGTGAACAACCAGCAGATCCCGATCTGGATCGCGGACTACGTGCTGATGGGCTACGGCACGGGTGCGATCATGGCGGTGCCGGCGCACGACGAGCGGGACTTCGAGTTCGCGCGCACGTACGACCTGCCGATCCGCCGGGTGGTTCGGCCGAAGGACGCACCAGACGACGACGGACAACTGGAGCGGGCGTTCACGGGCGAGGGCGTCAACGTGCACTCGCACAACGAGGAGGTCTCGCTGGACGGGCTGGCGACGGCCGAGGCGAAGCAGCGGATCATCGAATGGCTGGAGCAGCGCGGGCTCGGTAAACGGCAGGTGCAGTACAAGCTGCGGGACTGGCTGTTCAGCCGGCAGCGGTACTGGGGCGAGCCGTTCCCGATCCTGCACGGGCCGGACGGCGAGGTGGTGGCGCTGGACGAGTCGGAGCTGCCGGTCGAGCTGCCGGAGATGGAGGACTTTCGCCCGCACGCCGGCGACGACCCGAACGCGGAGGTGCAGACGCCGCTGTCGCGTGCCCCGGACCAGTGGAAGCACGTCGAGCGGGACGGGGTGCGGTACACGCGGGAGCTGAACACGATGCCGCAGTGGGCCGGCTCGTGCTGGTACTACCTGCGGTTCTGCGATCCGAAAAACGATCGGCGATTCGTCGGGCGTGAGGCGGAGCGGTACTGGATGGCCAAACGCGAGGGCGGCGCGGCGAAGACCGGCGGGGTGGATTTTTACATCGGCGGGGTCGAGCACGCGGTGCTGCACCTGCTGTACGCGCGGTTCTGGCACAAGGTGCTCTACGACCTGGGCCAGGTGAGCACGCCCGAGCCGTTCGTGCGGCTGTTCAACCAGGGCTACATCCAGGCGTACTCGTACAAGGACCGGCGGGGGATCTACGTGCCGGCCGACGAGGTCGAGGAGCGGGACGGGCGGTTCCACTACCGCGGCGAGCCTGTGGAGCGGGCGTTCGGGAAGATGGGCAAGAGCCTGAAGAACTCGGTGAACCCGGACGCGGTGTGCGACGAGTACGGGGCGGACTCGCTGCGGCTGTATCTGATGTACCTGGGCCCGCTGGATCAGTCGAAGCTGTGGAACCCGCGGGACATCGTGGGGGTGCACCGGTTTCTGCAGCGGCTGTGGCGGAACGTAGTGGACGAGGAGACCGGTGAGCTGCGTGTGGACGAGGCGGAGGTGGACGAGGCGACGGCGCGGCTGCTGGCGCGGACGGTCAAGCGGGTGACCGACGCGGTGGAATCGATGGGTTTCAACGTGGGGATCGCGGCGCTGATCGAGATGAACAACGAGCTGGTCGGCCGGGCGCGTCTGCCGCGGCGCGTGGCCGAGACGCTGGTGCGGCTGCTGGCGCCGTTCGCGCCGCACGTGTCCGAGGAGCTGTGGCACCGGCTGGGGCACGAGGACTCGGTGGCGAACGCGGACTGGCCGAGCTACGACCCGCGGCTGCTGGTCGAGCGGGAGGTCGAGTACCCGGTGCAGGTCAACGGGAAGCTGCGCGGGCGGGTGACGGTGCCGGCGGACGCGGACGAGGCGGCGATCGAGGCGGCGGCGAAGTCGGACGAGAAGGTCGCCGCGGCGCTGGCGGGCAAGACCGTGCGCAAGGCGATCGTGGTCAAGGGGCGGCTCGTGAACCTGGTAGCGAGCTGAGCCGTGTGCCGCGGTTGGGCCGATTGACCGCCGGGTCTGTGTGTCGGCACGGGGGACAAGTGGGAGCTACTGCGGCCCGGGCCAGCCGTCGAAGACGAAGCGGCCGTCGCGGAGGATGACCTCGCCGTCGACGGTGACGGTCCCGCCGCCGGCCTCGGGGCGCAGGTCACAGACCATGTCCCAGTGCAGCCCGCTGCGGTTGCTGTTGCCGGTCTCGGGGTAGCCGGCGCCGACGGCGGCGTGGAAGGTCCCGCCGATCTTCTCATCGAACAGCGTGTTG
>CAYSIX010000172.1:0-9380 GCA_964431205.1 uncultured Phycisphaeraceae bacterium
CGGGACGGCCGGGCTGCTGGCGCTCGGCGGGCTGCTGGCCTGGCGGCGGCGGCGCGCCTGAACGGGTGTTTGACGCGATCCGCGTGGCGCGGCCAACCGAACCGGACGCCGCGCCACGCGGGCAGCTCGAAATCGCGGCCGGTGGCGGGACGGGCCCGAGGCGGTCCGATGAAACCCGCAACGATTGGCCATGACGAACGGAGGAATCTTTATGCCTCAAGTACTGCGTAACGCCGCGTGTTTCCGCACGGTCGGGATCGCCGCCGCCTTGGTGGGGATCACCGCCGCCGCCGCGCACGCCGCCGTCCCGCCGGGGTGGCTGGACGCCTACATCGCGACGAAGGAGGGTTTCGTGTTCGGCGACTTCGCGAATAGCGGCGCCGCCACATTCACCGCCGAGAGCATCGTGATCGATGCCCAGGACCTCGACGGGGAGGACGGCCTGCTCGGCGGCGTGGGCTACGACATCCCCGACACCGACCTGAACGTGGACGACCCCAACCGGATCGCCGACTTCGACTTCGAGGTGACGTTCCGAGTCCTGGAGAACAACGCGGCGAGCACGTTCCAGCTCCAGCTCGAGGATCAGGACGGCCCCCTGGCCGGCAACGAGTGGCGATGGGACGTGGACCTGACGGGCTTGCCCGTGGGGACGCGGACGACGGTCTCGCAGCCGCTGTTCGTCGATCCCACGGACGACGACAACGACAACGGGATCGCGACCTTCCAGGAGACGATCCTGGAGGACGGCGAGACGGTTCAGGGTGGGGCACCGGGGCCGGTCAACTGGATCCGCCAGTTCGGCCGCGTGTTCGACGGTGACCAGAGCTTCGAACGGTTCGAGCTGGTCAAGCTCTCGCTGCAGGGCGATCGGACTTCCTCGGACCGGCTGCACATCGAGGTCGAATCGGTGAAGGTGGTGGACCGCACGTCCACGGACCCGGCGGTGGCCGACCTCGTGGCCGACGACTTTCAAAGCGACTTCTCGCCCGCGCTGCTGCCGGCGGCCAACTCGTTCGTGCAGGGCGAGTTCGCGGATCAGGCCGCGGCGACGTTCAGCGACGGGGTGATCGCCATCGACGCCGAGCCCGATCCGGACAACGACAACGGCGACATCTTCGGCGCCCTGGGCAAGACGACCGCGATCCGAGACCTCGATCTGAGCACGATGCAGCTCGAGGTCTCGGCGCGGCTGGGACCGAACAACGCCGCGAGCGGGTTTCTCGTCGCGCTGTTTGATCGCGATGACCCGGAGAACACGGGCGACGCCGTGACCAACCGCGGCGAGCAGGCCAACTACCTCGTCGACACCGCCCTGCTCAACGCGGACGGGTTCACCACGCTGACGATCGCGCTGAGCGACATCTTCTCGATCGACGAGTTCAACTCCGAGTTCATGACGGGCGACGGCGACGTGGCGGCGTTCTTCGACAGTGCGGCCGGCACGCCGCAGTTCGACCTGGCGTCGCTGCGGGTCCACGGCCTGCCGGGCTCGAATGAACGGCTGGACGTGCTGATCGAAAGCATCCGCCTGCTCGACACGCCGGCGGCGGTCCCGGGCGACGCCGACGGCGACGGCGATGTGGACGCGTTTGACCTGGGCCTGTGGCAGACCCAGTTCGGGATGAGCGGTGACGGGTTGAGCGCCGATTTCGACAACGACGGCGACGTGGACGCCTTCGACCTGGGCATCTGGCAGATCAACTTCGGCACCGGCGTCGGGGGCGCGGCCGTGCCCGAGCCCGCGACCGCCCTGCTGCTGCTGTTCGGGACCGCTGCGCCGCTGCTGCGGCGCCGCTGAACGCGTCGTCTCCGCGAGCTCACGCTTCCCGCGTGGGTTCGCCTTTCAACACGGATCGTCACCGGGTTCTCGCGGCGACCGCTGCGCCTAGGAGTTCAATCATGTCCGCCAATCGACACGCATTCACCCTGATCGAACTGCTCGTGGTCATCTCCATCATCGCCCTGCTGATCGGCATCCTGCTGCCCGCGCTGGGCGCCGCCCGTCAGACCGCCAACGCCATGACCTGCCTCTCGAAGCTGCGTCAGATGGGCATCGGCGTGATGATCTACGTCGACGAGCACGACCGTCACCTGCCGCCGGGGATCGTCCCTCAGACCGGCGGCAGCGGCTACGTGACCGACTGGACCGTCCTGCTGCCCAACATCATGGGCTCGAAGGGCAAGCGGTACAGCGAGGTGACCGAGACCGGCAGCAGCGGCCTGCGCGAGCTGTTCACGGACGCGGACACGATCGACGTCCGCCGCGATCCCGACGACATCGTCAACCACTACACCTGTCACCCGCGCCTGATGCCCGACCTCAGCTCCGTCGAGGCCGTGCCCGAGATCGAGCTGCAACTGGCCAACCACGGCCGCATGTGGTACGTCAACCTGGACACCATCCGCAAGAGCTCGGACCTGATCCTGATCATGGACGGGGCGCAGGTCGAACAGATCAACGGGGACGCGACCTCGACGTGTTACCGCCTGGACCGGACCGGCCCGTTCGGACCGCCTTACCTGCTCTCACGGTACGCCAAGGAGGGCACCGAGGACCAGACGATCGACGCCGGTCCCAACACGGACGCCGGGTTCGGCCAAACGACCAACACATCGCTGGCGGCGGGCAACATCCGCTGGCGTCACCACGGCGACACGACGGCCAACTTCCTGTTCCTGGACGGGCACGCCGAGTCGCGGCAGTATCTTGGTCCGGACGACGGCGGAATCCCTCGCGGCGACGTGCTCAAGCGCGAGGTGTACATCGATTGACCGCGACGGCGGTGACGACGCCCGCGCGGCACAACGGCCAGGCGGATCAGACGAACGGACGCGCACGAAAAAGCCCGGCCGGGGATGCCGGCCGGGCTGGTCCCGTCGCGTAGATTGAGAGGCTGCGGACTTACTCGAAGGACGTGCTCACCTCGGTGACCTGGAAGTTGTCGTCGCGGACGGCCTCGGGCAGGTCGACCTGGCCCTGGGGCAGCTCGGTCCGCGGCTTGTCTTCCGGGTTCTGCAGGGTCGCCAGGCGCAGGTCCCAGTCCTTGACCGCGGCCCGCTCCAGCTCCTTCTGCTGCTCCAGCAGCTTGCTGAGCCGCTGGCGGGTCGCCTCGCGGGCGGCCTCGGCGTCGGCCATCGCCGTCTCCAGGCTCGCCTGACGGAACGCCTCGTTCCGCAGTGCCCAGCCCGACTCACGCGCGTCCTGCGCCTCGACCTGCACCACCCGAGCGTCGAACAGCGCCTTGACCGCCCGGTCCTGCGCCTTGGCCGAGCGACGGTTCGCCTCGACCTCGGCCAGGAAGATGTCGCTCTCGGCCAGCGCCGCGGCGTTCTGCACGTCGGCGTCGGCCAGGGCGTGCTCGCTGGCGGCACGCGCATCGGCCAACCGACGCTCGACCTCCGCCTCGCTCTTGAGCTGGCTCACTCGAATCAGGCTCTTGGCCCGGCTGATGTCCGCGTCCGCCAGCGCCCGATCCAGCGCGTGCCGCGCCTGGATCCGCGCGATCTCCACGTCCGTCTTCTTGCCGACCACGTCCGCCCGGACCATCGCTTCCTCGTAGTTCGCCTTCGCGATCTGCTCCTCGGAGTTGATGGACCGATCCAGCTTCGCCAGCTCGGCGTTGAGCGTTCGCTCGGCCGCGGCGATCTGAGCGTCGATCTGCTCAGCCATCGCCTCCTTGCTCTTCTGAACGCTGTCGGCCTCGGCCAGCAGCCGCGACCGCTCGGCCCGGCCACGCTTCTCGATCGCCTCCAGCTCCGCCGCCAGAGCGCGGGTCTCCGCCTCACCCTGGTGGCGCACCGCCTGGGCTTCCTCCGACAACTGCTTCGACAGCGCACGAGCCACTTCCAGCTCGGTCTCGGCACGAGCCTTGAGGTCCGCGGCCTCGGCCAGCTTGTCGCGACGGTACGCCTCGGCCTCGACCAACGCACGCTCGTGGCTGGCCTTGGCCGACTCCAGCGTCGCGTCCGCCTTGGCGCGCGCCTCGGCAAACCGCGCTTCGCTCTGCGTCCGCAGCGCCTCGGCCGTGCTCCGCTTCTCCGAAGCCTCGGCCACCTGCTGGCGACGGATCGCCTCCAGCTTGCTCTTGCCCTCGGCGAACTTCGCGTCGATCGCCTTCTGCTGCGCCTCGGCCTTGGTCCGCTGGTGCATCACCTGCGCCAGGGCCGACTTGAACGCGGCGACGTGCTCCGGCTCGACCTGGGCCGCGACCTCCTCGACCTCGGGCGTCGGCGGAACCTCATGGAAGCCCTCGGCCTGCGGCGTCGGCGTGGTCTTGCCCGGCAGCTCGTAGCTGCCCGCCGCCGCCTGCTGCGCCACCTGCGTCGCGATCTGCTCGCGGATCTCCGCGGCCTGGGCCTCGGCCTCGGCGGCCAGCTTCTTCATCGTCTCCTCGGCCAACTCTTCCTGGTGGGCCGCCGTCTCGCGGATCGCGTTGGCGCGGGCCTCGGCCTCGGCCTTGACAAACTCCGCACGCGCCACCGACTCGGCTCGGATCGCGGCGATCCTCGCCTTGTCCACCTCCGCCGAGGCGTCCTGGTGCCACGCGTCCAGCTCACGGATGTCACGCGCGTACTCCAGCTCGGCGCGCTGGCTCAGCTCGTCGGCCTCGGCCAGCAGCCGTTGGATCGTCGCCTGCTCCTGCTCATGCGCGTTCGTCGCCGACTTGATCTGACCGCCGTGACGCGCCTGGGCCTGCTCCCACGCCGTGTGCGCCGACTTGACCTTCATCTCGTACTGCTGCTCAGCGGCCTGCTCGGTCAGCGCCGCCGCTCGCGCCTCCAGCTCCTGTGCCCGCGCCTCGGCGTCCTCCAGCACCGACCGCGACTGCTGGGCCAGCCGGCTCGACTCCGCCTCGGTCTGACGCTGGATGGTCTGGATCTCGCTCGACAGCGAGTCGCGACGCGCGTCGGTCTGCTCCTGGGCGGCGTCGGCCTCGGCACGCAACGCGGCGATCGTCGCCGCCGCTCGCGCACGCGTCGCTTCGGCCGACTCACGCATGTCCTCGATCGCGGCGCGACCCTCGGCCTCGGTCGCCGACCGCACCGCGCGCATCTTCTCGATCCGAGCCTTGGACGCCGCGAACTCCTGCGCCGCCTGGCTCATCAGGTCGGTCTGAAGCGTGCGCTTCTCCTTGTGCAGGCTGTTGACCAGCGCCTCGCGCTGCTGAGCGGTCGTCTCGATCTTGCGGGCGCGGGCGTTGACCTGCGCCATCAGGTGGTCCTGCTCCGCGTCGAACCGTCGCTGCAGCTTCTGCGTCTCGGCGATGGCGACCTCGTGCGAGGAGGCCACCTGCTGGCGCTGCGCGGCGAGGCGGGCCTGCCGCTCCTTGAGCAGCGCGTCGCGCTCGATCTCGGCGGCCTGAGCGGCGGCCAGTCGCGCCTCGACGGCGGCGATGCCCTTGCGGGCCTCGGCGACGTACGTGTCCGGCACGGGCTTCTGCTGGGCGACCTGGCCGACATGATCACGGGTTTGCCCAACGAACGCTTCCTCGGCGGCGTAGGCGACCCCGCCGGCGTTCCGCGAGCGGTCGGCTCCGGTCTGCGGGGTGGCGGTGCAGCCGACGAAGGCGCCGACGCCGATCACGGCGACGAGGGCGGCCGTCGTCAGCCGGCGACGGAGGCCCTGGCCCGCCGCGGACGGCGAGAGGGCGGGTGCGGTTGCGGATCCACGCTGGCTCATCTGACTTTCTCCCATCTACAAGGTGCGAAACGAGACCTCGAACCCCAATTGGCACGAACACGAGTCCCCCCTCCCTTCGTCCGGCCATTCCACGGCCTTTACCGTTGAAAAGCAGAACAGCTCGAAGTCTTGAGGGGTCTGGTTGTTCTGTGCCGGGCGGTGGGAGGGCGCAAAGACGCGCGGTTGTGCGGCCTGCGCGGCCTGACGGGGTGACCACGTTATCGGGACGTCACGAATACGGCCGGAACCACGATATTGTAGTGTTATCCCGTAGCGTCAGCGGAAGGACCGGCCGCGGCGGACTCGCCGGACGTGTCGAAGGCGATCGCCAGAGCCTGGCCGGCCTCGGCGGCGGTGGCGCGCACGACGACGCCGGCTCGGCGGGCGTCCTCGCGCAGCAGCGCGACCGCACGCTCGGCGAACCAGAGCTCCAGCCGGTCGCCGGCGCGAAGCCGAATGGGGTAGCTCAACTCGAGCAAGGCGCCCCCGGCCGAGACGTTTCGCGTGCGCCCGCCGAGATACCGGTTGGGCACGCGGTCGCAGCGCAGTTTCACGGGCTGGTCGAGCGCTCGTCGATGATATTGTCGGCGGTCGGCGGGTATGGCGGGCATGGGTGGCTCCGGGCCGTGTCTTGGAGTCATCGGACCGGGCGGCTTGCGGGCTTGACCGCCGGGACGCCGAGCCCGTTCCACCCCGCGGCGGCATGGACGTGAGGGATTCTCGGACGCGACCGGCCCCTTGTCCCGCAGCAGCCAGGGCGCGTAGAATCGGACGCACGATGAAGATTGACCCCTCCAGATTCCTTGTGGTGACGCGGCCGGCGCTGGAAGCCGGCGACGCCGTCGCGCTGGCCGACGCGGTCAGCAAGAGGTGGATGGCCTGGGAGGTCGCCGGGCTGCTGAACAATCCGGACGTCGACGTTCGCCGGGTGGCGGCGGTGACGCTGGGGCTGATCGGCGGTCGCAAGGAGCTGCCGTCGCTGGTCGAGGCGCTTCGGGACGCGGACGCGCAGGTGAATCGGATGGCCGAGCACGGCGTGTGGTCGATCTGGTTTCGGCTGGGCAAGCCGGCGGCGATGGGCCCGTTTCGGGAGGGGGTGTCCCGGATGAGCGCCGAGCAGTACAAGCCGGCGATCGAGTGTTTTGAGCGGGCCCGCCGGCACGACTCACGCTTTGCAGAATGCTACAACCAGTGCGCCATGGCGCACTTTTTTCTTGGTCACTGGGAGCGAGCGATCGACGCGTTTCGCCACGCGATCCGGCTGATGCCCTGTCATTTCGGGGCGATGTCGAGCCTGGGGCACTGTTACGCCGAGATGGGGGAGCTGAGCAAGGCGTTGAGCTGGTATCGACGGGCGTTGCGAGTGAACCCGCGGATGGGAGGCATCGAGCGGGCGATCCGGAAGCTGGAGGCGACGGTTCCCGAGGACAACGACTCGTCGGGCGAGTACGTGTTGGCGCCGGCGTGGCGGTGAGGTGGCCGGGTAACGGCGGACCACGGTCGGCGAGCGTCGGGATGAGGCGGCGGATTGGGCGAGCGGCACGGGGATTTTGACGGCCGGGGGCCACTGACTAGAATCGCCGGCAGGACGGTGAATCGGCCGGAGGGTCGGTGGTGCGTGGCCGCCGCGCACCAGTCGGGGACCCCAGTGCCGAGACGGGGGATCCTTGCCGGGACCGGACCAGGGCGAACCGCCGGTGTGCCGCGTGTGCGATCGGCGTCCCTTACCGATCGTCCGGACCGCGACCCATCGACCGCTGAGAGCAAAGGAATCGCAACGCATGGCGACCAAGACCGCGAAGAAGACGAAGAAGAAAACCGAGAAGAAGAGCACCAGGCGGGCCGCGTCGGGCGCCAAGACCGCGCGCCGCTCCGGCAGCGCCGATCGCATGGTGTATTACTTCGGCCAGACGAAGACGGACGGCGACGGGACGATGAAACAGGTGCTCGGCGGCAAGGGCGCCAACCTCGCCGAGATGACCAGCATCGGCCTGCCCGTTCCGCCGGGGTTTACCATCACCGCCGAAGTCTGCGCCCGCTACTACGAAGAGGGCAGGAAGCTGCCCAAGGGCCTGATCGAAGAGGTCGAAAAGGCCATCCGCCTGCTCGAGAAGGAGACCGGCAAGCAGTTCGGCGACGCCAAGAACCCCCTGCTGGTCTCCGTTCGTTCCGGTGCCGCCGTCTCCATGCCCGGCATGATGGACACGGTGCTCAACCTCGGGCTCAACGACGAGGCGGTGGACGGACTCAATGACCTGACCGGCTCGGCCCGTTTCGCGTTCGACGCCTACCGGCGCCTGATCAACATGTTCGGCAACGTGGTCATGGGCGTCGACCACGTCTTCTTCGAGCAAGAGTTCGACCGCATCAAACGCCGTCACGGCGCCAAGACCGATACGGACCTCGGCGCCGAGGGCCTCGGCGAGCTGGTCGAGGCCTACAAGAAGGTCTACCGCCAGCACACCGGTGACGAGTTTCCCCAGGACCCGTTGGACCAGCTCAAGCTGGGGATCGAGGCGGTGTTCAAGTCGTGGATGACGCCGCGCGCCGTCCGGTATCGACAGATCAACGAGATCTTCGGCCTGCGCGGCACGGCGGTGAACGTGCAGACGATGGTCTTCGGAAACATGGGCAACGACTGCGCCACGGGCGTGGCGTTCACACGCAACCCCGCCACGGGCGAGAACAAGTTCTACGGCGAGTTCCTGGTCAACGCCCAGGGTGAGGACGTCGTCGCCGGGATCCGGACCCCCCGGCCCGTCGAAGAGATGGCCAAGTGGAACGGCAAGGTCTACGACGAGCTGATCAAGATCAAGAACAAGCTCGAGAAGCACTACCGCGACGTCCAGGACATCGAGTTCACCGTCGAGCGCAACAAGCTGTTCATGCTCCAGACCCGCACCGGCAAGCGGACCGGGGCGGCGGCGGTCAAGATCGCCTGCGACATGGTCAAGGAGAAGCTGATCGACGAGAAGACGGCGGTCAAGCGGATCCCCGCGGGCGACCTGACGCAGCTGCTTTTGCCGAGCTTCGATCCGGCGGCGAAGAAGAAGGCGGAGCCGCTGGCGGTGGGCTTGCCCGCCTCCCCCGGCGCCGCGGTCGGGAAGCTCGCCTTCACCGCCGACGAAGCGGTCGAACGCTCGCACAACGAGAAGGTCATCCTCGTGCGCAAGGAGACGTCGCCGGAGGACGTGGACGGCATGCACCACGCCAGCGGCATCCTCACGAGCACGGGCGGGATGACCTCGCACGCGGCGGTCGTCGCCCGCGGCTGGGGCAAGTGCTGCGTCGCCGGCGCCGGCGACATCGAGATCAACGAGAAGGCCCGCAAGATCACCGTCAACGGCAAGACGCTGACGTGGAAGGACACGATCTCGATCGACGGCTCCACCGGGGAGGTCTTCGCCGGCGAGATGGGGACGCAGGAACCGACGCTGTCCGGCGACTTCGCCACGGTCATGAAGTGGGCGGACAAGTACCGCACGCTGAACATCCGCACCAATGCGGATACCCCCGACGATGCCAAACGCGCCCGGGAGTTCGGGGCCGAGGGCATCGGCCTGTGCCGCACCGAGCACATGTTCTTCGAGGGCGAGCGGATCCTGGCCATGCGCCGCATGATCCTCTCGACCAACAAGCCCGATCGCGAGCGCGCGCTGGCGAGCCTGCTGCCCTATCAGCGCAAGGACTTCGAGGG
>CAYSIX010000173.1:0-1885 GCA_964431205.1 uncultured Phycisphaeraceae bacterium
AGAGCTTGCCGGCGTCGAGTGCGGCGGCGACCTGATGGACGAAGTTGAGCCCGGCCATCTGCTCGTGGGCGAACTCGGGGTTGACGCCGACCATGTCGGGGTGGTCGAGGGTCTGGATGAAGGCGAGGTAGGAGCCGGTGACGGCGTTGTAGATGTGGCCGCGGGGCTCGTTGGGCTTGGCCTCGAGGGCGAAGCGGTAGCCGAGCTTGTTCTGCTTGTTGTAGTGGCAGGCGAAGTTGAGGGCCTGGCGGGTGCGTTGAATGGCGAGGACGGGGTCCTTGGCGGCGTCGGTGTCGGTACCCTCGCGTCCGCCCCAGACGACGTAGATTCTGGCGCCGAACTCCTTGCCCAGCTCCATGGCGCGCAGGGTCTTCTGGATGGCGTAGGCGCGGACGTCGGCGTCGTTGCTGGTGTAGGCGCCGTCCTTGAAGACGGGGTCGGTGAAGAGGTTGGCGGTGACCATGACGGTCTTGAGCCCGGTGCGTTTGAGCGCGGCCTTGAAGTCCTTCTTGATCTGAGCGGCCTCGGCGTCGGTGGCGTCGATGGGGATCAGGTCGTTGTCGTGGAAGTTGACGCCGTGGACGCCGCCGACCTCGCCGAGCAGGTCGACGATCTCGGCGGGCGCCAGGGGCGGTCGGGTGGGCTCGCCGAAGGGGTCGCGGCCGGGGTTGCCGACGGTCCAGAGGCCGAAGGTGAACTTATCGGCGGGCGAGGCGTCGAAGGGGGAAGCGGGCATGCGGAGCTCCGATCAAAGGGGTACGGCTCGATGAAAAGCGATGTCAGAAAGCGGCCGGGACGAAGCGGCAGTGTGTCGCAGGGGTGGGAGGACGTCAAGGCGGCGTGGCGGGTGCGGGAAAACGGCAAGGGTCTGGTTTTGGCCAGACGCGTCGACCGGGTAGGATGGTGTGGGCGAGACCGACGGACCTGGGGCGGTCCCGGGGCCGGTCACGTCGAGTCCGTCTGTCGAAGCGGACCGTCGCGTGACGACGGCGCTCCTTTCCCCGGGTGTGGCTGATGAACGTGCAAGCGAGCTGTCGGCACTGCCGAGCGACCTTCAATGCGCCCCAGGGGCTGCTGGGCCAGACGGTCAAGTGCCCCAACTGCGGGGCGGCGATCACCCTGGCGCGATCGGAGCAGGACGCGTCGGCGGACGCGGCGGACCTGTCGGCGATGGAGCGTTCGGCGATGCTGGACGCGTTGATGGAGACGTCGTCGTCGTCGGGGGTGCACACGGCAGCGCGGCGGGGAGCACGGCGTTCCGCAAGCTGCCGAAGGTCAAGCGAGGCAGGCGCCGGCGGCGTGGGGGCGCCGAGTCGGACGAGGAAGCGGCGTCGGCGCCCAGCGGCGCGGTGGAGATGTGCCCGCGGTGTGGGGAAACCCCGACCACGGGCGGCCGCGTGTGTCAGAACTGCCTGTACGAGCTGCACACGGGCGAGCGGCTGGGCGCGAGCAAAGGGTTCCGGTTCACGCTGGGATTCGGGGTGGCGTTGGCGCTGGTGCTGCTGGCCGGGGGGTTGGGGGTGTACCTGGTGACGACGATGGGCGGCACGCGAAGCCGCGTGGCGAGCGAGTCGCGGGCGAACGCGGCGGAGCGCGCGGCCGAGCCGGCGGCGCGGACCCAGGCGGTGCGTGCCGAGCGGGTGTGGTCGGCGGCGGGGGCGGCGGACGTGAGCCCGATCGCGCTGGAGCGGACGGCGGTGCGGCTGCGGTGGGAGCCGCAGGGCCCGCGGCACGTGTTCGAGATCGAGCTGGCGCCCGAGCCGGGGGCGATGAACCAGTTGCGTTCGGACACGCACGTGGTGCTGTGGCGGGCGACGGGGGCGGGCGGGCCGTTCACGCAGGTGGACCGGGCGAACGTGGACTCGCTGGACACGGCGACGGGGAC
>CAYSIX010000173.1:1895-9267 GCA_964431205.1 uncultured Phycisphaeraceae bacterium
GACGCTGCGCTTCGAGGTGTACGACGCGACGGCGGCCGAGGCGGGGGTGAACGCGGTGCACTACCGGCTCAGCGGGTTTGACAGTGACGATCGGCGGCTGTTCGACGCGCCGCCGGCGCGGGTGCCGGTGATCGTCCCGCCGCGGCTGGACGGGCTGCGGGTCAAGTGGGAGCCGATCGACCCCGACGGCGAGCTGCCGGAGGTGCGTTGCGTGTTCACGCTGGCGACGGCGGGCTGGCGTCACGTGGTGCTGGAGCAGGTCAGCGGAAGCGCGGCGGGGATCAACCAGCGTTTGCCGGCCCCGCCGATCAACGCGCCGGTGCGCGCGGTGATGGTGGCGTCGCTGCCGTCGTGGCTGGAGTTCGCCGGTCGCGAGGGCGGGCGGTGGCGATCGCAGCGGATCGAGCACGTGATCGACCAGCAGAGCGGCGACGCGCCGCGCGGGGTGGTCCCGACGCTGGAAGAGGGCGAGCTGGCGTTCCGGTTTGCCCCGGACGAGTCGGCGTTCGAGGACGTGCGGGTGGGCGAGGGTTCGGTGACGTTCCGGCCGGCGGGCGGCGGCGAGGCGCAGACGCTCGAGGCCCCGCCCACGCCGGCGCCGCGGCGGGTGACGGCCACGCCGTTCGACCACGCCGTGCGCCTGAGCTGGGACGCGACGGCGTTGCGTGCGGGCCGGTCGCGCTTCGACGCGCCGGTGCGCGTGGCGGTGTACCGGTACGACGACGAGCAGACGCCGGTACCGAAGCTGCTGGCGACCCTGCCGCCGGACGCCGACCGCTACACCGACACGACGGCGCCGAACGGCTCGCCGTGCCGGTACGAGCTGGCGGTGGTGCGTGAGGATCAACGGCGGTTGGACCCGCTGCTGGAGGTCCGCGCGTGGGTGGAGGGGGTGGGCGAGACGCCGCTGCGGATCGCGGCGTCGCCGCGAGTGGCGGTCGGGCCGGTCGTGCCGCACCCGGCGCTGGATCGGTTGAACGTGGCGCTGGGCCCGCACGAGCTGTGTTACCCGGACACGGGGGTGGCGGCGGCGCAGGTGATCGACGCGCTGCTGGCGGCGTTCGAGTCGCGGCCGGGCACGGCGATGCTCGACCGCCAGGCGATGATGGTGCACAGCGCCCGCTCGGCGACGGGCGTCGGGGCGCTGGGCGCGCCGGCGCACGTCGTGCTGCGCCTGGTGGACGAGACGGGTCCGGACGGCAGCCGCCTGGCACTGTGGGCCACCGACCTGGTCACGGGCGAATCGCGACGGCTGGCCGAGGCGGCGCTGCGCGACCTGCGGCCCGACGCCTTCGCCACCGCCGCCGACGACTACCTCGCCCCACGCGCCGCCGACACCGACGCGCCGCCCTACACCGTCACACCCGGCCGGCTGGTCTTCGGCCCCCTGCACCCGGTCGACGAGGCGCACCTGTACCACGCGGCCGAGGACGTGGTCACGGCCCTGGCGGCGCAGGTCGAGCGCGCCGGGATCGAGCCGCGCGTCGTCGTGGCGCTGGGCGGCGGCGGCGCGGGCGCGCTGCCCGAGCCGACGGACGTGCTGATCACCGGCTGGGTCTGGCGGAACCGCCAGCACGGCGCGGGCGTGCTGATTCACGCGATGGAGCGCGCCACCGGCCGCGTGCTCTCGACGTTCAAGGCGGCGGAGCTCAACGACGAGGCCGAGTCGGGTTTCCGCCAGTGGTGCGCGGCGTTGCGCCTGGCCGAGGGCGCCGAGTCCGAGGCGATGGCCGTCGCGGGCGAGCGATCGGGCCTGCTCGACGCCGAGCTCGACCTGCCGCCGCTGCACCCGGTGTGGCGGCAACTGACCATCGGCAGCGCGTCGAGCGTCGTGCTGGCCAGCGCCGCCGCCGCGGGCGCCGAACCCGACGACGCCGTCACGCTCGCCCTCGGCCTGGCCACGCCCCCCAGCCTCCGACCCACCGAGCCGCCCCGACGACGCGACCCCTACGACCCGCTCGCGCCCGTCCGGCCCATCGCCGCACCGCCCTACCCGCCCATGTTCGACCGCTGGACCGAGGCCTACGGCCGGTACGTCCGCGACGACTTCGACGCCTTCCAGAAGTCCATCGAACGCATCGGCGAGCTGCTGCGCGATCGCGGCGCGTTCGTCCCCCGCCTCATCGTCCGCGGCCGAACCCGTTACGACGGCTCGACCCCCATGGACAGCGCCGGGCGCCTGAGCACCTCACCGGTCGCGCTGAACCTGCGCCAGTTCGTCCAGATCGGCGGGTCCGGCGTGCCGCTGGTCGATTACCGCTCCGACCTGGCCGACGCCTTCCGCCGCCGGCCCTGGACGCTCTACCACGCCTGGCGGCACGTGCCCGCCTCCATCGCCGAGCCGTTCCTCAAGGCCCAGTGGGTCGGCGTGACCGAGCAGGGTTACGGCCGCCCGCCCGTGCTGACCCGTGGCCGCGTCACCGTCCCTTCGCTCGACGTCTACGTCGCCACCGTCCTGCTCTCGGAGATGGGCAACGGCGCCGCCATCGGGTTCCGCACCCAGGCCCGCGCCCTGGCCGACCGCGTCTTCACCGAGTCGATCAGCGGCGGCGGACGCCACGCCAGCGACGCCGGCGCCGCCGCCATGCGCCTGCTGCTGTTCGAGAACGACCGCGACGCCGTCCGCCTCCTGCAGAGCCCCGAGCTGATGCGGCTGCACGTCACCGTCCCGTCCGACCGGGCCGCCGACACCCTCCGCCTGCTGCTCGACCGCGTCGGGCCCGCCGCCTGGGCCTGGGCCCAGGACCAGCCCGACGCCGACTGGTCCGCCCTCGTCTTCCGCGACGCCGACGAGATCGCCATGTTCCTCGAGATGCTCCCCGGCGCCCTCGAGCCCGGCGTCGAACGCCAGCTCCGCGCCTGGCTGGGCATGACCAGCACCCGCTCGGCCGAAGTGACGCCGTGACGCGGCGGCCGGCGGCCGCGGCCACCACCGTCTCGACCCCGTTTCGCTTCGTGTGCGTAGCCCTCCGTCCGGGGATAGCACAGTGTCAGACACGGACACTGTTGCGGAGCCGCAATGAAATGCTGAGAAAGGTAATTCATCCTGGACACAAAGTTCCCCTCGTAGTTGGGATAATTACGACGGTGGTCCACACACTCATCGTATTGATAGTGGCATTGGTTATAGCCAAGGACCTTCATGATGGGTACCCGGAGTCTGTCATGATCTGGCTTGTGTTCATGGTTCTCGATTTCCCAGTATCTCTGATCGCACTGGGGTGTGAGTATGTGAGGAATGACTTTCTACAGTGGCAGTTTTCTCCGATCATGGAGCATATTGGTATCTATCTACTGTATTTTGGAATATTGGGAGGCATTCAATACTTTGTCGTTGGGGTTGGATTGTCCGTACTCTGGAGAAGAGTATTCAGTCGGCGACCTGCCGACCGAGACACTGTCCGGCAGCGTTGCAGCACACCCGGCTAGACAAGCAGCCTGAGTCATGTCAGCAATAACACACAGGGTGAGTGTTGGCGGACTGATGACGCTTGTTGTGGCTCTTGTCACGGCTTGCACGTTGCCTCCGGCCAATGTTGAGCTCAGCGAGGCGCGTCACTCTTTTTCCGCCAACGGGCGCGAGCGACCAGCGCCACCACTGTCGCGAGAACTTCTTCAGCGTCTTCGATCGCTGGACTGGTCGGTGGCTGTCTGTGAGATGAACGCGGCAGACGCGGTTCCCAGTCATGAGGATCAGCAGAATCTGGTGCCTGTTTGTATTTGTCCTCGATTGTCGGTTGCTGCGGACGATACGAGACTGCTTGTGTTCTTCGATCCCGCCAGGAATGCTGTGTGGGTCGTGAAGCAGGCGGGTTACAGCGGGGCCAGGCAATGGTTTGGCCCTGCGATCTTGAATGAGCCACGAACACGCGAAGGGGACATGCTGCTCTTCCGCGGCCCTTGACCAGACAAATGCGAATGCCCCTTCGGCGCCGTCGGTTGTCGTTCAACGCCGCGCCGACCGCTGCATCCGGTTGATCCGGCCGATCCGGTGATCCTGTCCAACGGGATCGACCGGAGACCGCTGCATCCCGCCGATCCGGGGGTCCGGTCGAATCCACGGGCGGGGGCGGTGATCGCGGTCGGGGATTGAGCCGGGGTTGCGCTCGTGCCTCGCGTCGCCCCGGCTTGGTTGTTGAGTGATCAAGTCAGCGGCGTGAGGGCTTCGAAGTCCTTGACGCCGCCGCCGTCGAGCGCGCACTGGATGATCCGCCGGCCCTCGGGGTGCAGGTCGGATTCCTCGAGGTAGGGCGTCAGGTGCTTGACGAAGAACTCGTGCAGGATGCTGGCGCCGCGGTCGTAGGCGGCCTCGCCGACCTCGGGCTGGGTCTGGACTTCCAGGAACCAGTGGGGGATGGTCAGGCCCTCGATCTGCATGCTGTCGAGGGCGTAGCCGAGCAGGGGGCATCGGGCGGGCTTGAGCTGGTCCGAGCGGAACTTGGCGCCGCCGCGGCGGGCCATGTACTCGCGTGCCAGCCACTGGGGCATGAACCCGGTGCGCCAGGCGCCGACGTGCTGGTTGGGCGTGAGGACGAAGCGGGTGCGGGGCCGATCGAGCACCTGCTCGAGCAGGAGGTTGGCCTGATCGACGCGGCGGCCGGTGGCGAAGGGCCAGTAGGAGCCGACGCCCTCGCTGGTCATGCCGACGGTGTCGGTGATGCTGGGGTTGGCGTGGCCGCGTGGGGCGGTGAGGCGCCAGAGCCAGGCGAGCGACGGCGGCAGCAGGTGCATCAGGCCGATGATGCCGTAGGTCGGCTTTTCGGCAGTGCACGGCGGGGTGCGCACGCCGAAGCTGCGCACGTCGACCTCGACCGGGTCGTTGACGACGTCGGGCACGACGCGGCGCGGCAGGATCACCCGGGGGTTGGGGCACGGCTTGCCGGGCTCGTCCTCGACGTGCTCCCAGATCAGGCACGTGGCATTGGGGACGGCCTTGAGCGAGAGGAACAGCAGCGGCTCGGAGGGCGCGACGCAGATCCGCTCGAGGTGCGGGTCCACGCCGTAGCGGTCGATGTGGTTGATCCGGACGAACCAGGCGTCTTCGGCGTCGCAGAGCACGAGCTTGCCGCTTTCGTTCTGCAGGCTGGGGTGCGCCAGGGCCATGTCGTCGGTGACCGGGTGCAGCGTGCAGCCCTGAGGCAGCGCCAGGTGGCGGCGCTCGCCGGTGACGAGGTTTTCGCCCAGCAGCAGCCGGCCGTCGTCCTCGCGGTGGGCGTACTGGAGCATCTCGCTCTTGCCGCCGCCGCTGGCGCCCTCGTGGGTGATGGTGACGAGGTTGTCGTAGGGGGTGACGACCCGGACGGTCGAGCCGTGTACGGTGACCCAACGCTCGCGTTCGCCGAGGCTCAGCAGCACGCCGTAGACGCCCTTCTTGGCGCTGGGGCCGGGGTAGAGGTTGTAGCTGAACAGCTCGTGCAGGTTCTCGCGGCGGTTGTGCACGACGACCTGCTTGCCGTCGAAGTGGGTGTGGCGGAAGGGCGGGGCGACGTAGATGACCGCGCCGGGCTTGGCCGACTCGGGCAGTTGGTCCAAGGGCAGGATGCCCTGGAGCAGCGCCAGGCCCAGGGCGAAGAAGCCGGCGTTCGCCGGGACGATCGCGACCGCCAGCACGCCGCTGTCGATCTGCCCCGCCTGGAAGAGGAAGCACGCCAGGTCCTGATCCTTCAGCCACGCCAGCGTCTGCTCGCGCAGCTCGTCGAACGGCTGGTCGAAGCGATCCTTGAACCGCGGCTTGTTGGTCGGCTTGTCGTCGGCGATGGCCATGCAGTCGGGGTCGCGTCGGCGCATGTACGGCTCGACGTAGTTCGCCGCCACGCCGTTGCTCACACGCACCACGTCGGCCTCCTTGACCCATCCACGGTCGGGCACGTCGTAACCGACCTCGAACCGACCGTCTTTCGATCCGGCGAGCGCCAGCTCGACCAACTGATCGGAGGTCTCGGCGATCTGCAGGGACCGGCAGTTCAGCAGCACGTCGCGCAGCTCGTCGGGCAGTGAGAGTCGGCCGATGGCTCGGGCCTGCTCCTCGGACAGCCCCGGCTGGATTTCGTTGACGGTGGTAGACATCGCAAGGATTCCCGCGGCAAAACCGCACAAGAGCATGGATCGGTCGAACCGTCGCACGTCACACGCGTGCCGTGAGCCGATCCTCGTTTCCCGTCGACCAGACCGCGGCTTGGCATTGCGCGACCGGGTGGTCGTGAGCCGCGTTGAGGCACGCCGCCGAGCCGCCGTTGCTCACCGGCCGGACGCGACCGGACGTTCGAGCCGTTCGCGACCCGGGCGCGTGGTTTCGACCTGGAACGCGCGGCCCCGCATCGTGCCGTGCCCCGTCCACGTCGGGTCGCTCAAGACGTTGACGAACTCAGCGATCTCGACCTCACGCTGTCCGCGTGCCCTGGCCAATGGGCGCCTTCATTTTATGAAGATGCACCGCTTTTGTCACGTCATGCAAACGACGGACCGTTGCCGGGGGGCGTCGTCCAAGAGTGGGGCCCCCGCGACGGTGAGCGCATGAGGCTTTTCGTTCGGTGGGGCGGCCGTCACGACTGCCATCGCCGCGCAGCGACGAATGATCCGAAGCCGGTCTACGGCCTGTCGGTGGGCGAGACGCCCGCCCGACTTGTGGACGACAGCCCGTTCCGGGTGGCGGCGTGGTCAGCGGCCCGACCGCCGCTCGACCTCGCGGACCAGGCGATCGACCTTCTCGACGTAGGCCTCGGGATCGGTCTTGCGTTCCAGGCCGGCGGCGTTCATGTAGCGGACCTTGCCGAAGATCTCGCGTTCGGTCCACGGCCGATCGTGCAGGCCGAAGACCCACGCGACGTTGGCGTACGAGTTCGGATCGCGGCCGTCGATGAAATACCTGTTGTTCAGGCGAAGCGTCAGGCGGTAGGCGTCGCGAGGCGTGTCCGACCACTCGAGGATCTTCTTGCCCCAGTACATGCGCATGTAGTTGTGCATGTAGCCGGTGAACCGCATTTCGCGCATGGCCGCGTTCCAATAGGGATCATGGGTCGCGGCGTCTTCGAGTTCGCGCTTCGTGTAGCGGTTGTCACGACCATCCCGTTGGTGGCCTTTCAGCGTTTGTCGCGCCCACTCGGGCAGGCAGGAGTACGAATCGTAATCGGGGGTGAAGTGCGCGAAATTTTGGGCGAGTTCCCGCCGTATCAACAGCTCTTCGAGATAGCTGTCGCGATCGGCATTTGTACCCCGGGATGACTCCCGGATTTTCAGAGCCACGTAGAGCGGCGAGATTTGGCCGAAATGCAGGTACATGCTCATGTGGGAGATGTCGGTGGTTTCCGGACGATTGCGGTTTTTCTGGTAGTTGTCGAGCCGGTTTTGGAGAAAATCGTCGAGGACACTTCGA
>CAYSIX010000174.1:0-9205 GCA_964431205.1 uncultured Phycisphaeraceae bacterium
GACGGTCTGCGTGGCGATGCCGGCGTGGTCGGTGCCGGGCATCCACAGCGTGTTGTCGCCGCGCATGCGGTGGTAGCGGATGAGCACGTCCTGGAGGGTGTTGTTCAGGGCGTGGCCGAGGTGCAGGGCGGCGGTGACGTTGGGCGGGGGGATGACGATGGCGAACGGGCGGCGGGGATCCGGCGAAGACGCTGTCGCCTCATCGCCGGGCGTGGGGGCGGGCTCGGCGTGGAAGGCGCGGGCGTGGTCCCACCGCTCGGCGACCCGCGGCTCGACCTGCTCGGGGCGGTAGGTCTTGGCCAGCTCGGTCGTCGTGTCGGTCGTGTCCATCTGCTGCGTCGCGTGCTTGTTCATGGCTGATGGTCCGCGCGGCCGAACCGCCGCGGCGGGCTCCGTGAGGGCCTGGATGTCCAGAGGATAACGTGGCCGGGGGCGGGGGTCGTCCCCTCAGCTAACGACGACCGGCGGGATGGACGGGCGGGCGGGGATCATGTCGAGCTGGATTATAGCAGGCGAAACGGCGGGTCAGCCCCGGTCGGCGGCGTCCGTTTGGTCACGAAGTGACGCCGTCAGCGCCTCGAAGTCCTCGGCCGAGAGCGTCGCGGCGCGGCCGTCGATCCACACCAGCCGCGCATCGGTATCCGCCGAAAGCCGTATCGTGTGCTCGGCTCCAGCGCTCGTCGTGATGCGGAGCGTCCGGTCGATCTCGGGCTCGGGCTCGGCGTCGGGCGACGGGGCGTCGGCCTCGTACCGCTCGACCTCCAGCCCGGCGAGCGTGTCGAACAGCGACCCCGCCGCCGACTGCCGGATCGGATCGCCCGTCTCGCTGACGTAGCGATCGGTCGCGTCCCGATAGATCGCCAGCGTCCGGACGCCTTCCTCGACCGTGACGGTGCTCATCTCGTCGATCCCGAAGGGCAAGACCAGCCGATCGCAGAACTCGGCCGTCAACGCCTCCAGCGCCTCGGCGGGCAGCACGAAGCCCTGCTCGATCCCACTGATCCGCCCCTGCCGCGTCTGCGGGTTCACGCGCAAGGCCCGCGGCGACGCGCCCTCGGCCGGCTCGACCTCGAGCACGATCGCTCCGTCGCCGGGTTCAACCGGATCGGCCGACCACGACGCGACCCGCAGCGGCGACAGCGCCTCGATCAGCGCGTCGATCGCCTCACGCTCCACGGCCTCCGCATCGGCCAGCACCCACCGCTCGGCCGAGGCCTCCGCGGTCTCCGACGTCTCGGTCGGCTCCCCGTCCGACTCGTCCACCGGCTCGGTGCGCTGCTCGAAGGTGAATCGCGCCCCGTCGTCCCGCACCAGTGTCAGCCGCGTCGCATCCAGCTCCGCCAGGTCCAGGATCGACCGGTCCCGCAGCATCGCCGCCGGCTCGAACACGACCGACAGCTCATCGGCCGACACCAGGTAACCGACCGTCTCGCCCTGACGCACCACCACGTAACGCGGCGAGTCCGCCTCGGTTCCGCTCACCTCGTCTTCGGCGGCATCGTCGCTGGATCCGTCCGCGTCGCTCGTTCGCGTCGGTTCCGCGTCACGCCAGATCGAGACCGACTCGGTCAGTCCCGAACCCCGCTTGACCAGCGTCACCCGCGCCGCCGGCTCGTCATCGGGCAGCTCCGTGGTGTAACCCGTCGCTTCGGCCGTCGTAACCGTCTCGATCAGTGATCGGACGGCGTCGTAGTCGGCCGCGAATCCCGGCGACGGCTCGCCGAACGCGTACCCCTGCGACTCGCTGCGCTGCACGTGCAGGGGCGGCGCGTCGGGCCGCTCGATCGTCAGCTCCTTCACGTCCGAAACCTCGCTCGTCACGATCCGCGGGTCACGCAGATCGCCGAGCGGACCGGTCAGCCGTTCGAGCAGGCTCTTGCCGACGGTGAACACCACGTTCGACGGCTCGGAGCCGACCGACCACGTCGCGTAGTGCTCGTCGCCGCCCAGCTCCGCCGCGCCGATCCGAAGCGTGTACCGCGTCACCGGCGGGTCGGTCGAAGCGGAAGCGTCGGCGTCTTTACCCGCCGCCGCATCCGCGTCGCTGGACTCGTCCGCCGCGTCGGCGTCTTCTTCGGTTTTATCCGATCCGTTGGAGCCGGCATCGGGGTCGCCGTCGGCCGGCCTCGCCTCGGCCGCCTCGACGCTCAGCACGTACCGCGGCTCGGCCAGGCCATACGTCGCCAGGTCCGCCGGCGAGTCTTCCACGAACTTACGCACCGACGCCCACGACAGCGACCCGACCAGCTCCTCGACCGCCTCACGCGCCGCCCGCTGGCTCAGCCCGGCGTCGAGGAACCACCGACCGTCGTGGCGGTGCAGGCGGATCGTCTCGCCCTCGCGCTTCAGCGTCGCCGCCTCGACGCGGCCCGCCTCCGGCCCGTTCAGGCTCGTCGCCCGCCACTTGGTCAACGGCTCGTCCAGCACCGCCCGGTGCAACGCGTCGTTGACCACGTACACGCCCTCGCGGCCGTCCACCGCCACGTACCCCCGCCCGGCCAGCGATCGCCGGCCCACGCGGATCGTGTGCAAAGACTCGCCCGCCTCCAGCGTCACCACCGCACGCGGCGGGTCCAGGCCCAGCTCGGCCAGCGGCGGCCGATCGCCCTCGCCCGCCTCGAACGTCCCGACGTGCCTCAGCGAGGCCGCGTCGTCGATCAGGTCCCGCAGCGTCCACCGGCTCAGCGGGAATCGCACCGGCTCGACCTGCCACCAGTCCTCGCCCCGCCTCTCGGCGGCCAGCACCTCGCCCCCGCGCTCGATCCGCACCGCGGCGACCGCCTCGGTCGACAGGGCGTCGGCGGTGAACAGCGCCTCACCGTCGCGGTCCGCCTGCTGGGCCTCGAGCTGTTCGATCTCGTACGTCGTCGGCGTGTTCAGCTCGAAGAAGTAGAGGTACGCGCCGACGCCGACCGCCAGCACGATCAACAGGATGGTTGTCTTGAAGTTCATCGCTGCGTGTGTCCCCTATCGGGCCGATGCGCCGCTCAACCCTGGCGGCGGACCAGCCACACGCCCACCCCCCCTGCCAGGATCGCGATCGGCATGCCCGCCAGCAGCAGCCACTTGTAGGTGCTGCGCTCGGCCGGGCTCATGTCCGCGATCCGGCGGATGTCCTGCGTCCGCGGGCTGGCGGCGATCAGCTCGTCCAGGCCCGCCAGCCAGTAGACGCTGTTGACGAACAGCTCGCTGTTGGCCGGGAACGCCGCGCCCACCAGGTCCGCCATCCCCGCGCCGCCGCCCAGGCCCGGGACAAACCCATACGTGGTGATCTGATCGCTGGCCCAGCCCGACGCCGCGACCACCACCAGCCGCTGATCGCCCTTCTCCGCCGCCACGCCGATCGTGAACGAGTCCTGGCTCTCGGCCTCGTCGAACTCCGCCTCCGCGATCCGGTTGAGCATCGAGATGTCCCGCTCGGCCCAGAGGTTCGGGCCTTCCAGCTCGATCAGCGTGTAATGCTCGACCTCCGGCACGTCCGCCGCGACCACCAGCGGGCAGGGGAACAGGAACACGCCCGGCATGCCCGACAACGCCCGGGTCACGGCCAGCCCGTCCGACCAGCGGTTGACCTCGAACTGCGCCGCCGCCCGCGTCTGACGGTCCGGCAACTGTCTCTGCTCCAGGATGATCCGATCGACCTGCGGCGTGATGCCCCAAGGCTCCAGCTCTGCGCGGATCGGGTCCTCCGGGCTGAACATCGCCGAGGGGTTCGGCTCGACCATCACCATCACCGAGTCGCCCTCGCCCAGGCGCTGCCGCAGGACGTCGCCCAGCGGCTCGAGGTTCGGCGGCATCATCGGGTTCGACGGGTTCGACGCCACCGCCGGCAGGAAGACCCACACCGCCCGCTGCCCCGGCTCGGGCTGGGGCATCGGCGCCGGCGGCGTCGGCTGGCCGAACTGGCTCATCTGCCCCGCCGGGTTCCACTGCTGCACGTCGAAGTTCACCGCCCGCAGCCGTGACGCCACCTGCTCGTACTGGCCCCGCGGCCCGATGGCCTCGCCCCGGCCGCTCAGCACGAACACCACCAGCGGCGGCTGGTCCATCTGCATGCTCACCAGCGCCCCGGTCAGACGCTCCTCGCCCAGAAACCGCAGCTCCGGTCGCCCCGCCTGACGCACCTGCTCGGCGTCCGGCTCGCGGTACATCTCGCTGGCCGGGATCATCGTCACCTGTGACGGGCCCATCACCACCACGCCCTGCATCGACACCAGCGACTCGCGCAGCTCGTCGTACGCCTGCGGCACCGACGCCGACTCCACCGCCGACACGTCTTTCTCCAGGCTCTGACGCGCCGCCTTGACCCGCTCGATCAGCCGCAGCGCCACGTCCTGGACCGCCGGCGACGCCGACGGCGAACGCGACGCCTTCTCCAGCTCCGCGATCGTGACGTTGAACAGCTCCCGCCACCCGCGCAACTGCGCCAGCAGCTCCCCGTGCGCCCCGCCGTAATCCGGCAGCGGGTCGTCCAGCGCCGCCTCGATCGCGCGGTCGCGCTGGTCGATCTCGTTGACCATCCGCCGGTACTGCGCGTTCGCCGCCTGGAAGAACTGGCGGATCGACTCGTCCTCCGCCATCGCCGCCGACGCCTCCTGCAGCAGCTCCAGCACCGGCTCGACGCCCACCGCCACACGCCGCAGCGCCTCGCGACCGCGCTCGACCGCCTCGGATACCTCGGTCAGCTCCCGCTCATACCGCGAGAGCACGTCGGCGAAGAACGCCTCCCGTCGGGCCAGGTCGAGGTCCACGTTCAGGTGCTCAACCGTCAGCCGCGGGCTGTAGCGGCCGTACTCGTCGATCAGGTCCCGGATCTGCCGCAGGTACGGATCGCCCTCGTTCGCGCGGAACAGCGTCACCAGCCGAACCTCGTGCTCCAGGTCGCTCAGCACATTGTGCGTCTGCTGCGACAGGCTGTACTGCCGCGTCGCCGTCAGGTCGAACCGCTGGTACTTGCGGTACGCGATCCAGTTCAGCGCCACGACCAGGGCGCCCGCGGCGATCGCGGCGACCAGCACGTTCGCCCCGAACTTCAAGCGACGCGATGCCTGCGATTCCGGTCGTTGGCCGTGTGGCGTTGCTTCCATGTTCGTCATCCGATCGATCCGTCATCCCGGGCGCGCGTCACCGCCACCGCCGGCTCTCCAGCAGCCGCACGGCCAGGAACAGGAAAAACGCGATCCCGCTGGCGAAGAACACGAAGTTGCTCGTGTCGATCAACCCCTAGTTGAAATCGTCGAACTGCGCGTTGACGTTCATGTAGAACATCGCCTCGCGCAGCCCCTGGCCGATGAACGGCTGCTGCGGCAGGAAGGCGGTCAGGAACGTGAACAGGCAGATGATGAACACCGTCAGCAGGAACGCGATGATCTGGTTCTGTGTCGTTGCCGAGGCGAACGTCCCGATCGCCAGGTAGAACCCGCCGACCAGCAGCAGCCCGATCAGCCCGCTGAGGATCGGGCCCGGGTCCGGGTCGCCCTTGAGCTCCAGGACCAGCCAGAACACCGCCAGCGGCGCCAGCAGCGTCAGCACGAAACCCATCGCCCCCAGCCACTTGCCCACGATCACCTGCGTGTCGCTGACCGGCGAGGTCATCAGCAGCTCGACCGTCCCCGCGCGGTACTCCTCGCTGACCAGCCGCATGCTGATCGCCGGCACCAGGAAGATCGCCAGCCACACCACCCAGTCCAGCGTCAGGCGCAGTGCCGCCTCACGCCCCGGAGCGAAGTTCAGCAGAAACAGCATCGTCGCGCCCAGCGCGAACAACGCCAGCACCACGTACGCGATCGGCGAGTAGAACAGCGCCGTCAGCTCCCGCTTCGCGATGGTCATCGTCTGATTCATCCGTCCGTCTCGTTTCGTTCGGCCCAAAGCCGATGGCGGCCGCGTCACTGCCTCACGCCGCCGCCTCGCTCCGCACCACCCCGGCGTCCTGCTCGGCCGTGATCTTCACGAAGAACGCCTCCAGCGTCGCCCGCTCGTCCTCAAGCCGACGCAGCGGCCAGCCCCGGCTCGCGATCGTCTGCCCAAGCCGCTCGCGAACGATCGGCGACGCGGCTCGCGGCGTCACCCACGCACGCACCCACCCGTCGTCCCCCGTCGATTCCGCCTCGACCCCGTCCACGTCCGCCACCGCCGACAACGCCCCGCGCACCTGCTCCGCCTCGCCCTTGACCTCCACCGCGATCCGTGCCCCGCCGCCGACCCGCTGCCGCAGCTCGTCCGGCGTCCCGTCCGCCACGATCCGCCCCCCCGCGATGATCACCACCCGGTCCGCCGTCTTCTCCACCTCCGGCAAAATGTGCGTCGACAGCAGGATCGTCTGACGCCCGCCCAGCTCGCGGATCATCGACCGCACCTCGCCGATCTGGTTCGGGTCCAGCCCCGCCGTCGGCTCGTCCAGGATCAGCACCGGCGGCTCGTGCAGCAGCGCCTGCGCCAGGCCCACCCGCTGGCGATTGCCCCGTGAGAGCTGGCCGATCAGACGCCGACGGTTGTGCGCCAACCCGCAGCGGGCGCACACCTCATCGATCCGCGCCCGTCGTCTGGCCCGGTCCATCTCCATCAGACGCCCGCGGTAGTCCAGGTACTCCTCGACGCGCATCTCCGGGTACAGCGGCGTGGACTCGGGCAGGTACCCGATCTTGGCCCGGGCCTGCTCGGCCTCGCGCAGCATGTCGTGCCCCGCCACCTTCGCCGTCCCCGACGTCGGCGGCAGGTACCCGGTCAGGATCCGCAGCGTCGTGGACTTGCCCGCCCCGTTCGGGCCCAGAAAACCCACGATCTGACCCGGCTCGATCTTCAGGCTCACCGCGTCCAGGGCCCGCGTCGGGCCGTACCACTTCGTCAGCGATTCCGCCTCGATCATGCGCTTCGGTCCCTGATCTCCCCGCTCGGCCGGCCCCCTCGCACGCAACCCCGGCCGCCAGCCTCGAACGCCAACACTCATTAACCTACCGCCCCTTTCTGGTCAAGGTTCGCACGCCCGCGGCGCGGTTCCCGCCTCGCGGGGACCACCGGGCGGGAAACTGGTCTCGAACTGGTCTTGAAACTGGTCCGCTTCGCCCGGCGTGCTGTCGCAAACCGGACCAGTCCCGGGCCCGCCCGCCCCATGTCGCGCGGTCCGGACGCCGCCGGGGCGGGCCGCCGCGCCCGCGGGCCGTCTCCCGAGCTGACTTCCATCCGCCGTCACGTCAGGCGTCTCCGCATCGCGTCGGGACCGGCACCCGAGCCTGTCCGTTCACCATGGGGCCAAGAGGCGTCCGCGTGCGCACAGGAGCGGCCTGGAAAGCACCGCTGACACGCGACCGCCCCCCAGACCGCCCAGCCGCCACGACCGGCCCAGTCGCGCCAATCGCTATAGTCGACAAATTGGTACAGGTTTACGATCAATGGCTTGACACTGCCCAGTGCGCGGGCTTATTCTGGTTCTATGAGTTTGGTGGTAGTCGGCGTCTGAAGACCGCGACGCCGCGGGAGGGTGGATTTGTGCGCAGTTTTCAGCAGACGCTTCACGTCGTGTCGTCCGACGCGTCTGTGTCGCTGACGCGACGGACCCCAGGGTGAGCCGACCCGTCACCTCCGCTGCGTCGGCCGGGAGAAATCAGCCATGGGGCATTGGATGAAGATCGTGATCGTCGGCGTGTCCGTGGCGTGCGCGTGGACGGGCAGCGCCGACGTTATCACCGACTGGAACGCGACGCTGCGTCAGGTCATGCAGAGCGACGGCTTGAAGCCGGAGAATCGGTCCAACCCCGGCTGGGCGACGCGCACCCTGGCGATGATGAACGGGGCGATCTACGACACCTTCCAGGCCGTCGAGCGCACGCACGATCCGTTCCTCGTGGACGCGGTCGCCGGGCCGGGCACCTCGCTGCCCGCCGCGGTGCATCGAGCGGCCTACGACGTGATGCGCCACACCTACCCCGGCGAGCTGCCGCTGATCGACGCGGCGTTCAATGCCCGCATCGCCGCCGTGCCCGACGGGTCGGCCAAGACCAACGGCATCACGCTGGGCGCGCAGATCGCTCAGCAGTACATCGACGCCCGCGCCAACGACCACGCCGACGAGATGGTCCTGTACACCCCGCAGTCCGGGCCGGGCAAGTGGCGGCCCGACCCGTTCCATCCCGATCAGGAGGCCTGGGGACCGGGGTGGCGCGACGTCCAGCCGTTCGCCATCGGCGACACCCAGCCGTTCGTCAACGCCCTGCCGCCCATCCCCGCACTGACCAGAGACGAGTACGCCGACGCGTTCCAGATGGTCAAGGAGTACGGCGCGATCGACAGCGCCGTGCGCAGCGACGATCAGAAGAAGATGGGACACTTCTGGGCCTACGACCGCGGGGGCATGGGCCCGCCGCCGGTGATGTTCAGCCGCAGCCTCAGCTCGATCGCCGAGCAGGCCGGCAACGACGAATCCGACAACGCACGCCTGTTCGCCATGGCCTCGGTCGCCATGGCCGACGCCGCCATCGCCTCCTGGGACACCAAGTTCGAGGCCAACCTCTGGCGCCCCGTCGCCGCCATCCACGAGGCCGACACCGACGGCAACCCCGACACCGTCGCCGATCCCGACTGGCGCCCGCTCGGCGCCCCAGGGCCCGACCCCGACTCGTTCGAGGACGATTTCACCCCGCCCTTCCCCGCCTGGACCTCCGGCCACGCGACCATGGGCGCCGCCCTGTTCAAGTCGCTCGAGCTGTTCTACGGCACCAACGTAT
Source organism: uncultured Phycisphaeraceae bacterium (assembly GCA_964431205.1). GTDB lineage: Bacteria > Planctomycetota > Phycisphaerae > Phycisphaerales > Phycisphaeraceae > CAYSIX01. Next base: position 8,724 of record CAYSIX010000174.1, read on the forward strand.
TCGACGAGATCGACGGCGTGCTCGGCGACGACCCGCTCTACGCCCTGACCTCGCAGGAGGGCGGCTCGGGCACGGAGCGCCAGTACGCCACGTTCACGCAGACCTCGCCGCTGGGCATCGGCAGCGAGGACTCGCCCGAGGGCGAGAACGCCATGAGCCGCATCTACCTGGGCATCCACTGGATCTTCGACCAGACCGACGGCATCGCGCTGGGCCACGACATCGCCGATTACATCAACGGCCAGCACTTCCAGGTGATCCCGGAGCCGGGGACGGCGACGCTTCTCGGCCTGGCCGCGTGCGCCGCGCTCCGACGCCGCCGCGCGTGATGACTTGGCGTTTCACACCCGATCCCGGTTTTACAGAATCGAGTCGCGCGTCTTCCACCCTCTCCCCCTGGGAGAGGGCCGGGGTGAGGGCCGAATACCGTAGCCCCCCACGCCGTCACGCGCAGCGCCTCTCGCACCCTCTCCCCCTGGGAG
>CAYSIX010000175.1:0-5216 GCA_964431205.1 uncultured Phycisphaeraceae bacterium
CAGCGGGCGATCGTGCGGGCCAAGCAGGCGTCGGCCGGAGCCGTCAACCCGGCGTGGATTCAGATCACGATCGCGGAGTTCGAAGCGGCCTCCCAGCAGATCCCCGCGGCGCTGAGCCGCCTGAGGACGATCGATCGCAGCGAGCTGGAGGGCGACCCGGAGGCGGCGTTGAAGTACGACCAGTTGCTGGCGCCGTGTCTCTACGCCGGCGGGGAGTACGAGGAATGCCGCGAGGTGTACCGCCGGCTGCTAAAGGTGAACCCCGAGGACGCCAGCACGATGAACAACCTGGCGTACCTGCTGGCGGACGACCTGGGCGACGTGGAGGCGGCGCTGCCGCTGGCGCAGAAGGCGGTGGACCTGAACCCGCTGGAGCCGAATTTTCTGGACACGCTGGGGTACGTGCAGCTTCTTGCCGGTCGGCTGACGGACGCGAGGCTGAACCTGGAGCGGAGCGTGAATATCCAGGCGATGCCGTCGAACACGCTGCACCTGGCGCAGGTATTAATCGAGTTAGGCGTGATGGATCGGGCGCGCGAGCTGCTGGACCTGAGCATCCGCCTGGGTGAGCAGGGCCAGCAGGACGAGTACGCCGAACAGGCCCGAAAGACGTTGGAGCAACTAAGCCGGAGCTGAACCGCCGGAGGAGACCGAAATCATGACCGCCAATCCACTACCACCGATTCCGCCGATGAGCGCGACGACCGGGATGGCCGCGCCCGGAGGGCCGAGCCGCCTCAAGCCGATCGACCCGGTCAAGGTCCTGCGTGAGCACATGCCGCTGCTGATCTTCTCGGGTGTCATCGCGCTGGTGCTGGGCGTGGGCACCTGGGCCATGCTGCACCTGTTCATGCAGCGCTATTCATCGGAGGCGTTGATGAAGGTCAAGCCGCCGATGGAGACCGCTCTGCAGACCACGCTGAGCGAGATGTACCAGGGCAGCATGGACGCGGTCGAGAAGGAACTGGCCAACCAGGTCGCGATGATGACCTCCGACGAGGTGCTGCGCGCGACGCTTGACCACCCGGTCGTTCAATCCACGCAGTGGTACGCCTCGTTCACCGATCCGAAGGAGCGGCTCGAATCGTTCAAGGAAGACATCCTCAGCGTCTACCCGTATCGCGAATCCACGCTGATCCTGGCCAACGTCACGACGCCGGCCAAGGAGGACCCCCAGCGGATCCTCACGCAACTCATCCAGGTGTACCTGAACCGTCTGGGCCAGAGCCAGCGGGCGCAGCTCGAGAGCGATCGGGCCGTGTTCGTTCAGGAGCGTGAACGCATCGACCAGGCCCGGCGCAACCTGCAGGACCAGATCTCGGCGTTCAGCAAGGAGCACCAGATCGACAGCCTCAACGCCCAGCACACGTCGACCGCCCAGCAGCACGCGCTGCTGCTGCAGGACATGTACGAGGTCAAGGGTGAACTGGCCGACGCTGAGCAGAGCTATCAGAACCTGGTGCAGAACGCGCAGGCGGGCGGGACGATCGAGATCACGCCCAACATCAAGTATCAGCTCGACCTATCGCCGGAGATCCTGGAGATCAACCGTCGCGAGAACACGCTGCGCGAGCAGTTGGCGTCGACCGAGGCGCGGCTGGGTCCGCGGCACTACATGGCCGAGCAGTTGCGCAACCAGTTGCGGGCGCTCGTGGCCGAGCGTGACATCCTCATGGACCGCAAGGCTCGCGAGCTGCAGCAGCTTCAGATCGACAACGCGGCGCAATCGGTCGAGGGGTTGCGCGCCAAGGTCGCCGAGCTTCAGGAGCAGGTGACCGAGGCGCACAACCGGATGATCGACCTGAACTCGCTGCTGACGCGGTACGAGTCTCTGCAGGGCGACTTGGAGCAGAAGAAGGAAGACCTGGCTCTGGTGGATCAGCGGCTGCAGGAGATCCGGGTGTACATGCAGCGGGCCAGCCGCGTCGAGGTCCTCAACCCGGCGACGGAGCCGGAGATGTCGTTCCCGAAGCCGGAGCTGATCATCCCCGGCGTGACGGTGCTGGTCATGGCGCTGATCACAGGAGCGATCTTCCTGCGTGAGCTGCTGGACCAGCGGGTCAAGACGCCGGCGGACGTGAAGCTGCTGCCGAACGTGGACCTGCTCGGCGTGCTGCCGGACGCCAGCGAAGACCCCTCGGGCCCGCGCGGGATCGAGCGGATCGTCGAGAAGGCGCCCAGCGGGCTGATGGCCGAGTCTTTCCGCCAGACACGCACCGCGATCCTCTCGCGGATGGACCGGCGGGGGTACAAGACGTTGCTGGTCGTCGGTGCTCAGCCGCGCTGCGGGGTGTCGGCGGTGGTGCACAACCTCGCCACGAGCATGGCGTTCAACGGCCGCAACGTGCTGATCATCGACGCGAACCTGCGTCGGCCGGCGCATCACCGGCTGATCGGGGACGCCGACGGCCGGGGGCTGGTCGACGTGATCCGTGATGAGGTGCCCGCCGACCAGGTGATCCGCCGCGTCGAGGGTCTGAGCGTCTCGGTGCTGCCCAGCGGCGATGCGACCGACACGCCTCCGGAGATGCTCGAGGGCGCGGCGTTCCGCGGGCTGCTCAGCCAGCTCGAGACGCGTTACGACGTGGTCCTGATCGACGCCCCGCCGGCCCTGCTGACCTCCGACAGCCAACTGCTGTCCAAGCACGTCGACGCGATCGCGCTGGTGGTCTGGGCGCAGAGCGACAAGCGCGGGATGGTCGAGCGGATGCTGCGTCAGCTCGACGGCCAGCGGGCCGACGTGCTGGGGGTGGTGCTCAACGGCGTGCAGTCGAGCGCGGGCGGCTACTTCCGCAAGAGCTACCGCGAGTTCTACCGCTATCAGGAGTCGGACGCGGCGACCAACGGGTCGGCGCGCAACGGCGATCGCGGCCGCGGCGATCGACTCGCCGGCTCCGACCGGCGTGTCCCCGAGCCGGTCGGCGCGGGGCACCAGCGCCCGGACTCGCCGACCTCGAACGGAGGCTGACGCGCGCTCGTCTCGGGCGGCATCGCTAGGGTTAGAATCATGGCGCGCGCCCGACGCCCGTGTGGGGCTGGCTCGCCGTGAAGCGGCCCGTCGTTTGCCGGCGTTCGGGCGACAGACGAGAGGAAGCGACGTGGCTGCGGCGGGCAAGGTTCTGATCACGGGGGGCGCGGGGTTCATCGGCTCGCACCTGGCGGAGCGGCTCCACGCGGCCGGCCATCGTCTGACCGTCGTGGACAACCTCTCCACCGGCCGGCGCGCCAACCTCGAGCACCTGCTCGGTGAGCGCTGTGAGCTGATCGAAGCCGGCGTCAGCGACGCGATTCGAGATCGCCCCGACCTGCTGGACGGCTGTGACACCGTGTACCACCTCGCCGCCGCCGTCGGGGTGCGACTGATCGTCGACGACCCGGCCGGCATGGTCCGCGCCAACGTGGGCGAGACGGTGGCTCTGCTCGACGCCGCCACCCGTGTCGGAGCCGTGACCCTCATCGCCTCGTCCAGCGAGGTCTACGGCAAGTGTCCCGTCCTGCCGCTGCGCGAGGACATGGACCTGGTTTACGGTCCCACCACAGCCTCGAGATGGAGTTACGGTCTGACCAAGGCGATCGACGAGCACCTGGCGTTGGACTACGCGCGACAGCACGGCCTGCGCACGGTCGTCGTGCGCTTGTTCAACACCATCGGGCCGCGACAGGTCGGCCGTTACGGGATGGTCGTCCCGCGCTTCGTGCGATGGGCGCTGGCCGGCGAACCGCTGGAGGTGCACGGCGACGGCGGCCAGTCGCGAACGTTCTGCGACGTCCGCGACGTCGTCCGCGCGATGCAGGCGCTGGTCGAGACGCCGGACTGCCACGGCCAGGTGTTCAACGTCGGGGGCCACCGGCAGGTGACGATCGACGAGCTGGCCGATCGCGTGCTCGCCCTGACCGGCAGCGCCGCGGGCAAACGCTACGTGCCGTACGAGGCGGTCTATGGGCCGAGCTTTGAGGACACCCCGCACCGCCTGCCCGACATCACGCGCCTGCAACGCGCAATCAACTTCCGCCCCGAATACAGTCTCGACCAGACGCTCCGGGACGTGATCGACCATGAGCGGCGGCAGCTCGCGCCGGATCCCGAGAAGCCGACGAACGCGATGCGACAGTGCGGCGATGGTCGCGCCCGCGTCCGCCCCGGACCGGCTACTGCGACGCCGACTTTGCCATGAGCGGTACGCTTTTCCAACTCGCCCAGGCCACGCCGCCCCGAGAGGGGCTCACCGCGGTGATCTCGCCCTACATGGGCGTGTTCTTCGCCGCCTTCTTCGCCTCGATCTTCATCACCCCGCTCATGCGTCGCCTCGCGATGCGCAACGGCATCGTCGACTGGCCCGACCTGAAGCGCAAGAACCACACCCAGCCGGTCGCGTACCTCGGTGGCGTGGCGATCTTTCTGGGCTGGCTGGCCGGCATCGCCTTCAGCTTCAGCCTCCTGCCCCACAATCAGCAGACCATCTCCCTCGCCGAGATCTTCCCGCTCAGCGTCGTGCTCGGGGCCGCGGCGATCACGCTGACCGGCCTGATCGACGATGTGTACGGCATGGCGCCGCGGGTCAAGGTCGGTGGCCAGCTCTTCGCCGCCGCCGCGCTGGCCCACGGCGACGTCGGCGTGCGGCTCGTCGATGCCGCGTTTCACCTGATCCACGTGCCCTGCCCGGATTTGCTCGTCTACATCCTCGGAACGGCGGTGATCGCTGTCTTCGTCATCGGCGGGTGCAACGCGATGAACCTGCTGGACGGGTTGGACGGCCTGGCGGCCGGCGTCGCCGCCATCGCCTGCTTCGGCTTCCTGCTGATCGCCGCCATCGTCGCCTCCCAGGGCATGGCCCCGACGACGCTTGGCGGCCTGACCGACCCCGTCCGCCTGATCGTCTGCCTGGCCGCCCTGGGCGCGGTCCTGGGCTTTCTGCCCTACAACTTCAACCCCGCGACGATCTTCATGGGCGACGCCGGTTCACTGCTGCTGGGCTACCTCAGCGTCTCAACCATCCTGCTGTTCACGCTCGTCAGCCGTGAGGCCGCCCCCGGCGCCGAGTCGATCGCCGTCGATCCCGACGGGTCGGCCTGGCACGCTATGCTCCTGGTCACCGCCTCACTCATCGTCTTTGCGCTTCCGATCACCGACACGTGCCTGGCCATCGTCCGTCGCAAGCTTCAGGGCAAGCCGATCTCTGAGCCCGATAACCAGCACCTGCACCACCTGCTGCGGC
>CAYSIX010000175.1:5226-9188 GCA_964431205.1 uncultured Phycisphaeraceae bacterium
CGGTGCTGGTGATGTACGGCGTCGCGGTGCTGTTCGCGGCGATCGGCGTCACGCTCGTCGCGTTGGAGCTGCGGTGGCGATACATCCTGGCGGCGGCGGCGGTCCTGTTCGGGTTCATCATGGTGACGGCGTTCAAGTACGGGCAAAATCTTGCGTTACAAGAAGGCGTGCGTGCCGGCGCGGCCACGCCGACGCCCGATCCGCCCCTGGACGCCTCGCCGTCTGAGGCCGACACGGACGCTGAATTGCCCCACGACGAGGCCGAGCACGCCCCGGCCGGCACCGCCGCCTCTGGGCCCGCCGCCCACCCCTGACCGTCTGCCGGACGGCTTCGCCCACCCATCCAGCCTGACCTCCTTTCTCATCAGGGAAACCCCCACGGGCTCCAGATTTTCATTGACAGAATCGCGCATCACCGGGTATTCTCAGACCTGTGGGAGAAACGGGTGTGGCAGGGTTTCCATCTTTGTGGGGCCACTCTGCTTTCGAACACGCATCGTCTTTGGAAAGGAAGCACATGAAGTCTGGGGAATCGAGGCGGGTACGAGGTTTCTGGTTGCGGGGCGCGGTCCTGAGCTCCGTCGTGGCCGGGTTCGCGCTGATGGGTCAGGCGCAGGCCAGCACCGTCACGCAGTTCTATCTCGGGGATCATCCGTCCGCGTTGGAGAACCCGCCGCCTTACGGCCTGCGGCTGGACGGTCTGTTCGACGGGCTCACCGGTGCCACCGGCGGCGTCACCACGTTCTCCTTCGGCAACTCGCTCAGCGGCGCCGGTGGCTCGCCGGTCATGACCGTCACCGACGACGGTGTGGGCAATGTCACGATCGACATCGACGGCATGGTCTTCGGCGGTGAGGACGACGGGTCGGACTACGGTTTCGGCGAGGGCTGGTACCAGCTCGACTTCAGCTACACCATGAACGTCAGCGCCAGCGGCACCGGCTGGGTCGTCAGCCCCGAGGACCCGGACAACAACAAGGGCACGCTGACCGCCAAGGCCGGCAACGCGGACATCGCCGAGGGCACGGTCTTCGGGTTCTTCGGTGACAAGCAGAACGACGCCGGCTTCTCCTTCAAGTTCCTGCAGGACGACCACCGCCTGGGCGGCACGGCCGAGGAGGGCCAGGGCTTCTGGGTCGGCCGCGGCTGGCTCCAGCTCGAGCAGGACGACAGCGAAACCAAGGACTTCCTGTTCATCGGCAAGCTCGTCCCCACGCCCGTGGCGGCGTTGCTCGGCCTGCCGATGTTGATCGGCCTGGGCGTGATGCGTCGGCCCGTCCGGGACGACGCCTGAATCGACGACCGCACGCGACTCCACCTGAACGCAGCCCCGGCCCTGGCGGCCGGGGTTTTTTCGTAACCCATCGGCCTCGTGTCGCGTAGCGCATCGCTGCCGCGACCCCGGGGGCCCGTTGCCGCACGCCCCCGGCGTCCCTACGCTGTCGACCGGTTCCGGCGCAGCGTCGGACCGGTCAAGCGGGAGCTTGCGATGCGTGTGTTGATCTCGGCGGGGCCGACGCGGGAGCCGATCGATGCGGTGCGCTACATCGGCAACCGCTCGAGCGGGCGGATGGGCCTGGCGTTGGCCGAGGCGGCCTCGCGTCGGGGCCACGAGGTCACGCTGCTGCTGGGCCCGATCGATCAGCCGGTGAGCGTGTCGCCCGCCGTCGCGGTCCATCGCTTCGAGTCCACGGCCGATCTGCGGGCGCTGCTGGCCGAACACGCCCCCTCCTGTGACGCGCTGGTGATGGCGGCGGCGGTGGCCGACTACCGGCCGCGGCACGTGCACGAAGGCAAGCTGGCGCGGGCGGCGGACGCGGGCGCAACGCTGACGATCGTGCTCGAGCCGACGCCCGACCTGCTGGCCGAGCTGGCGCCGCGGCGGCGGCCCGGTCAGCGGCTGTTCGCCTTCGCCCTTGAGGAGCCGGCGTCGCTCGAGCCCCGTGCCACGCAGAAGCTGCGCCGCAAGGCCGTGGACGCGATCGTGGCCAACCCGCTGGGCACGATGCAGGCCGACGACGTCGAGGCGGTGGTCCTGTGGGCGGATGGGCGGCGGGCGGCGCCCGGGCTGATGAGCAAGCCGGCCTTCGCCGCGTGGATGCTCGAGCACGTGATCGAGCCGCAGCCGTCCGCCCCCGGCCAAGGCGTATCCGCGACCGGATCCGACCGTCGGAAATCGCGCTGATTTGAGGCCTCGGACCTTGGCTCACGGCCGCGAGCGTGATAGACTTTCAGTAGATTTCGAGGGCATGTCAGCGCTCACGTCTGAGCCTGTCGGATCTTGAGCCTTTCCGCTTCGACGGGGTGACAATATGGATGTCATGATTCATTGCGAGTCGTGTCGCGCCCAGTTGCGCGTGCCCAGCAGCGCCGCCGGCCGCAAGGCCCGGTGCCCCCAGTGCGGTGAGCGGTTCACCGTGCCCGCCATGCAGGAGCTGCTGGAAGAGACCATCACCGGCTGGATCGTCCAGGACGTGGACGAGGTGATCTCCAATCGCACTCAGGAGAAGCTCGAGGAGCTTCGGCCGCAGAACGAGGCCGAGCGACGCGCCGTGACCCGTAAGCGCGCCGCCGCCGCGGCGCTGACCCGCGCCGGCGGCTCGTCCGCGACCGCCACGGCCCCGCCCGGACGCCACCGCCGGCCCGAGCCGCCACCGTCCCGACCCGCGCATGCCAGCCACGAGACCATGGTCGCCGAAAAGGTCGAGACCCCGACCACCGGCTACCCCACCAACCTCAAGATCAACGACCCCATCCCGCACCTGGTCGTCCACAAGGTCAGCCCCGGCGGCGTCCGCTTCGCCTTCGACTCCGTCTGGCTCGAGCACGAGGGCTTCCGCGCTTCCATGCCCGTCCGCTGCGTCTTCTCCGGAAACGCCGACCGCAGCCGGCTGCTCGCCCGCGCCATGATCTTCACCGACCGCAGCACCGCCGAGAACCCCTCGGACAAGATGATCACCGCCACGCACGAGGTGCGCAACATCGGCGACCGCGAGACCCGCCAGATCATGGCCGCCATGGACACCATCCAGTCCATGCCCGGCGCCTTCGCCCTGCCCGTGCCCTACTACCTCCACGAGAAGTACGCCGCCCACGTCCTCCAGTGCCGCACCCACACCCGAAGCAGCGGCGGGATCACCTGCGACGTGCTCATCCCCGACGCCGTCTGCGCCCTGGAGTGGCTCGCCCGCGTCAACGGCATCTGCGGCAAAGAGTACGAGCTGCTGCAACGCGACGTCTCCATGCTCCACGGCGACGCCTGGCGCGACCTGCCCGAGACCACCCGCCAACGCCTCGCCCAGTGGTGCCGCCTCCGACCCCACGAGGTCTTCGAGGAGTACTTCCCCGACGCCGACCTGGCCAGGGCCGACGACGGGCTCGCCGGCGTCGTGCTCACCGACAAACGCCTGGTCTTCTGCAAATACCATCACCGCGGCCAGGTCCGCCTCGACGCCGACGACGCGACCATCCTCGTCCGCGAGGAGGCCGGCACGGCCCACCTGACCCTCGTGGTCGGCAAGGACCGCAGCCGCATGGTCAAGCTCCGCCCCGACGACGTGGCCCGCCTCGAGGAGCTGCTGCGCAGCTCCAGCACGGTCGAGGTCGTCCACACCAGCCGCTGACGCGATGAGATCGCCTTTTGATCTCTGGCACGATGGGCGGCGGTACAAGGTGGGCGGGCGTCTCGCCCGCCATGGAGCGGCGTACGCATTCCGCCCTGCGCTCCGATAAAAAGCGAACCGGCGCGTAAAAACCCTTGACTCAACGGCTTTGCCCGGGTACGCTCGAACAAGCGACCTGCACCGGGTGGGCCGCGGGCAGGCCCGCGCCGCAGAGCGGCTCGGGACCACACTTCGAATCAGCGAGAGGCATCGTGGGGCGTTTCATTTCTCGACGATCCAGCAACGGGACTTATGAGCTATCCGGCGGCACGTTGACGGCCGAAGACGTTCTTGTCGGCT
>CAYSIX010000176.1:0-9159 GCA_964431205.1 uncultured Phycisphaeraceae bacterium
AACCGCCGCCGCCCCCGCCGATTCCCCACGCGAGTAACCCACCCAGTACGCCAGCAGCAGCAACCCCACCACCCCCACCGCCAGCAGGATCGCAAACCCACGCGGCAGACGCAGCACCACCGGCGCCCCGCCGCCCCACCACGACGAGACAAACCCCGGCCCCGCCTGGTCCGGCGACTTCGCCTCCGCCGGCTGACGCGCCGGCTCGGCGCGGCCTCGCCGCGCACCCTCGCCCATCGTGTGGGTCATGATCTCGTACGGCGGGGTGTGCGTCCTGCGAGCGGCCATCACCCCGCATTCTACCTCCGTCACGCCCACGCGACGTTCGCGACGCCCCTGATCACCCGCGTGCGCACGAGCCGTCGCGCTTCGCAGGCGTGTCCGGGCGCCCCGCCATGTCCGCCAGATCGTGCGAATCTCAGCAATCGCAGCGTGCGACCGTCCGCCGCTGCCCGCGCTGTGCGCACCGAACCGCCGATCCGCTCACCTACAGATGCGACGCGCCACGCCGACACGACGAGCCGCGCCATGCCATCGGCCGACCCGCGGGCCCGGATCGATCGACCGCCGCGTGGCGATCGTGGGCGTTCCGTTTCGCGACCGGTCCGGCCCGATGCACGGTCACGTGTCGAACTGGTCTGGTTTGAGCAAGCGCGCCGTGGAAAGCGGACCAGTTTCCCGACCAGTTCGTGACCAGTTTGCCGACCAGTGGGTGGGACAGCGTCGTGGCGCGTTTCGCGCCGCGGCAGCGGAGCAGGCGGGGTGCGGGAGCAAGAACGGCTCAGGACTCGAAGATGTCGCGGACGGGCAGCTCGGGCCCGGGCAGGACCTCGCCGCCGTCGAGCACGTCGTCGCCTCGGTGACGCCGGGAGGAGCCGTCCGGCCGATGCACGGCGACGGTGCGCGTCCCGGGGTCCACGACCCACAGCAGCTTCACGCCGTGGTCGAGCCACCACTGCGTCTTCTCGGCGACCCCCGAGGCGCGGTCGTCCGGGGAGAGGACCTCCGCGGCGAAGTCGGGCGGGATGGGGATGAACTTCGGCGTGCGCGCCTCGGCCAGGCGGTCGTTGGCGATGAAGGCTACGTCCGGGGCGCGCACGGTATCGGGGTTGCGTTCGAGGACGAAGCCTGTTTCGGCGCCGTACACCCGCCCGAGTCTGCGCCCGAAGACGTGACGCGAAATCAGGTGATGCAGATAACCAACCAGATCCCCGTGTTCGCCACCGGAAGGCGCCATCATGCGCAGCTCTCCTCGGAACAGCTCACAGCGGCCCAGCTCGCCCGACGCGGCCAGGAGCTGCTCTGCCGTGGTGATGTGCTTCGTCGCCGTGTTCATCCGGTTCATTATAGAGCCGTGGCCCGATGGGCCGGCTCTCGACCCTTGATACGGCGCGGCCCCGGCTCAGACCTCGACGGGCTTGATCCAGGGCATCATGGCGCGCAGCTCCTTGCCGACGCGTTCGACCGGGTGGTTGCGGTCGCGCTGCTGCTGCTGCTTGAACCACTCGAAGCCCTTGGCGTAGTCGTCGCGGAAGGTCCTGGCGAACTGGCCGGACTGGATGTCGGTCAGGGCCTGGCGCATGCGCTGCTTGGTTTCGTCGTCGATGATCTTCGGGCCGGTGTGGTAGTCGCCGAACTCGGCGGTGTTGCTGATCGAGTGGCGCATGTAGGTCAGCCCGCCGCGGACGATCAGGTCGATGATGAGCTTGAGCTCGTGGCAGACCTCGAAGTAGGCCAGCTCGGGCGGGTAGCCGGCCTCGGTGAGGACCTCGAAGCCCTTCTTGATCAGCTCGGAGAGCCCGCCGCAGAGGACGGTCTGTTCGCCGAAGAGGTCGGTCTCGCACTCGTCCTTGAAGGTGGTCTTGAGCACGCCGGCGCGGCCGCCGCCGACGCCGATGGCCCAGGCCATGGCGATGTCGAAGGCGTTGCCCGAGGGGTCCTGGTGGATGGCCAGCAGACAGGGCACGCCCCCGCCGCGCTCGAACTCGCTGCGGACGGTGTGGCCCGGGCCCTTGGGCGCGACCATGATCACGTCCACGTCCTTGGGCGGAGCGATGGTCTTGAAGTGGACGTTGAACCCGTGGGTGGCGCCCAGTGCCATGCCGGCCTTGAGGTGCGGCTTGATCGACTTCTCGTACAGATCGGGCTGGACCTCGTCGGGGACGGTGAGGATGACCAGGTCGGCCTGCTGAACGGCGGCGTCGACGGCGAGCGGCTCGAAGCCGTGCTCGACCGCGAGCTTGCCGTTGGCCGAGTCGCGGCGGTTGGCGACGATCACGTGGACGCCCGAGTCGCGCAGGTTCTGGGCGTGGGCGTGGCCCTGGCTGCCGTAGCCGATGACGGCGACGGTCTTGCCCTGCAGGGCGTTGAGCGAGCCGTCCTTGTCGTAAAGCGTTTCGATGGCCATGTTCAGGGTTCCCTCAGTTGCGAAGCGGGCAATGTAGTCGCTGGGGCGGGTGGTGACAATCGCGCGGCGAGTGGTCGCTGCACGGCCCGGCGCCGTCGAGCCGATAAGAATACGGCGTGGTCGCGCCGCCGACCCGGCGGTGCCGGCGTGGCCCGCGAATCGCGTGCAACCGGAGACTCAGGACGTGTGGCAGAAGCTGAGCATCGTGGTGGCGGCGGGGCTGATCGGCGTGGCGGGGCTGACCGGCTACCGCCTGGCGCGGACCCGCATCGAAGCCGACACCTACCGCCACCGACTGGTCGCCATGGCCGACCGCTACGAGCAGCTCCGCGAGACGTACAACCGCGCGGTCAGCCGCACGGCGGTGACGGAGCTGCTGGTCGAGGACAGGACGATCTGCGTGCAGGTGCGCAACGCCGAGGGCGTGGTCCGCACGATCCCCACGCCCTACGACCCGTCGCGGGAGATCTACGTCGATTACGTGGTGGTGGACGGGCGGCTGTGGATCCGGCGGGTGTTCGACGACCAGACCCCGCCGCAGCGTGGCGTGGTGATCGACCCGAAGCTGGCGTCGATCGACTGGGACGCGGCGACGGTCCGACACGGCAAGGCGGCGTACCGGCGGCTGAGCGAGGGCCGGTGGATCGTGACGGTCACGGGCGACGGGTCGCTGGGCCTGGCCAGGCGGGAGCGAGGCGAGGCGATCGAGCTGACGCCCCCGCCGCGGATCGAGGAGTTTCAGACGATCGAGGAGTCGGTGCGCCAGGACCTGGAGCGGATCGGCCCGGGGGACGTGGTCAAGGCGCTGGTCAACGGCTCGTGAAAAAACCGGCCGGGGTGCGCTTTGGGCGCACGTCAGCCGTCGCGTGCGGTCGGTTTGATCAGATGGCACTTGACGCCGAAGGTGAACAGCCGGCCGACGCCGGGCGTGGCGGCGAGCAAGCCCAGGCCCCGGACGGGGATGCGCTCGAGTCGGCGGACGTCGAAGCCGGCGTGACCGGCGGCGTCGCGGAACCGCTCGAAGGTGATGCGGTTCAGCCCGGTGTCTTCCCAGGAGTCGGGATCAATCGGGGCTCGCCGGGTGTTGCGGACCTCGATGATGGGGCGCAGGCCGAAGATCAGGTGCGCCCACGGGACGCGGCAGGCCCAGGGCAGGTGATAGCCCAGGGGCGAGTAGAACAGCGGGCCGAAGGTGGAGACGAACGCGCCACCGGGCCGCAGCACGCGGCGGATCTCGGCGAGCATCGTCTCGGGCCGCATCACGTGCTCGAAGACGTTGGTGCTGAAGACGGCGTCGAAGCTGTCGTCGGCAAAGGGCAGGGCGTCGTCGGCGCAACGGGCGAACTCGAGGTTGCGCAGGCCGGACTCGGCCTGAAACCGTCGGGCCTGGCGGAGGGCGTCGTCGTTGACGTCGCAGCCGACAACGTGGCCGGCGCGTCGGGCCAGCCACGCCGACTCGCCGCCCCAGCCGCAGCCGAAGTCGAGCACCGTTCGGCCCTCGATCCCGCCCAGCTCGGCGACCAGCGGGGCGTAGCTGCTCTCGGCCTTGGCGTACTCGTAGGTGGCGATCTCGCCCTCGGACGCCGGGGCGTCGGTCAGCGGCGGGAACACCGCCTCCAGCCGCCGCAGCAGCCGCGCCCGCAAGCTCAACGGCCGCGCCACCCCCGTCGTCGCCCTGCTCATCCCCGCATGACCCGCCGTCTGGCTCATCCGCGCGCTCCGATCCCCCGCCCAAGCTATCGGAGCATCGCCGCCCGGACCTTCGCCGATGACCCGAACCGCCCATAAAACCAAGCAACCCGAGATGCCGGGCCTCGCCGCGGGCCAAGTCGATCACCGTGCGGCCCCGAGTTGCCGGAGCAGCTCAGGCAGCGAGCGGGTTGCGGTGTCCCAGACGATGTCGTGGTTCCACGCGAAGTACCCGTGGACCAGCCGGTGCCGCATCGCGATCACGTCGGGCCACGGCACGTCGGGAAACCGAGCCTTGGTCGCCTCCGACAGGTGCGCCGCCGCCTCCCCGACGATCTCGATGGACTTGACCAACCCGAGCAGGAGCAGGTCGTCCCGTTCGAGGTCGGCCCGCCTTCGGCCGGACGTGAACCGGATCGCCCGCTCGGCGGCTTCGCGCATGTCATCCAGCCGCTCGGCGTCGCCCCTCATAAATTGTCTCCGCGGACTTGACGACCTCATGCCGAAACCGCTCATGCAGGTCTTGCGCCGTCCGAAGATCGACCTTGCGACCCACGATAGCGCCCAGCTCACGTTCCATCCGTGCCATGTCCAGCAAAGTCACCGGCACGCCGGGCTGCAGGTCCACCAACATGTCCACGTCGCTATCCGCCCCGAAGTGATCGCGCAGCACCGAGCCGAACAGCGACAGCCTGCGGATCGGCTGCGCTTGGCAATAGGCGCGAATGCGCTCCAGCGGCAGGTGGATGGCAGCGGGCATCAGCGCATTGTACCGGAGGGATCGCGGATCGAACACGCCGGCTCACGTGCAAGATGGAGCCACCGCGTTTGACCCGATCGCGTGCGAAGCATCTTCCAGAGCGCTGTTCAGGAGTCGATGCCGTATGCTGTCTGAAAACGCTATAATCCCCTTCGATGGCGCCGACCGACATCGTGGACAAGCTGCGTCGCCAACCCTTCCGCCCGCTTCGGGTTTACATGTCGGACGGCTCGGCGTACGACATCCCCGAGCCCTACTACGCGGCGATCAACGTGACGGAGTTGCACATCGGCGTCGAGCCCGACGAGACGGGGATCCCGACCCGCACGGTCTATTGCGATACGCGCCACGTCACGCGTATCGAGCCGCTCATGCCCGCGTCGCCGCCGGACGACAACGGCCCGGGCGGATAACGCTCGGCAAGCGCCGCGCATGCCGCATGGAGGTCGCTTGCTCACTCGCCGGGGATGTAGCTGATCACGCCGGTCCACGGGCTCGACGCCGTGGCGTACAGCCGCTTGGGGATGCGCCCGGCCAGGTACGCCAGCCGCCCGGCCTCGACCGCGTGACGCATCGCGTGGGCCATGCGCAGCGGGTCCTTGGCGTGCGCCATCCCCGTGTTCAGCAGCACGCCGTCGGCGCCCAGCTCCATCGCCACGGTCACGTCGCTGGCCGTGCCCACCCCGGCGTCCACGATCACGGGATAATCCGCGTCGCCGTCCTTGAGCATCTCCAGGATGATCCGGATGTTGTTGGGGTTCAGCACGCCCTGGCCCGATCCGATCGGCGAGCCGGCCGGCATCACGCTCGTGGCCCCCGCCTCCTTGATCTTCGCCGCCATCACCGGGTCGTCGCTGGTGTAGCAGAGCACCTCGAACCCGTCCGCGACCAGCTCCCGACACGCCTCCAGCGTCCCCTGCGGGTCCGGCAGCAGCGTCTTGCGGTCCGCCAGGACCTCCAGCTTCACCCAGTCCTTGCCCGGGTTGTCCAGTTGATCCAGCACCTCACGCCCCAGCCGCGCCACACGCACCGCGTCCTCGGCCGTGAAGCAGCCGGCCGTGTTCGGCAGGATCGTGTACCGGCCCGTGTCGACGTGGCTCAGCAGCGACTCGCCCTTGTCGTCGTACAGCCGCTCACGACGCACCGCCACCGTGATCACCTGCGCCCCCGACGCGTCCAGGGCCTTTTGCATCGTCTCGTAGTCGGCGTACTTGCCCGTGCCCACGATCAGGCGCGAGCTCAGCGTCCGCTTGCCCAGCACCAGCGGGCGGTCCAGCTCCGTGGCCGGGGATCTCGTGGTCATCGTCGTCATCGTCAGCTCTCCCGCGGTGGCCGAGGCTCGCTCGGCTCCACCGTCGTCACGTGCAACAGGCTCACCGCCTTCGGCCGCTCATACGGCGCTTCGTCTCCATTGACCTGCGGCTCAAAGATGTAAAGGATCCCGCCTCGAACCAGCTTGGCATTCTCCGGGTGGTCGACCACGTGCCGGTCACCATCGCTCGTGACCACGGTGAACGGTTCAAAAGGCTGCGACGCGAGGCGGTCCTTGATTTCCTGGATGTTCACGGCCGCGTGTCCTCAGAGTCAATACCCGATCGCCAAACCCCGGTCCCAAATCAACAATCGAAAATCAACAATCACAAATCACCAATCTCTCTATCCCCCCCCCACCAGCGTCACCAGCTCGACCGCGTCGCCGTCGCTCAGCTCCGTGGTCTCGTGCTGGCGACGCGGCACGACCCGGCGGTTGACCTCCACCGCCACGGCCTGGCCCGCCAGCCCCAGCCGCTCCAGCAGCTCCCCGACCGTCCGGGCCTCGACGTCCTTCGTTTCTCCGTTCACCGTCAGCTTCATCCGGCACCTCTGGCCGCATTGTACGCGCCGAGCCGCCACCCTCCCCGGTCCGACACTGGAAACCTGATCCGCACCGCGATAGGCTCTTGGACAACCGCGGCGACCACGCCGTCGCCCGCCCGATACAGGGGCCTGCCATGGGCATGACCGAAACCGCCACCCGCGGCGTCTACGACATCTGGGCGTTCATCTACGACTGGTCGTTCGGCCGACTCGTCGCCAAGCGACAACGCCGCGCCGTCGAGCAACTGCGACCCCGCCCCGGCGAACGCGTGCTCGACCTAGGCGTCGGCACGGGCATGACCCTGCGGCACTACCCGCCCGGCGTCCGCGTCGTCGGCATGGACCTGTCCGGCGGGATGCTCACCAAGGCCGCCCACAAGATCCGCGACGACCGGCTCACCCACTGCGCCCTCGTCCAGGGCGACGCCATGCTCCCGCCCTTCGCCGAGCACAGCTTCGACCACATCATCATCAGCCACGTGATCTCCGTGGTCAGCGACCCGCAGCGCCTGCTCGCCTGGGCGCGACGGCTCGTCCGCCCCGGCGGGCGCATCGTCGTGCTCAATCACTTCCAGTCCAACCAGCCGGTGATGGCCTGGCTCGAGCACGTGTTCAACCCCGTGTTCAACCGCGTCGGCTGGCGCAGCGACCTGTCGCTCGAGGAGTGCCTGGTCGGCAACGACCTGCATGTGCAGTACCGCTTCAAGCTGGCGGCGTTCGACATCTGGCAGATCGTGGTGCTCAGCGAGCAGCGGCCGCACCCCGACACGGCCGCGCCCCGCGCTCCGCAAGGCGGCGCGTCGATGAGGCCCGTGCAGGCCACCCCCGCCAACGCCTCGGCCTGAGGCGCCGGGCCACGCCTCGCAGAGGGTGCGTTGCGCGTGCAGCCGCGAGGCAACGTCTCGCCGACGCCACCGTCCGCGTGGGCGCGACACCGCGCAAAGCACCCACGCCGTCGTGCCCGTGCATCCCACCGCATGACGTACCGCCCACGCCGTCGTGCGCGTCCGCGGGCAGGTTTGCCCGCGGCTGCTTGTCAACGACCGTGCGGCGTCGCACCGGTCAGCGGCGAGGCAACGCCACGCGGACGCGACCGTCCGCGTGGCCGGTGCCGCGGTGATTTTTCTGCCCTTTTGTGGTTGACCGGGCGGCGGAGGCGTCGATAATAGCTCTGTCGGCGATGCCCTCCGTCGGGCGGCGCGGGAGAACCCCGTGACCGGGCGGATCGGCGGAAGCCGGCCGAGCGTCGCGGTCGCCCGGACGTCAACCGACAAGGGTGAATCTCGTCGCGCGATGTGCCCCGGGAGACGTGCCGGGGCGGGAAGAGTCCGGCGGCCGGTCCACGCCGCTAGCCTTTGTCGGTGGCGAACGGGTGGACAGACGGCGACGGCTGGAAGGGCTTCTAAGAAGGGAGGTGATCCAGTGACCGATTGTAGTCATTTACGCAGGAGTGAACTGCGTTAGCAGTTCGACGGGACTGCGTCGAACACGCAGTTCGCTAATCCGACCCCTACGGCCCACCTTCGACGGAAGGTGGGCCTTTTTCATTCTCACACGTCTCGCAGGATGTGAACCAAAACGGCGCGCAGCGGCGCCGCGCTTCGGCGTGCGTCGCCTCAGACAAGGTCGAAGGGCCGGGATCAGTTTCGCGCAAGCGGGTCGAGCGGCGCCTCGCCGAGCGGGTCCCACAGCCTGCTATATCCGAACAGGCGGCCGCTGGGCAGCGTCGCGCCGCGGCCGGACCGGAACCCGACCAGCTCACGGTCGTCGCTGGCGCGCAGCTCGCCGTGGCCGTCGGCGAAGCCGAACGCCGCCGAATCGCCGTGGTACCACTTGACCTTGTCGGCGTTGCCCACGCTGCTGTTTCCGTAGGACTCGTCGCTCCAGATGTTCAGGAAGTAGCCGTCGTTGAGCCCGGCGTTGATCTTGGGGATGCGGTTGACGCCGGTCATCGCCTGGATGCGCTCGGGGTTGGGCCCGCCCTCGTCGATCAGCACGATGAGCTGGGAGGGTGACTTGAACGTCTCGGCGAACGGCACCGGGAGGTCGACCGTCGACGAGCCGTCGTTGAAGGTGGTGCGAAACCGCTTGGCCGGCGCGTCGTAAGGCAGCGAACCGCCGAGCGGCGGCGCGTCGTACATGTGGGCGTTGGCCGAGTAGCTCAGCCCCGCGCTGTCCTCGGCGAAGGGATCGCTCGGGCACGCGTAGGCGGGCACGCCCGGCGAGTACGGGAAGATCCCGCCGTTCTCGACGAAATCGACGTCGTCCGGCACGCTCTGGGCGTTGCCGTTGGGCATCCACCCGCCGGCGTCGTTCTCCCAGTCGGGAAACTGCAACGTGGACTGGGCCGGCCACCACTGGTTGTGGTCCGCCCCGTAGTTGACGAACGCCAGCGTCAGGTTCTTCATGTTCATCTGGCACTTGACGGCCTGGGCCGACTCACGCG
>CAYSIX010000177.1:0-9128 GCA_964431205.1 uncultured Phycisphaeraceae bacterium
TCTCATCGACACGGCCGAGTGTTACGGTGATCACACGTCCGAGGCGTTCATCGGCGTCGACCTGGGCCCGATCCTGAGCTTCCCGCTGGCGATCCTGGTCTTCGCCATCGCTCTGAGCCTGTTTCGCGTCCGCGCCCTGTGGGGCTTTCTCACCCTGGCGTGCTTCGCGCAGTGGTTCCTGTTCGTGACGGTCGAGCGTTACATGCTCGCGATACTCCCGTTGATCGCCTTCGGCTGGTGGGCGTGGGCGGATCGGCTCAGCCGGGGCTCGTGGGGCGTGGCGCGTGTGGTCGGGCTGGCGATGCTGGTGCTGTGGGTGGCGCCGAATCTCGTGCGTGATGTGAACTTCATCCTCTCGCAGCGGCAGGAGCCGTTCCTGGCTCATTACGAGGACGGTTTTTACCCGCCGCTGAACCAATTAGGGCTGGCGATCGAGGATCACGTCTCGGAGCGGGACGTTGTGCTGGCGGACAATCCGGTGGAGCTGGTGTACTTCAGCGATCGGACGGTGCTGGGCCCGGATCGGTTGCCGCTGTACGGTGGGCCGCACAAGCGGATGCTCAAGCGGCTGGCGGGCGCCGAGCGGCTGTGGCTGGTCGAGCCGGTGTCGCCGCTGATGCGAGAGAAGCTGAAGCGTGTGTGGATCAAGCGAAGCGAGGAAGGCGAGAGGCCGGGCCCCGTGGCGGAGATTCCGCGTCGTGGTGAGGCGGAGCCCTGGACGCTGCGTGAGGTGAGCCTGAGCGGGCGAGCGTGGCGGGCGCTGGGGCGGGAAGCGCCGACTACGGGGGACCCGGACCGCGGATCAGCGCCACCGCCAGGCCGAGAAGAGCCCCGGCCAGGGCCGTGAGGCCGACGGTCAGCGGGGGGTTCGGGCTCACCGGCCGGGTCGGCAGCGTGGCCTGGCCGACGACGCGGATGAGTTGGTACTCCGGCCGAGTGAGCTCCTGCAGAGTCACTCGATCCTCCCAGAGCGTGAGCCAGCGTCTATGCGCGGCGTGTCGTTCGGCATCGCGTGTGGCGTGCTCGAGCGCCTGCTCGGCGGTGAGGTTGTCGAGGTCGTGTGCCTGCTCGAAGTCGATGAGCCGCGCCGTCGCCTCGAGCCACTGGGCGCGTGCGTCCGCGACCATGGTGTCGAGCGGCTCAAGATACTGCTTCGCCACGCCGAAGGCTTCGGTGGCCTGGGCGACCGTCAGGTCGGCCCAGTGAGTGGCCAAGCGGTGTGCGGCCTCGGGGGTGCGCGCGGTGGCCTCGAGCTGGATCAGCTCGTCGCCCATGACGTTGGCGTAGAGCCGACGGCGTAACTCGCCGACCGTCGCGGGCGTGTGGGGCCTGCTTGCGGCCGGGTCCTCGCCGTGCTGGAGCCGATCGAGCAGCGGGCGGGTCACGGCCGGGGTCTTGGCCAGGGACGCGATCGTGCGGGCACGGGGCAGCCGCATGACATCGACCGACATGGACAGCGGGTCGCGGAATGGCGGGCGGGAGACGGCGACGGTGATGTGGGACTCGTACTCGCTCGGCTGGGCGAGGGCGAACAACCCGCCGGCGATCGCGCCGATCACGGCCAGCAGGAGGATCAGCCAGCCGTGTCGACGCAGCAGCCGGCCGGCCTGATGGGGCGTCAGTTCGTCCACGTGTCGCGGTTCGGGAAGGGTCATGCGTGCAAGAGCATATCGGCTGGACCAGACGTGTGAAGGGGCCGGCGAGTCGGCGTCAGTACGCGCCGCGTCCCATGACCACGGCGCCGAAGGTGCGGGCGAGCAGGTAGATGTCCAGCCAGGGCGACCAGTTGCGGATGTAGTAGGTGTCGAGGACTTCCTGGAGGCGGAAGTCGCCGTCGCTGCGGGAGGAGACCTGCCACAGGCCGGTCATGCCCGGCAGGACGCTGCGGCGAAGGGTGCGGAACTCGGGCCGGAAGTTCTCCAGGTGGTAGTGCGGGAACGGGCGGGGCCCGACGAGGCTCATCTCGCCGCGGAGCACGTTCCAGATCTGGGGCAGCTCGTCGAGGCTGGTGCGTCGCAGGACGCGACCGACGCCGGGCAGGACGCGGGGGTCGTCGCGGAGCTTGCCGAAGCGTTCCCACTGCTCGCGGGCGTCGGGGTCGTCGTCGAGGCAGGACTGAAGGAGCTGGTCGGCGTCGGGGCTCATGGTACGCAGCTTCCAGACGTGAATGGTCCGGCCGCCGAGGCCCACACGCGCCTGGCGATAGAAGGCGGGCCCGGCGCTGACGGCCTTGATCCAGATGGCAAACACGCCCATGAGCGGGAGGCTGACGACGAACAGGGGCACGCCGATCGCATAATCCATGGTGCGCTTGAGCAGCCAGTTCCAGCGGGAGAACAGGTTCTTGGTGACTTCGAGACCGACCACGCCGCCCAGGTCGCGTGAGATGACCCACAGGCTCGAGAGGCCGATCAGGTCGGGGATCAGCACGACGCGGTGGAACGGCAGGCGGGCGCACAGGTGGGCCATGCGGCTGCCGGCGAGGCGCGGGATCGCGAGCATGGCCATCCGTGCCCGGCCCGAGAGCACCCGCGAACGCGTCAGCGGCCCGAGGATCGGGACTTGCCCCTCCAGTCGTTGACCCCACTTGGCGTGGTCGTCGTCAAACGCCGCGATCGGCACCAGGCCCAGCTCCGGCTCCCGTGCCAGCACCCGCGTCAGCAGCGAGCCCGTCTCGCCGGCCCCGAGGATCACCACCGGCGTGCCCCAGCACCGCATCGCGATCAGCACCCGTCGGATCGTCGCCTCGACCAGCGGGCCCAGCACCAGCGCGAACGCGAACGTCAGCAGCAGCACGCCACGCGAGGTGTGCGACTTGACGACCATGTAATCCCAGAAGATCAGCACCGCGAACAGCAGCAGGAGCGTGTACACCCGCCGGCGCAACCGCTGCACCACGCTCACGCCGTAGCCGGGGTACAGACCCGAGATGCAGTAGGCCAGCGGCAGCACCACCATGCCCGCCGCCAACGCCCCGTACTGACCGCGACGCAGCGCCCCGCCCAGCCAGGGGTTCATCAGCGAACGCAGCCCCGCCCCCAGCGCCAGCGACGCCTCCAGCGTCAGCACATCCCCCAGAAACAGCAGCAGCCCGACCCACGCACGTGAACGAAACGGGATCGGCTCGATCCGCGGCAGCGCCTCGTCCGACACCCGCCGACGCCGCGGCGTCTTCGCCGTCACCACCACCTCGGGCAGCTTCGGTCCGGGTGTCTCGACCGTCTGCGCCTGTGTCATCGGCTGCCGTTTCCTGTGGCGCTGCTCCCCGCCCGACCGGTTCCCCTCGAGCGATTCGACCTGAGTTGCAGTGTAGATGCCGCCTAATGCCTGTCAAACGCCGCCCGGCACGCGTCGCGGTGGGGCGTGCGGTTCGCCTGCCCCCGGATAACCGAGCGGATTCCGTTGTTAGGCCGCGTGCCGCTGGTATCATGGTGACTTGGAAAGGAGCGGGTGGGCCATGTCCGCGTTCGCGATGCTCAGTCTGTTTGCGTGGTTGGCGGCGGTCGAAGGGCCGAGCGCCGAGTCCTCGGGCATCCTCGTCGAGAGCGAAGTCAGCTCCCAGCTCTACACGTGGACGGTCAAGAACCACGACGCCCCGCCGCTGGTCGGCTTCGAGGTCCCCGCGCCCGGCACGTACAGCCACGAGACGCCCGACGGCTGGACCTTCGAGGTCGTCGACGATCGGTTCATCGCCCGCCCGGAACAGGCTCACGACGCGATCTACCCCGGCGAGCAAGGGGTCTTCACCGCCCGGGTGACGTCAACCGGCGCGGTCCTGTCGCAAGAGACGGTGAGGGTGCGGCCGCTGGAAGACTCGCCCATCGAGCTCGCCTCGGTCTGGGCGCCCGCCGAGAAGCCGCGTGCGGCGGTGGTGATGGTCGTCGTCACCCTGCTGGTGCTCGTCGGCGTTCACGTCGCGTGGGTGTCCCGGCGGGGGCGGGCCGGTCAGGGCGACGTCTTCGGGTAATGGCGTTCGAGCAGCAGCGCCAGCGACTCGCGCAGGAGCTGCTGGCAGCGTTTGAGCACGGCCGCGCGGTCTTCCGGCCGGTCCAGGGCGCAGACGACCTCGACCTTGCTGAAGTACACGTAACGATCGCCCGGCACGCCGATCGCCCAGCGGACCTTCTCACGGTCCTCGTAGAACCGGCCGTTGCAGCAGAAGGTGTAGACGATCATAAAGTCGCGCCCGCCGTGGCGCATGTCCAGCACGCGTGCGGGGATGGTGGCGTCGCGGCCGAGCTCCGGGGCGGGAAACTCGACCTTCGAGATCTCGCGGACCTCGGCGCCGATCTGGCGGTAGCAGACCTCGGGGGTGTGGGGGACCTGGTCGCGCGGGTCGCTGTAGTACGTCAGCAGGAGCATGACGTTGGGGTGAGGTTCGCCGGCTTCGCCGCCGCCGCGTGGTGCGAAGGCCATCGTGCGCCAGTCGTCGGTGCCGACGTCCGGGTCCTGCGAGACGTGATGAAAGCCCGTGTTATCGGGGACGAATCGGAACGAAGGCAGGCCGTAGGTGTCGAACAGCCCGAACGGCTGGACCAGGTCGATCGGCTGCTTGCTGAAGCGGGATTCGAGCAGGGCCAGCGCCGGGTGCAGGCCGAGCGCCGCCAGGCCGAGCAGCACGGTAGCCGTGATGAACTTCGGGGACCAGAAGCGTTCGTGACCGGCGTCGGCGCGTCGTGGTGAATCAGGCCGGTTCATCGGCGACCCTTTCGTTCGTGTTCGTATTCGTCAATGGGTGTTCCGAGGATGGGGGTGGCGACGGGACCGCGGGGCGAAAGGCACAGGCCAGCGTCGCGAAGGCGACATAGCACAAGACAAGCGCCACGGCGCCGGTGACCAGGCGCGGGACCGGGCTGGTCGGGCCGAACCCGCCGTAGATCGCCAGCCCGCCCCAGAGCCACAGCCGCAGGGCGTTGCAGACCAGCACGATCGGCACGGCCAGCACGCCGAACAGAATCACCTGCCACACGGGGCGGAACTCGTAGAACGTGACGAACACGCCGATCATCAACCCGGCCATCAGCAGCGCCGCGCCGCGGTGCGGCTCCCCGAGCGCGATGGCGCCCGCCGCCGCGCCCCGCTCGAACGTCAGGTCGAGCCCGTCGAGCGTCACCTCCACGCCCGGCAAGAGCCCGAGCACCTGCTGGGTCAGGTCGAGCGTCAGCGTCTCCGGCTTGATGATCAGAAACGCGTAGTAGCGCGAGCTGATCGGGATCGCCAGCAACAACACCAGCACCATCGGCAGGCAGCGCCACAGGAACCGCCACCCGCCGACCAGCCACACGACCCCCGTCACCACCGGCACGATCGCGATGCGCTGCGGATACCCGTAGTTGAACGGCCAGGACGACGCGATCAGGATCCCCAGCCCGATCACGATCAGCGCCAGGCCCCACAGTGAGTGACGGCCCAGCGCCTCGCGCAGCGCGACACGCCGCCGATGCAGCATCAGGCCGATGATCAGCGGCGCGACCAGCAGGTGCGCCGCCTCGGCGTCCTCGAGCGCCAGTAGCGTGATCTGCGCCAGTTGTGTACGGAACGCCAGCATCGCGAGCACGATCAGCACGCCGGCCTGAAAAGCCCGCACGCGCAGGCTCGGGCCGTGAAGCGTTGCCCTCGTGGACGCCGCCGCCGGCGCGGGCGCCGCACTGTCGACCGCCACGCTCATGGTGCGTCGTCTCCGTCCTCGTTTGGCACGTAGTACGCCCACGCCGACCGCCCCGAGCTGAACGTCTGCCAATGATCGAACAGGAACGCCTCGCGGAATCGTTTGGCCGGGATCGTCATGCGCGTGCGGCTCTGCCACGCCATCAACCGCTCGATCACACGGTCGCGTTCTTCGCCGTCCACCAGGGTCGCCTCGTGTTCGCCCGGGTCGTTGTCCAGGTCGTAGCGGTGCACCATGTCGTTGTAGGGCCAGTAAATGTACTTGCGGGCGTTCTGCACGAAACCGAACGGGCTGTTGTCGTACCAGGAGGAAAAATACAGCGTGCGGTCGGACGGGACGCGCTCGAGGGCGTTGACGCCGTCGAACCCCGCGCGGTTGACGTCGAAGCCGAGCAGCGCGAGCAGGGTTGGCGTCACGTCGAGCTGCGAGCAAGGCGCATCCACTCTTGTGCCCGGCTCGACCCCGCCCGGCCAGCGGATCACCCACGGCACGCGGATCACCTCTTCATACGGTACCCAACGCCCACGCTTGGCGCCCGAGCGGAACCCCTCGCCGTGGTCGCCGATCACGCACAGCACCGTCCGGTCGAGCAGTCCACGCGCGGCCAGCTCCGCGTACACCCGTGCCACGAAGGCGTCGGTGAACTCGACCGTACGCAGGTAACGCTCGTAGCGGTCATCCGCCGGCTCGTGCTCGTACCACCCCGGCAGCTCGAACGGGTCGTGCGCCACGCTCGTGATCATGCCCAGCAGGAACGGCTCGTCGCTCGACTCGACCCACTCGAACATCGGCTCGATCATGCGGAAGTCGTCGCCGTTGAGGTAGCCCAGGTTCGCCGACGGGTCCTCCAGGTTCTCCCGGAACCAGGCCCAGTCGAAGCCGAGGTTGGCGAACATGCCGGGCGCGCACTCGAACGCGCCCTTGGACATCTCGAAGAACGCGCTGCGGTAGCCGTGGCGCCCGAGGATCGACGCAAGGCTCTCGTACGGCGTGTCGGCGAGGACCGCCTCGGCGTTGTCCGGCTGCGGGTCGGGATCGCTTCCGGTGAAAACCGTCCAGAACGCCTTGCTGGTCATCGAGATCGGCACGCGTGTCGGCTCGAAGCGCACGCCCTCGGCGGCGAGCCGTTCGAGCATCGGCGTGGCCGCGCGGTCCGACCCGGCCAGCGAGGTCACGCGGTGCGAGACGCTCTCGAGCATGATGACGACGACGTTCGGCGGCGGGTCGCTCGGGCGCGTCAGCGGGGCGTCGCGTTCGCCTTGGCGGGGCAGGTGTCGGGCGACACCGCGGACGTCCCCGCTCGTGGTCGCGTCAGCCAGGAGCTGCGTCGCCGCGTAGGCGTGGCTGCTGAAGCCGATGACCTGACTCGAATAGGCCAACTGACCCGTCGCGTGCAGGCGATGCTGGGCGAAGAGGCACGCCAGCGCGAGCGCGGCCCAGCCGACGGCCGCCCCGATCGCGACGCGGGGTCGCCAGCGCGGCACGCGCGGGCGAACGATCCGGTAGGCGAGCCAGAAGGCGGCGCCGAGACCCGTGAGCGCGGCCGCCACCGCCGGCGCCGGTCGATGCCACAGGTGCGCCTCGACCACCGGCCAGAACTGATCGGGGGCCCGGCTGAGCACCGCCAGCACGCCCGGCTGGAGCTGCACCCCCGTGGCCAGCAGCCAGCCCGCGTTGAGCACCGCCCAGCCGGCGTACGCCGCCGCGATCAGCGTGCTCAGCCGCAACATCAGCCCCGCCACGGGTGCGAGTCGGACGACCACGACCGCCGCGGCCAGGAACCCGAACACCGCCAGGTCCGCCCACAGCGCGTCCAGCAGGTCGATCGCGAACGCGTCGCCGCCGCGGACGACTCGGGCCTTGGCCGCGACCGTCCACGCCAGCCCCAGCACCAGCAGCACGGCGTCGACAGCGGGCAGCCACGCGGCCGCGAGGCGAACCCGGCGGGTCGCCGATCGCGCCGGTAACGCGGGATTCGCGGCGGTCACGCTCATGGGCATTGGCAGCCGACGGACGGACGGGCTCCCCACCCGTAGGACGCTTGGACTAGGCCCCCCAAGCGCCCGCAAGGCAATCAACTCACCGAATTCTAACACAGGTGAGCCGGGCCGCGAGCCTTTTTCAACGTCGCGAGGGAAGGGCGCCCGGACGCGACTCAGCCGCGGATGATCTGGCGGCGAAGCGACTCGACCAGCTCGGCGCAGTGGATCGGCCAATCGTGACCGGGCAGGGTGACCGGCGCGTCGGTTTCGAGCAGGCGGGCCATGCGTTGGGCGGCGGTGATGACGGTCGAGTGATTGCGCCGGCCGAGCTGGGCAGCGATCTCGGGGTAGCTCATGGTCGTCAGTTGGCGGGTCAGGTGCACCAGGACGGCTCGGGCGAGGACGACGTGGCGGTGGCGGCCGCGGCCGACGAGCTGGCGGGTGGGCACGTTCATCCGCTCGCTGACGGTTTGGAGGATGGCGTCGAAGCGGATGGGCTTCTGGGGCGTCAGGGCGGGGTCCTCGTCGAGCAGGCGCAGGGTCAGGGCGCGGCCGATCCCCGCGGCCGCCGGCGCGCCCGACCCGCCGAGGCTTGCCATCGCGTGCAGTTTGACCAGCAGGCCCTCAAGGTCTCGGACCGAGCCGTGAGCGCGTCGGGCGATCAGCTCCGCGACGCCGGGCTCGAAGCGCATGCCGCGTTCGGCCGCGAAGCTGTGGATGAACCGCAGGCGCAGGGACTCGTCGGGCGGGTCGATCTGCACCACCAGGCCGCACACGAACCGGCTGACCAGCGCTTCGCTGAACTGGCGGATGCAGCGCGGGTGGCAGTCGCTGGCCAACACGACGCGCGCGCCGCTCAGGTCGATCTGGTTGAAGCTGTGGAGGAACTCCTGCTGAGTCTTCTCGCGTGAGGCGATGAAGTGCACGTCGTCGACGGCGAGCAGGTGCAGGCTTCGGATGCGTCGGCGGAAGGCGTCGAGCTTGTTGGTGCGGACGGCGGTGATGTATTCGTTGGTGAACTGCTCACCGGTCAGATAAAGCACCCGAGCCCCCGGAGTCCGTTCGAGGGCTCGGGCACAGACCCCCTGGAGCAGGTGGGTCTTACCAAGACCGCAGGCGCCGTGGAGGAAGAGGGAGCGTCCGGCGCCGGCTTCGTCCTGGGCCAGGCGTTCAGCGGCGGCGAAAGCGAGCTGATTACTGGGGCTGATGATGAACTCTTCGAGGCGTCGTCGAAACGGGCTGGCGGCGCCGTGGGCACGCGGTGCGCCGAGGCGGGATGCCGGGGCGGAGGTCGTGCCACGAACGCCGGGTGTGCGGCCGCGCGGACGGGAGGGGCCGTCGGTCGATCGAGACGGTGCCTCGGCCACGTCCGCGGGCGCTCGCTCGCCGGCGAAGTCCTCGGGCAGAACCTGGACGTCGACGTCGGCGCCGTGGCCGACCTCTTCGATCAGGGCCGCCTGCAGCGCGTCGGCGAAGTG
>CAYSIX010000178.1:0-9067 GCA_964431205.1 uncultured Phycisphaeraceae bacterium
GCTCGGGTCGTCCTGAGCCAGCTCGATCGCCTCGCGGTACCGGCGTTCGGCGAGCAGGTCGGCCAGGCGGTCGCGCAGGTCGTCCGGCTCGATCGTCGTCCGGCGGTACTGCAGCGCCAGCTTCAGCGTGTACCCCAGGCTCAGGGCCGAGAGAACCAGCAGCGACCAGATGATGACCATCCCCAGCGCGTCGCCGGACGTGAAGAACATGGCAAACCAGGTGACGGCCGAGGACTCATCGGCCTGGGCGAGTGTCGGCCACAGGTGTCCGACGCCGAGCGAACCGGAACGGGCGATCACCACGTCGTGCATACGAGGCTCCCTGAAGCGAGCGGGCGGGGCGCGTGGGCGGGCTCAGGGCGTCGCCGCCTGCCCGGCCAGCGCCGTGAGCCGCGCATGGTACTGCGGATGCCGCTTTGGATCGACGTGGGCCCGCGCTTCGTCGAAGAGGCTTGCGGCGATCCGCGGCCGGCCGATCCGCTGGTGCACGTACCCGGCCTCGACCAGCGCCGGGCCGACCACCGCGCTGCGCGGAAAATGAATCACCACGCGCATGAACCACAGACCCGCTTCCTTGTACAGCGCCTCGTCGCCGTGGCGCTCGGCCCGGGCCAGCGCGATCAGCCCCTTCAGATACAGCTCCCGCGAGAGGCCGCCCGGCTCGGCCAAGAGCCGATCCACCTCCGCCGACGCCTGCGACCAAGCTCCACGCGACAGCAGCTCCCTCACCGGATCCGCCCCCACACCCGAGGCGACCAGCAGCCCGCCGGGCAGCTCGATCGCTTCCGCGGACACGCCGGCGTCGTCACCCTCGCCGCCCGAGCTCGCCCCCAACTCACCCGCGCCCGCCTCACCCACCGCCGGCCGCGGCCGCGCCCCCGACGCCCCCGGATCGACCGCTTCCAGCAGCGCCGTGACGAACGGCCGACGCACCTCGTCCGCCCGTGTCGCCGCCGCACGCAACGCCGCCAACGCCGCCGCTCGCGCTTCGCCGTCCAGCATCGCCGTCGCGTCCAGCGGTGGCTCGGTCAGGTAGTGCGGCTCGGCCCCCTCGCCCGCCAGCTCCGCGTACACCCGGATCGCTCCCAGCGCCTCGCCCCGCTCGGCCAGCGCCCGCCACAGCCGCCAGCCCGCGTACTGCCGCACCCACGCCTGCTCCGCAGCCTGTCGCACGCCCCGCAGCTTCTCGATCGTCTCGGCCAGGTCTCCCCGCTGCTGCGCCTCGGCCGCCTCCGACAACGCCGGGTACCGCCCCAGACGCAGGCCCCCCACCGCTTCCAGCGGCCGAACCACACGCGTGCCGCCACGCGTCTCGTACTCGATCTGGCCGTGGCGGATCGTCTCGACCGTCACGCCCTCGATCCAGAACCCGCCCAGGTGCACCGCGTCGCCGTCCTGCGCCCACGCCGACGCGCCCGCGCCGATCGCGGCGAGCACCGCCCCGGCCAAACACACCGCCCGCAACTCGATCCGCCGTTGATTCATCCCGCCGACTCACTCCAGCTTCAGATCGGCCTTGCTCACGAACTTATACAACCCGCCGCTCTGTTCCGCGATCAGCTTGAGCGTCCCCTGCCGACCGGGGATGCTCTCCAGCGGATCGGGATAGAGAAACTGGATCGTGTTGATCTTGGTCTGGGCGGTGTTGGCGCGGCGGATCTCGGAAAGGATCCGCTCCTGCGGCAGCTCGTACGGCCCGCGGTTGGTCAGGTCGTCCGAGAGCAGGTAGATCAGGTCCGGCTTGTATTTCAGGGCCGCACGGATCGCCGGCACCGGGTTGCCCACCAGCTTCGGAGCGATGTTCCCGCGGTCCGGGTCGATCCACTCGATGACCTGACGCTTGGCCGCGGGCGTCGCCGGCTTGAGCCCGCGCCGTGGCACCGGGACCTCGACCGCCTCGCCGCTGCCCCGCTCGGTCCCCACCGCGAACAGGATCGTGAACATCTGCTCGTCGCTGAGCTTGAGGATGCTCTTTTTCAGCTCGAGGATGACGATCGGGAACGTGTCGATCAGCGAGCCGGACGCGTCGATGATGAACACGATCCGCCGCGCGTTGCCGCCCGAGCCCATGAAGCTGGTCTGGAACGTCGCGGCCGTGTCGCGCGCCATGCCGAAGGGGTCGGGCTTGCTCAGGGCGGTGTCGGCCAGGCCGGCCAGCGACGGCGGCGCCGGCGTCTCGTTCAGCCACGTGGGCCGCGCCGACTCGGTCTCGATCGTCCGCCGCTGCCGCAGCGCGATCCGCTCACGCTGGCTCAGGTTCATCTGCACCGGCGTGCCGGGGTCGGCACTCAGCCGCACCAGCGGGACCACCTCCTGCCCGCGATCCGGCTGCGTGATCGTCGTCCAGACCAGAAAGATCGCGATCAGCACCAAAGCCGTGTGCAGCAGAAACGACAGGCCCCACGGCAGCAGCGTCAGAATGACGCCGCGCACCTCCTGACCCACGTCAATCGAGGCGTCACTCGGCGGCGGTACGTCGCCCGGCGGCCGCCCGCCGCCGGGCGCGCCGGCGTCGGAGCCGGTCGCCGTGCCGCGGTCCCCGCCGTCACCCGCCCCGCCGGCAGAACCCGAGCCTTGCCCCGTCACGCCGGCAACGCCGCCCGGCGACGCCGCCGCGCCCGATCCGCCCGGCTCCGCCAATCCCATCCACCACATCGCACGCTCCCGGCTTCACGCACCCGACCGCCCCGACATTGCCCCCACCCCTGCCGCGACGATAGACTCCCTACGCGCCGATCGTCAACGCCGCGCCACCCCCGCGCCGCCGCGACGGCCACGACCGGGTAGCTCAGTCGGTAGAGCATCGGCCTTTTAAGCCGCTGGTCCTGGGTTCGAGTCCCAGCCCGGTCATTGCCTTGAGGGACGTGTCAACCCTGCAAGAGGAGACAGAGCCATGGGACGAAGCAACCGACGCGGCAAAGGCAACTCGGGCAACGGGAACAACGGCCGCAAGATCATTCCGGTCCCGCAGCCGGATTTTTCCAAAGAGCGGAAGGTTCCGTATTACGAGTACTTCCCGCAGTGGTTTCTGATGAATGAAGGCGAGGCTCCGTGCCGTTTCTCCCTCGAAAAATGGTCAAAGACCGGCTACCCGGTTGATCGCGGTGGACCGTACCTGCAGATGCCAATGAAGCGCCAGATGAAGCGTTGCTATACCTCGCCCGAGGCGGTGGAACGTTGGGCGACGATCAAACAGAAGCTGGAACGAGAAGCCGGCTGACCACCGGGCCCGTGTTGTCGGGCGCGACTGGGTCGTCGCTGCCATCGTCGTCGCCTTCGCCATAGTCACTGGCGACTAGGAAGCGCCACTTCGGTGCGCCCGGGGTCGGGTCGCCGTTTGGCACGATCGGGCCGGGTTCCAAAACGCCAATCAGGTGGCGGGCCTGGTGGGTCAGCTCGGCCAT
The DNA here is from genome assembly GCA_964431205.1 of uncultured Phycisphaeraceae bacterium. GTDB lineage: Bacteria > Planctomycetota > Phycisphaerae > Phycisphaerales > Phycisphaeraceae > CAYSIX01. The sequence goes on from CAYSIX010000178.1 coordinate 3,405, forward strand.
GAAATCCCGCTCGGCCTCGTCGGTGAACAGCCACACCGTCTCCACGTCGTCTTCGACGGCGACATCGACGATCGTGTAGGCCGCGGGGTCGGGGATCCAGCGATAGTCACAAGGGCCGTCGCCCGCTTCGAGCCACCCCGGGCCGAACCGCTCCAGCATGGCCTCCATGATGAACTGGCGACGATTTGCCTCCGGCCCAATGGGGTGATTGATGATTACAGCCGTGAAGCCGCAGCGTCCAGGCAGACGAACGAGCACTGTTTCGGTTTCCATGGGTTGGCCCTCCTACGCAGAATGATACCAACGATACCAATGCTTTCAACCCCGTCCCGCTGATTGGCTCTGGCGGCCGTCTCCGGCCTCCGAGCCCCTCCCGAGGGCCGCTTGGCCCGACAAAGCGCCTGAGGCGGCCTCCCACGCTTTCTGGAAGAGCCCCGCGTGGCATTGGACCCTGTGGCCGGCCCCCTCGATGCGCTTGAGCCGCTTGACGTACTCGTGGTGGGCGGCGATGGCGTGGTCGGGGTGGTCCACCATCCACGCGAGCGTGTCGTCACGGCTGGCGCGTCCGCGCCGCAGCCTCCACCCTACACGGTCCGCACAGCGGACCGCCCGCATGCACGCCTGGCGGCGACGCACGTCGCGTCGCGGCACCGCCCCTGCATTTTCTGGGCGCTGGCCTGGGGATGTATTGGGCGCTGTAAGGTGTGTCATTCTGACACTACCGGTAGTCTCAATCCGACACCACCATGGTGTCGTTTTGACACTACCCCCCACCCCATTCAAAACCGGCCAGAGCAGTAGTTGGGCCCCCTGGCGCACCCTCCGCGGGACGTACTTGGGCCGGCCACGCTTGTCCACCTCGTCCGCGACGCGGACCATGGCCACGCGCTGACGGCGTTGAGCGAGGGGGTCTAGTGAACCTGGCTCGGCCGGGATGGCATAAACATTCACGCGGTTGCCCCCCTCAAAGGGGCCGCCGACCTCGGTGCAGACAATGAATCCCAGCCGCTCTAGCTGAGCAATGTGTCGAAACAGCGTCGCTCGAGACATGCCGGCTTCCGGGCGATCCAGCAGCCTTCGACCGCCCCAGATACCAACAATGCCGGCCGGGGTCAGTTCGCCGGCGTTGGCCATCGTTTGGAGCGTGTGGCGGAGTCCAGCCCGGAGCTTGCAGTACGCTGGATCAGCAACGATCCAGGCAGGCAGGCGGTTTACCCAAGTGGATGGGACGGCAAGTTGTGGCATCGGGGACCTCCTTTGGGGATGAAGGGGTCCACCAAGCTATACATAGTTGTCAAAATTGACATTGAGGTGAAGGTGGGTGTGGAAAGGCGTGTGGATTGGCGTCGTAAGTATCCGATACGAACAAGATTATCAACAATATCAATGATGTGGAAATACGGGGGTCACCGCTGCCCGTCGCTGGGCCCCGGCAGCATCAGCCTGGCCGGCAGGTGGCCGGCCTGCTCGAGCCGGCCGATCTGTTCGTGGGCGTGCTCGGCCAGGGTCCGGCCGTCGTGCATGACCCGCTCGGGCATGAACTCGGCGTCGAAGCTCTTGACCCCATCCCGGACGGCGTTGAGCCGGGCCTTGACGTACAGCAGCAGCGTCCTCATCCGCCGCCGCCGCTCGGCCGAACCCTTGGGGTGGTCGCCCGGCGGCAGCGTGATCCCCATCCGGTAAGCCCGCCCGTCCTTGACGAACGCGAACCAGACGCCCTCGGGTTCGGTCATCACGGCGATGCGTTCGCACTGGTGCTTGCTCAGCTCCTGCTCGATGTCGGCCCGGCTGCGATGCTCGGGCACGCGGGTCCGGTCGGCGTAGGCTCGTGACGGCATGGGTCAACCCTCCACGGTCGGCACGGCGCGCAGCGGCGGATCGACGTAGCCGCCGGCGATCAGGTCGAAGAAGTCGCGCTCTTCGGGGACCGCCACAGGTTCGGCCAGCTCCACCCGCTCGCCCATCGACGGCGTGTGTCGCGTCTCGGTCCGCCAGACCATGCCGTCGGCGCAGGCGTAGCCGTCGGCCAGGCCGCCGCCCCTCGAACGTTGTGTGACCAGCCAGCGGCTGTAATCCTTCGGCCCCGTGCGGATGGCGAGCTGGTAGCCCCACGCCTTGGGCATGGTGATGAACAGGTCCAGGCCGATCCACGGCTCCGCGGTGAGGACCTGATAGCGGCGGTAGCGAAGCTGGCCCTTGACCAGGCGTAGCTTGCCCTGGGCTTCGAGCTCGGCCAGCACCGGGAGGATGGCCGGCTTCGGAGACTTGAACAGGCCGTCGGGCTGCTCGGTGACCTTGGTAATCAGGACCAGCTCGATGTCGCTGACCATCGTTGCCTGGCGGCGCAGCGAGCCGGCGACCTCGATTCGCTCACACGCCGGCGCCAGCCGCTCAGCGATCTTCTCGGCCAGCGGGCGAACCGTCGATGCGGACCGCTTTTGCTTTGCGGGGTCACGCTCCATCGCCGCCCTGGTCCGCGCTGTTTTCGGGTGGTTCGGGGTTCTCGGGGTTGCGCGCCTTGAACTGAATCGTGCTGGCGGCCACCTGCTGCCAGAGGCCCAGCACCTGCGAGCCGGCCGCCACGGCCAGGTTGCTCGGCTTGTCCTGCTGGAACGCCTTGCCGGCGTGCAGGATCACCTCCTGCAGCCATAGTCGGACCTCCTGATCGAATACGGCCCGGAGCTGGTGCAGCTTGTCGGCGTTGTCCTCGATCTCGTGGATCGGGTGGGCTTCGTGCTGCAGGGCGTTGTAAGCCGTCGTCATGACCTGGGCCAGCCCCTGGCTGCTGACGATCCGGTGACCGGTCAGCAGCAGCGGCCCGTACTCGTTGGGGTCGAAGATCGTGGTCTGCTCGCGGCTCTGGACGCAGAATCCGTCCTCTCCGAACAGGCCGACGACGGCGACCATCGCCGCGTCGTGCCGGCCGTCGAGCTCGTTGACCAGCTTGGCCAGCTCCGAGTGAACCCAGTTGGGGGCCAACACCTTGCCGTCTTTGCCGCGTCGGCTCTGCATGGCTACCTCACTGGATCGCCGACATCGGCTCGGGCGCCCTCTGTGCATACCCGTCGCCCGAGTAAATCCTGGCGCCCGTGCCTTCGAGCTCCGCCGAGAGCGTCCGGCCCAAGGCGTGCAGGTTCCGGTCGCGATAATCGAGCCAGTTGCTTTCAAGCGGCCGAACGAGCCACTGGTGGGCCTTGAGCTCGGGGTCCACGCGCACGATCAGCGGAAACCGTTGGGCCAGGTCGGCCACGGTGGAAAGCCGCACGTTGAACCTCTGCAGCTCGGCGGGCAGGTCCTCATCGCTGTCGATCATCGCGTTGATCGACTTGCCCATCGACTCGCGCGTCCTCTCGTGTTGAGACCCGGCCTCGGCCAGGGTGCGAACCTTGATTCGATTCACCTTCTGCATCAGCTTCGGATCGGCGACCGCTGCGTACAGCGTGGTGATCAGGGCCTGGTAGAAGTCGTCGGGGCTGACCATCGGGTCGGCGTGCCGATCGGAGAACCACCGGAACTCTCTCGTCGGGGTGAGCGGCAGCAGCCCCGTGTCGTGCATCCGGTCGCGGTCGAAGATCAGCCGCACTTTGTCGAGCGAGTAGAGCACGAGGGGTTTGTGGCCGTCCTCGGCGGCGTGTTTCGTGGCGGCGATCAGGTCCGCGACGGTACTGAACGTGATCGACCTGGCCCCCGGCGTCAGCTCGATGCGCTCGGCTTGGCCGTCGGGGTCGATCAGCCAGCGAACGTGCGGGGCGTCGCCGGGCACGTACACGAACTTCGAGGCCGGCGGCTTGGCCAGGGCGACGATGCGGTCGATCGCTTCCTTGAGCATGGCTTTCTCCGTAAATGGCCCGGCCCGGGGCTGCGTGTCCCCGGCCGGGCCGACCAGTAGGGGTAGCATCAGTCACATCGGGCTGACTTCGGACGGCTCGCGGTCGCCGCCGTCGTCATCGTCGGGCTCGTCATCGTCTGCCAGGGCCGACGGCTCGGTCGCGGGCTCCGGGAACGGGAAGGCCCGCTGATCGGGGTCGTTGGGGCTCTCGGGGACGAAGTAGAGCCGGCCCTGCCCGTCGTAGCGCATGGGGTACTCGCGTGAGGTCCGCTCGGGCACGGTCGCCTTGACCCGGAAGCGGGGCACGACGTACTCGAGGGCGGCGTTGTCGCGGGCCAGCCGGGGCGTCAGCTCGATCGTGAGCTGAACCTTGCGCTTGCCCGAATCGCCGGGGCGGTCCTCCACGTCGAGCGTACACATCCGCAGGGCCTGGTTGACCGCCAGAGCCACCTTGCCGTTGTCGATCTGGCCGATGGTCTGCAGGGTGAGGATCGTGCGGCCGTCGCGTCGCTCGCTCATCGTGGCGTCCCCTTTCTCGGGCCGCCACGTTAGCCATCTATGACAATATTGTCAATGTTGCAAGGTGTCGGGCGGGACGGGCTTCATCATCGGCCGGACCCGCTCAAGCAGCCGCTCGAACCGGTCGAGGTCCGGGCCCATGCACACGGCGAGCAGGTAGAGCGGCTTGCCCTGTTCGTCTCGCGCGATCGCCCAGGCCAGCGGCGGCACGGGCTCGCGCACCACCATCGCGCCCAGGACCTGGCGGGCGACCCCCTCGACGGTCGGGGGCTTGGCTGGTTCGTCACGCTTCACGTCGGGAGGCATGGGGGCAGGATACGCTTCGCGCGGCACGACTGTCTTGCCTTACCGCTGTCCCGCCAGGTATCGCTCGAGCAGTTTTGGATTCGAGGCAAGCATTTGCAGTTCTTCGAGCGTCAAGTCGCTCAGGCCCGTCTCGCCGCCGGGCGCGGCCTGCGTCGGCGGAGTCGTCGCCCCGCCGGGCGTTGCCGCGCGGCCGGCAGCACCCGGCACGCGCCGGCCCTCGGGCAGTGCCCTGCCCTGATTTGTACCGTCACTTCCGTCACTTGCGTCACTTGCGTCACTTGCAGGGGCCACTTTCTGGCGGGCCTGCACGACCGCCTGCACATAACCGGACCACGGATCGGCGGGGTTGCTCTCCAGGAACGCTTCGAGCTGGCCCGTGGGCAGGGCCGAGAGCCGCTTGGCCGTGTCCATCGCCCGTTCCTGGCGGTCGGCCGCGAAACCGGCGCTCGAAGCCTTCTCGGCCTCGAATGGGATCAGGTGGCCGTGCTGCTGAATCTCCTGCTGCACGAAGTCGCGGTTGGGAAAGCCGCCGGGCCCCAGCGAAACGCCGCTGGCCCCCTCGCCGCGCTGGCGCGCCTCGATCTCGCGAAGTCGAAACTGGTGCAGCCGTTCGTCGCGTTCGCGTTGGCTTTCGCCTTCCAGCAGCTCCTGGGCCACGTCGGCCTCGGCGCGGATGCCGGCCTCGGCCAGCGACTGCTGCATCCTCTGGCGGGTCAGGTCGGCCTCGTGGGCGAGCCGGTCGTAGCGGTAGCCCTGCTCGGCGCCCATCAGCTCGCGGCGCAGGTCTCGGTCGGCGGCCGCCTGTCGCTCCTGGGCGCTGATCCGCTGCAGGCCCAGCGCCGTCTGGTCACGCTGGGCGTCGATCCGGTCCAACCGGGCCCGATCCTCCTGCGCCCGTGCGCCCCGCGCGCCGAGGTAGCCGGCCGAGTGGGCCAGCGAACCCAGCGTCTCCACGTCCTCATAGCTCAGCACGATCGGCATGGCGTGGTTCCGTCCTAAGCCCACCAGG
>CAYSIX010000179.1:0-9040 GCA_964431205.1 uncultured Phycisphaeraceae bacterium
CTGCCGCTGCGGCCGAGGCGGCGGCGCCCGCAGGACCGCAGACCCCGCCGCCCGGTGGCGATCAGTCCAATGGCGGCGACCGGGGCGGCGACGACGTGATCGACGCCGAGTACGAGGTCAAGGAGTGAGCCGGGACCGTGACTTGCCCACAGGGTCAAGACGGTCGTGGAATAACCGACCGAGGCCTCGGCGTTTGCGCGGCTGGTTCGAATGCTCTGAAACCATCGCGGGCGATGCGGTGCACGCACCGACGTGAAACGTGAGCGATTTGCCAATGATCGCGTCACCGCCCCGCGTCACGATAGATCGCGAGCCCGCGGACCCGTTCCGCGGGCTCGCTTTATCATCGGGCGCCGCCGCCCCTGATCCGTCCACACACAGCCGTGGGAGCGTAACATGATGTCACCTCCGGACGACCGCGTGTCCTACTTCAGAGCTTGGACGATGTTCATGCTCGGGTCGATCTTGTTGGGCCTGGCCGCGGCGTTCATCCTCGGCCTGATCTTCGCCCTTGTGCTGGCGCCGACGGGTCTCGACCCCCGCCAGATCGAGCCGGTCTTCCACGTCATCGGGCTCGCCACCGGTCTGGTCGTCTCGTTTCTGGTCTACCGCTGGTCCGTGAGGCGTTACGTGCTGCCGCAGGTCGAGGTCGAGGACCGCGACCCCTGGGCCGACTGACCGTTCGCCGTTCGCCACGCCGGTCACGCGCGCCCGGGCGCAGTATCATCAACCCGCCTCACACGCCGCAGGCGCCCCCGCAGCGCGACAGGGAGCCACGCCATGGCCGACATGCTGGTCAAGCTCTACGACCTGCCCGACCCGGCGCCGCACCTGGCCCGCCTGCGCGAGCAGGGGATCAATATCCGTCACGCGCGAACCTACGAGATGAGCCCCGTCATCGACTGGGTGCGCGAGGTGTTCGCGCAGAACTGGGCCGACGAGGCCGCCGCCTGCTTCGCCCGTCACCCCGTCTCCTGCCTCATCGCCGTGCACGACGGCGCGCTGCTGGGCTTCGCCTGTTACGAGGCGACCTGCCGCAACTACCTGGGCCCCATGGGCGTCAGCGACTCGGCGCGCGGCCGCGGCATCGGCGCGGCGCTGCTCCTGGCCGCGCTGCGGGGCCTGGCCGACCTTGGCTACGCCTACGCCGTCATCGGCGGCGTCGGGCCCAGGGACTTCTACACCCGCACCTGCGGCGCGATCGAGATCCCCGACTCCACCCCCGGCATCTATCGCGATCGGCTCCGACCACGCTGAACGCGGCCGCGGCGAGCGGCTCGACGCCCTTGCCCGTGCGCCTGTTCGGAGCTGTCCCCGGCGTCCCGGGCGCAGACGGGTTTCACCGCAGCGCAAGCCCTACAGGCGCACCGTCTCGCCCGTCTCGACGCTGCGGCGCTCGGCGTCGGCGATACGCATCGACTCCAGCGCCTGCTCGGCCGTGACGACGTCCGACCCGCGATCGCGCTTCACGCAGTCAATGAAGTCGCGAAGCTCCAGCTCGTAGCCGTCGGCCGCCTCACACGCCACCGGCTCGGTCTTGCCGTCGCGGGTGAGCATCAGCGGCTCGTCGCGCGCCGCGTCGAACGTCGCCGAGGCGCCCTCGAAGCTCACGGCATAACGCATCGTGAACCCGCCGCCCTCGGCCACGGCCCAGCCGCCCTCGCTCGCGACCAGCGGCACCTGCTCGAAGTCGTACAGCGTCGCGACGTGGTCCACCCCGCCCGATACCACGGAGTAACCCCGACTCGTCACCGCGCGCGGCACGCCGAACAGGTCGTGCACGAAGTCCGTGTCGTGGATGTGCAGGTCCATCAGCGCCCCGCCGGACTTCGTGCCATCGCGGAACCACCCGGGCGGCGGCGGGCAGACGCGCAGGAACGTCGCCGCGCGCACCGCCCCGTACGTGCCCTCGTCGGCCGCTCGCTTCAGCCACGCCCACTGCGGCCAGTACCGCATGCACATCGCCGGGAACAGGCGGCCTCGGGCGCCCTTCGCCGCCGAAACGATCGCCTCGGCGTCCTCCAGGTTCGCCGCCAACGGCTTCTCCAGGATCACGTGCTTGCCCGCCTCCAGCGCCGCCGTCGCCAGCTCGCGGTGCGCCGGCGTCGGCACGCACAGGTCCACCACGTCCACGTCCGGCAGCGTCACCGCCTCACGCAGGTCGGTCGTGCCGTGGATCCGATCCATCGGCAGCCGCTGCGGGCCCTCGTCGCCCAGGTTCCCCCACCCCGCCGAGAGGTCCCCCGCCGCGCGACGCTCGTCCAGGTCCGCGACCGCCACGACACGCGCGTCCTCGATCCGCTCGTACGCGCGGTAGTGCGTGCGGCCCATGAACCCCAGGCCGATGATCGCTACGCTCACCATCGCTTACTCGCTCCCCGTGGCGGGCGAATGGTGAGCGGGGACTTTCACCTCCGGCCGGCTCGCGCTGGAGCGAATGTGCCGTGGCGGCGTCGCCTCGCGTCGGTCCACCAGCAACTCCACGCCGTCCACTTCCCCCTCGGGCCGGTGCTCGAACGGCCCGCCGCCGGTCTCGAGTCGCCTGGCCACCGTCCACACGTCGCCGCGCTGCTCGATCAGCCGGTACGCGCCCGCCGGCACGTCCTCGGCGCGCCAGTGGCCCGGCTCGGCCTCGTGCAGCACGATCGGAGCCGGGCGCCACTGCAAACCCCGCGTCGGGTGCGGCGACCGACCCTGACCGGCCACGTCGTAGTACGCCGTGATCTCGTCGGGGTACACCTCCAGCACGCCCCGGCTGAACCAGTGGCAGTGCCCGCCCCCGCCCGTCCGCCGCACCAGGTCCAGCTTCTTTTTCATGTCCGGCCAGGTCGTGTCCGGGCCGACGCCCACGATCCGGATCCCCGCGATCAGGTCCTCACGACGGTCCCCGATGTGCTCGAGCTGCTGAAGCCACGTCGGCTCGAAGCTCTCGTAGTCCCGCCGGTAGCACTGGGGGACGTATTCTTCCATCCAGCCGCGCGCGGCCCACCTGGGCCAGTCGCAGCAGTAGTTCTCCAGGCTCCAGGGGTAGATAGCGGGGCTGATCGAGACGATCAGGTTCGGCCGCGCCTCCTTCAGCGTCCGGTAGAAGCGTTCGGCGAACTCGGTGACCTTGTCGGCGCGCCACTGGACCCACGCCGGGTCGCGGGGGTCGTCGGGGGGCAGGCGGCCGCCGTGCTCCTGCGCGTAGAGTTGCGTGGTGTACGGGTCGTAGCCCATGGTCACGGGCAGGGCGATGCGGTCGTCGAGCTGGACGCCGTCGAGGTCGTACTTCTCGACGGCCTCGAGCACGAGGTTGAGCAGGAAGTCCTGGACCTCGGGTTTCAACGGGTTCATCCAGACGAAGGGGTTCTGATCGGAGACGAGCTCGCCGTCGCGGGTCTGGGTGAGCCAGTCGGGCTTCATGCGGCGAAGGTGGTTGTCGGTGTCCTTGTAGGCGGCCATGAAGCCGTACTCGAACCAGGCGATGTAGATCAGGCCGTTGCGGTGGGCCTGGATGAGGGTTTCCTGGAGCAGGTCGCGTCCGGGGCGGGCGTGGCGTTGCGGCGGGTCGCTGGGGTCCTGGGGGACGAGCGCGGGGCGGCGATCGACGCCGACGACGGCCTCGAGGGTGTCGGAGGGGAACTGGGTGTAGCCGTTCTTCCAGGTTTCAACGTAGACGGTGTTGAGCCCGATCTCGCGGAGGCGCTGCATGGTCGCGGCGGAGTCGGCCGGGGTGGCGATGGCGTCGTTGGCGGTGGTGGTCAGCCAGGTGCCGCGGTACTCGGGGTCGGCGGCGTGGGCGCAGGCGGTGGCGGTCATGATCGTTCCCAGCAGGCAGGCGAGGCGTGGGGTGTGCAGACGTCGGGTGGTCATCGGGTGTCGCCTTTCGAAGGGCAGGGATTGTAACGGGGGCGGGCGCGGCCGGTGGCGCGTCCGGTGCGTCGTCGCAGGCCGAGCGTCAGGCCGAGCAGCAGCGTCGCCGCGGTTGCCGGCTCGGGCACCAGGGCGCGCAGCTCGGCGGTGGGCGAGAGGCCCCGGTCGGCCAGGCGATCGATGAAGGCGTCGGCGTCGGCGGCGTCGATCAGGCCGTCGCGATCGAGGTCCGCCGCGGGCAGGTAGCCGCCCTCGACGTCGGCGAGAAACGCCGGCAGGTCGTGGCCGGCGTCGTAAGCGGCCAGGAACGCGGCGATGTCGAGGTTGTCCACCGTGCCGTCGTCGTTGACGTCGCCGGGTCGCTCGACCGTGGCGTGACGCAACAGCAGCGTGACGTCCTGCGCGTCGATGGCGCCCGAGCCGTCGAAGTCGCCCAGCGCCCAGCCGCCTTCCCCGGCCCACGACGAGGCGACGACGGCCTGGTCGGCCGCGTCGGCAAGCCCGTCGAGGTTCGCGTCGCCGAAGACCGTGCCGATCAGCGTTTCGACCAGGTACGCGACGTCCTCACCATCGATCGCCACGTCACCGGTCAGGTCGGCGGCGCGTGTATGGCGGTCAACGTAGAAGTACGCGAGGTCGATGTCGTCGGCGGTGAGCGCACCGTCGCCGTCGTAATCCCCGGGCGCGTAGGGGCGGCGGTCGATCAGCAGCTCGACCTGCGCGCCGCCGGCGATCAGCTCGACGGTCTGACCCGCGTCGGCCAGCAGCGTGCCCGTCTCCCGCCAGAAGGCACCGTCCCGCTCGACCACGCGGTACCGCCCCGTGCGGTTGGCCACGCCCGTCCACAGGTCGGCCGCGGCGTCGGCCTCGCTGAGCACCACCGGCGGCGGGCGGTGACCGGCCGGCAGCATCGGATGCGCCGCGTGGCCCCGGCCCGCCACGTCGTAGAACGCCTCAAACTCCTCGGCGTAGCTTTCCAGCAACGCCTTGCTGAAAAACACGCTGTGCCCGGCCGCCCCCTCCGACCGCGTCCGCTCGATCATCTGCCGCAGGTCGTTCCACGGCGTGTCCGCGCCGCTGCCGTTGCCCCGCAGCCCCACCACCAGGTCCTCGAGCCGCCCCTCGCTGGCCAGCGCGTCCACCTGCGGCCCGATGATCGCGTTGAACCCGTCGAGGCTGTCTCGGTAGGCCTGGGGCACGTACTCGTCGAACAGGCCCTGCTCGACCCAGTCGCTCCAGGCGGCGTTGAACATGAAGTCGGAGAACCCGGTGATCGAGGGGCTGACCGAGACGTGCAGGTCGGGTCGTGCGGCCTTGACGGCGGCGTAGAGCTCGGCGGCGAAGTCGGTGACCTGCTGCTGCCGCCAGGCGCGGAAGTGCGGGTCGTCGACGTTCGAGGGCAGGGGTCGGCCGGTCTGCTGGCGGTAGAGGGCGGCGGTGGTGGCGTCCCAGCCGAACTCGCGGGGCCAGGCCAGCCGATCGTCGAGCTGGACGCCGTCGAGGTCGTAACGGGTCGCGGCGTCGAGGACGACGCCGATCAGCAGCTGAGGGACCTCGGGGACGGCGGGGTTCATCCAGGCGAAGCCGTTGCTGGCGTTGGCGAAGCGGCCCTGCTGGTCGCGCAGGAGCCAGCCCCGATCGCGCATGTGGGTGGCCAGGGGGTTGGAGGGCGCGCCGCCGCTGCCGACGAACTGGGCGGCGAAGCCGTACTCGAACCAGCCGACGTGGGCGAGCTGTTGTCGGTGGGCGTGGATGAGGGTTTCTTCGAGCAGGTCGCGAGAGCCGAGGCCGGGGCGTCGGTCGAAGCCGATGGCGTCGTCGAGGGTGGGGGAGGGGAACTGGGTGTAGCCGTTCTTCCAGGTCTCGACGTAGACGGTGTTCAGGCCGGTCCGGCGGAGGTCGGCCATGACGGACTCGGTGAAGAATCCGGAGGCGATGGTGTCGGGCCCGGTGGTGGTCAGCCAGGTGCCGCGGACCTCGGGCGGGGCGGCGAGGGCTGGGGCGGCGGGGCCGAGCAGGGCGGTCAGGCCGGCGCAGGCGAGGCCGAGGGCACGCCTGAGGGAGCAGCGCGGGGTGGAGAGCGATGGCATCAGTGCAAAAACCTCGTGATGGCCGGTGGCAACGGAGTGCGGGCGTGTATAACTTGCCGGATCGGACGAGCCAACCCTTGATTCGTGGATTATACTATAACAATGCAAACCAAAACCCTGGGTCTTATAGGTTGCGGGGGGATTTCGAGCGCGCACCTGTCGGCGGCGGAGGAGCTGGGCGGTCGCGTGCGATTCGCGGCGGTGCTGGACCCGGATGAGGGCCGGCGCCTCGCTGTGGCGCAGCGCAGCGGGGGAAAGGCGTTCGCCTCGCTCGAGGCGTTGACGGACGACGGCGTCTGGGCCGAGCTGGACGGGCTGGTGGTCTGCACGCCGCCGTCGGCGAGGCTGGCGATCATCGAGGCGGCGGTCGAGCATCGCCTGCCCGTGCTGGCCGAGAAGCCGCTGGCGCACCGCCTGGTCGACGCCGAGCGGCTGGTGGAGATCGCCGAGGCGAATCCCGACCTTCCGCTGGCCGTGGCGTACTGCCACCGTCTGGTCCCGGCGGTGCTGCGGATCCGGCGGATGATCGACGAGGGCGTGCTCGGCTCGCTCGTGCGGTTCGAGAACGTGTTCGCGAGCTGGAACCCGACGATGCAGCAGCACTGGATGAGCGACCCGTCGCTGAGCGGCGGCGGATCGCTGATCGACACGGGCTGTCACAGCCTGGACCTGTTCCTTTTTCTGGTGGGCTCGGCATGGGTCGAGGGGGTGGTGCTGAGGCGGGGCTGGCCGGGCCGGGGCGAATCGAACGCCACGCTGCTGGTTCGTCACGAGGCGACGCGGCAGGCGGGCGAGGGCGAGGGCGAGGGCGCGGTCGCGGGGGTGATCGCCAGCGGGTGGGCCGAGACGCCGCGATTCCAGCTCAGCGTCATCGGCACCGCCGGCGCCGCCCACTACGACTACGAGCAGCCCACCACGCTGCGCCTGGCCGACCAGAGCGGCAGGGTCACGACCGTCGAGGTCGAGTCGCACGAGCTCCGCTTCGCCCGCCAGCTCGAGGCGTTCTGCGGGATGATCGACGACCCGGCCCGGCGCGGCGAGCTGGCGAGCTTCGACGAGGCCCTGCAAACCGCACGGGTCATCGACGCGGCTTACCAGCGTGCGGGGGCCGAGCGGGAGCTGGCGGCCTGGCCCGCCTGATGCCCGGGAGACGCGACGGAACCGCTCGCGGTCTCCCGCCGCGGCTCATGGAGTACGACAGAGCACGATGCGGACGTTCGCGGTCCGGCCGGGTTCAAGCCCCGTCGCCGAGCGACCGCGACGACACGCGATGACAAAGGATTCTCCCGTGGCCAGACAACCGACTTCCGGTACCGCGCCCACCACCCGCCTGAGCCCGCCGCCTTCCGGCGGCGCGAAAGTCAAGCAGCTCGGCGTCATCGGCGTCGACAGCTCCCACCTGCCCTAGTTCGCCCGGCGCATCAACTCGCTGCACCGCGAGGGTCGCGCCGCCGTGAGCGTCACGCAGTGCTGGACCGACGGCCGGCACGACATGCCCGAGGCCGACGTCGAGCAGTGGCTTATGCGCGCCCGGGCCGAGGGCGTCGAGCGAGCCGACGACCTGGACGCGATGCTCGACGCGGTGGACGGCGTGCTGGTGCTGGGCGTCAACGGGCACAAGCACCTGGAGCAGGCGACCCCGGCGCTGGAGCGCGGCCTGGCGACGTACATCGACAAGCCGCTGACCTGCGACCTGAGCCAGGCGAAGCAGATTCTCGAGCGGGCCCGCCAGAGCGACGCGCGTTGCTACTCGGCGTCGAGCCTTCGGTTTGCCCCGGAGGTCGAGGCCCTCCGCGACGCCGCCGGCGACCGCCTCGGCGAGCCGGTGACGATCGACGCCTACGGCCCGGGCGAGCTGAACGAGTCGATGCGCGGCCTGTTCTTCTACGGCGTGCACACCATCGAGATGGTCGACGCGATCTGGGGCCCGGGCGTCGAGCGTGTGCGAGCGGTGAGCACCGACGACCGGGACCTGCTTGAGCTGGCGTACGGCGACGGCCGCTACGCGCGGCTGCGGATGGAGCGACGAGGCGCCTACGCCTTCGGCGCGACGGTGCACGGGACGAAGGCGGTCGAGCCGTTCGTGGTGGACTTCGGCCCGGTGTATGATCGGCTGATCGCGGGGATGGTGAGGTTCTTCGAGGGCGGCGATCCGCCGGCGCCGCTGCGTGACATCGTCGAGAACATCGCGGTGATCGAGGCGGCGCACCGATCGATCGAACGGGACGGGCAATGGACGCAGGTCGAGTCGATCCGCTGAGGCGAGTGGCCGTCGGGCTCGGGGTGGTGCTGCTGAGCGGGGCGGCGTCGTGGTTCGGCGGCTGTGCGCCCGAGCGCCGCGTGGCCGAGGAGGCGCCGACGCCGCTGGACGAGGCGCTCGCCCGGCTCGACGAGCGAGACCCCTGGGAGCGGCACGGCCCGCTCGACCTGCCCCGTCATCCGGCCGAGAGGTACCTCGCCGGCTGGGTGATCGTGCTCGACCCCGGCCACGGCGGCGACGCCCATCGCGCCGGGTACAAGCGCGGGCCCACCGGCGTCCGCGAGGCCGAGATGAACTGGCGCGTCGCCGTGCTCCTGCGGCGCCTGCTCGACGACGCCGGCGCTCACGTCACCCTCACGCGCGACGGCGACGTCGACGTCAGCCTCCGCGACCGGGCCATGATGGCCAATACCGTGCGCCGGCCCGACGGCGGCCGCGGCGCCGACCTGTTCATCTCCCTGCACCACAACGCCTCCTCCCGGCCCGAGGCCAACTACACCAGCGTCTGGTTCCACGGCCGGGCCGACTGGTCCGAGCCCGACCTCGACCCCGCCCGCTACGTCGCACACGAGATCGGCGACCACCTGCGCACGCAGGTCGGCTTCACCTCGCCGCTGATGAGCGACCAGCAGATGTACGAGACCGGCTTCGGCGTGCTGCGCCACTCCGACGTGCCGGCGTTCCTCGTCGAGGCCTCCTTCTTCTCCAACCCCGACGAGGAGCAGCGCCTCCGCGACGCGAGGTACAACCTCCGCGAGGCCTACGCCATCTACCGGGGCCTGTGCGAGTACGCCTACGGCGGCCGGCCCACCCAGTCCACGCCCGCGGTCGAGCT
>CAYSIX010000180.1:0-4856 GCA_964431205.1 uncultured Phycisphaeraceae bacterium
AGCGGGCGCGAAAGGCGTTGAATAAGTCATAGACCGTTAGGCGGGGTACACTAGGTCGACAAGCGTATAACGATAGAGACTGACCTGCAACATGAAGATTGGCGTGAGTCGAAGCAGCATTCCGAAAGCGACCTCATTGGGGGGATCGACTGCAAACAGTCTGGCTTCGACATCGGAGTGAGCGTCCTGCATCGTCGGGTGACTGAGTCGGAGTTGAGGGCTTCCGTTGGCTAATGCCGCCTTTCTTATTGAGTCAACAACGTGCTCGCGGATATCTGTCATTTCATCGCCCGACAAAGTGCGGGTAGTCGCTTGGAGTCTAATGAACAACTGCTCGGGCAGGGTCTGGTTGCGGTACTCCACCTGTTCACCATCGTTGGCATGAAATGACCAATGAAATGGGAGTTGAATATGAAATCGTGGATGATCGATGCAAGTGATGTCACCTTTGTACGAGATATCGGGGATGGGTTTCACGGCGCGTCCCAGTTGTGCGGGTCCGGGCCTGTCCGGACATAAGGGGCTCAATTACCAATCGTGTTCCGGCGGGTCCAAGCCCACTTGCCTGTGACCCTACACCTCAAATTCGTTCCGCGGCAAGCCGGACTGGCGGATGATCGAACGCAGCGTTCCGGTGCGCAACTCCTTGTGGTCGGGCACCGGCACCGTGGTCGTACCATCAGCGATCACGCGCTGCATGACGATGTGGCTGCCCCGCTGGCGGATGCGTGTGAAGCCGTGCTTTTCCAGGATCGCGCACACTTGCTGCCCCGACAGCGCCGCAAGCTTACCCACAAGCCACCTCGACCTGCGTGACAAACACGTCCTCGCCCAGACGCTCCTGGACTTCCACGGCTGAGGCACATTCAAAGAACAACTCAAGCGCCTCGCACAGATTGTCCCGTGCCTGCTCGATGGTGTCCCCTTGGCTCACCACATCCAGCTCAGGACAAAGAGCAACAAACCCGTCCCCCTCCCGGTGAATCACGGCCGTCCATCGCCTGCTCATCGACCTACCCTCTCAAGTCTCGCATACGTTTTCGCTGAGCCCCGTCGAGCGGGGCGCCGCTGGAACCCGTCTATCCTATCTGTTCTCACCTCGGACCGCCGGGGTGACAAGCGTCACAAAATCTGCGACAGGCTCGTAGTTCAAGCCTCAATCGGGGGTTAGCGCCCCAGGCGTCGGGCTCAGAGCAAGCGTTCCCAATGGCAAACGCCACCCCCGAACCGTGCCTACCCCGACACGGAGGTGGTGGCGGCGGGGAGGGTGACGATCTCGCCGGAGTGCTGGCGGACGATCAGGCCGGCGTCGGGGTCGAGGTCGAGGACGGTGCCGGTGATGTGTTGGCGATCGTGGTGGAAGGCCTGGTCGTGGCCGAGCGCGGCCCGGGCGCGCCACTCGTCGAGCATGAGTCGGGGGTGGGGGGCGACGAGCGTGCGGGCGATCTCGGCGACGACCTCCTGCACGACCAGGAGCCGATGGGCGCGGCCGCCGAGCGACGCCAGGTTCGTCGTGCGCCGGTCCAGCGCGTGATCGAGTTGAGGGTCCGGCGTCACGTTGATGCCGACGCCGATGACGAACGCCCCCCGCGCCGCTTCGATCAGGATGCCGGCGAGCTTGCGTCGGCCGGCCATGACGTCGTTGGGCCACTTCAGTTGCAGGGACGCGTGGGGTACCAGCCGCTCGAGGGCGCGGGCGACGGCGACGCCGACGAGCATCGACACGCGATCGTGCGACAGCGACGCGGGGTCGGCCGGCCAGACCAGGCTCATCAGCGCACACGTCCCGGGCGACGAGAGCCACCGCCGACCGAGGCGTCCGCGCCCCGCGGTCTGGTGATCGGCCAGCACCAGCGCCCGCCGGGGCGCGAGCGTGCGCGCGACGTCCTGCGTGCTCGTGGTCTGCCGGTAAACCCGGACAAGCATCGGCGGCAACCCCTCCGTCGGCAGGGCCCCGGCCAGGTAATCCTGCCAGAGCCCCAGCCCCACGTCGCTGAGGCGGTACGTGCTCAGCCCCGCCTGGTCGACCTCGCAGCCCAGCTCGATCAGCCGGGCGATCCCCGCCCGCACGGCACGCTCTTGCGTGCCCAGCTCGTGCCGCACGAGGCCGGTGTCCACCGTCCCGCGGCGCAGCAGAACGCCGAGCAGCGCCGTGTCGGCCGAGTTCGATTCGACCGTGCTCATGCGAGGTCCATCCCGATGTCCAGCGCCGGGGCGGAGTGCGTCAGGGCGCCGACGGCGATGCGATCGACGCCGGCGCGGGCGACGGCGGCGACGGCGTCGAGGCGGACGTTGCCGCTGGCCTCGAGCTCGACGTGCGGGGCGAGGCGGTCGCGGCGTGCGGCGGCGTCGGCGAGCTGCTCCACGCTCATGTTGTCGAGCAGGACGACGTCGACGCCGGCGTCGAGCACGCGGTCGAGCTGATCGAGCGTGTCGACCTCGACCTCGACGAACTTGAGGCCGGGCCAGCGGCGTCGCGCGTCGGCGGCGGCCTGGCGCACCCGTGGGCCGAGCGCGTCGGGCGGGACGCCGGCCAGGTGATTGTCCTTGATCAGCACGGCGTCGAAGAGGCCGAGGCGGTGCGTGTGCCCACCGCCGCAGGCGACGGCGTATTTCTGGAGCCCGCGCAGGCCGGGCAGGGTCTTGCGAGTGTCGTAGATGCGGGCGCGGGTGGTGGCGGTCTGTTCGACGAAGGCGGCGGTGAGGGTGGCGACGCCGGAGAGGTGCGTGAGCAGGTTGAGGGCGAGGCGTTCGATGGCGAGCAGCGGTCGCGTTGGGCCGGTGAGGGTGGCGAGGGTATCGCCGGCGTGGCAGGGGTCGGCGTCGTGCAGGGCGAGTTCGCAGCGGGCGTCGGCGTCGAAGGCGTCGATGAGCGGTCGGAGCAGGGCGAGGCCGGCGACGCGCCCGGGCCGGCGGGCGACCAGGCGTGCGGTGGCGGTGGCGCGCTCGTCGATCATCAGCGCGGAGGTCGCGTCGAGGCGGTCGGGCCCGAGGTCTTCGACGATGGCGCGTCGGAGCAGGGCGGTCAGGTCGTCGGCGTGGATGAAGTCGTCGAGCCGCGGCCGGGCGTCGGCGTCGCAGGGCGCGGCGTGGGCGTCAGCGGCGCGCATGGCCGATGAACCGCACGTCGTACCGGCCGGGGGCGGATCGGATGAGGCGGACGGTGTCACCGGGTCGCGTGCCATGCCGGTCATAATACGCGCCCCAGCCGCGCCATTGGATGCGTCGGCCGGCGACGAGGCGGCTGTGGACGAGCCGACCGTCGGGCAGGCGCAGCTCGAACGTGTCGGCCGAGTCGGCGTCGTGGTGGGCGTTGGCCGGGCGGGCGTTGAACGCGGGCGGCAGGACGACGTACCGGTTGCGGATCGCCCCGGCGGTGAGCGGCACGTCGAGAACGGGGTCGAGCGACTCGTCGACGACGTGCCAGGCCCGCAGCGACTTGGTGTACGCCGGGCCGACGTCGATCGGCTCCACGTCGGCCAGCTCGATGAACGTGGCGAAGCGGCAGTCGCGTTTGGCGTGCCAGAAGGCGTCGTCGCCGAGGACGCGGTCGTTGTACCGGCGGCGCAGGGTCTCGACGCGGTCGGGCGTGAGCCGGTCGTAGCAGGCGACGGCGGCGACGACGGCGCGGGCGCGGAACGGCCCGGCGCTGATCTTCAGGTAAACCCGTTCACCCGGCCGAACGGCCTCGAACGGCGGCTGACGCGTGCGGGTCAGGCGGCTCTCGACGCGCTTGCGTCCGGCGAGGATCAGGTCCACGTACCGGCTCTGGAGGATCGCCACGTGCAGGGCCACGGCCCGATCAGCTTAGCGACTTGACGATCAGGTGCGTCGCCGCCGCCGCCGTGGCCAGGTAGATGATCACGGTGAACGGCTTCTCGGGCACGCGGCGGTGCATCCACCCGCCGATGAGGTTGCCCAGCGGGACCCATGGCAGAAACCACAGCGTCTCGACCAGCGTCCGCGGGTTGATCAGCCCGAGGTAGAGGTACCCGGGCACCTTGCTGAGGTTGATGAAGAAAAAGACGACGACCATGGTGCCGGCGAAGCGGCGTTTGTCCAGGCGCTGCTCCAGCAGGTAGACCGAGACGACGGGCCCGGCCGAGTGCGCGAGGGTGGAGACGGAACCGGCGAAGAACCCGGCGACCTGCCCGGCCCACGGCGCCGCCGGCACGTGCGGCAGCGGCCCGCCGAACAGACGCCAGCACTGGATCAGCACGAACAGCAGGCACACCGCCCCGACGGTCAGCATCAGCACCGGGTTCAGCGTGCCCAGGCTCTCGCGCAGCCACAGCAGCAGCCCCGTGCACGCCGCGATCCCCGCCACCGCGCCGCCCAGCACCCACCGGACGTGCGGCCACGACTGGTTCCCCCGGTGATGGTGCACCGCGAACAGGTCGGCGAAGATCAGCATCGGGAGCATGAACCCGAGGGTGCGCTCGGCGTCGTCGAGCGTGGTGGCGATCAGCGGGACGGCGAGGATGGCGATGCCCCCGCCGAACCCGGTCTTGGAGACCCCGGTGAGCGTGACGGCCGCGGCCAGCGCGACCCAGTACCACCACGCGGCGACGCCGTCGGGCGGGACGGGGAGCCAGGCGGTCATCGGGCGTGTGCCCCGCGTGGTGCGGCAGACGTGGCGATCGCGTACGAACCCCGTGTCAACGCGTTACTCCAGGTAGGTGTAACCGGCCAGGCCGCGCTCGTAGAACCTCCGCAGTTGCCGTGCCTCGTCGAGCGTCAGCCGCTGCTCGCGGACCGCGCGCTCGACGGTCTGCTGGAACGAGCGACGGAGCTGAGGCACGTCGAACTGCACGTAGCTGAGGACCTCGCTGACGGTGTCGCCCTGGACCTCCTCC
>CAYSIX010000180.1:4866-8895 GCA_964431205.1 uncultured Phycisphaeraceae bacterium
TTGACGACGTGGTCGACGCGGTAGTTCATGCCGTCGTCGACGCTGACGTGGACGGCGTTGGTGTCGCCGAAGAGGTTGTGCAGGTCGCCGAGGATCTCCTGGTAGGCGCCGACGAGGAACACGCCGATGAGGTAGTCGCCGCCGGTATAGGGGTGCAGCTCGAGGACGGGGCGGGTCTCGCCGTGGCCGATGAACCGGTCGATGCGGCCGTCGGAGTCGCAGGTGACGTCGGCGAGGGTGCCGCGGCTGGTGGGGCGCTCGTCCAGGCGGTGGATCGGCATGATCGGGAACATCTGGTCGATCGCCCAACTGTCGGGCAGCGACTGAAACAGCGAGAAGTTGCAGAAGTAAGTGTCGGCGAGCATGGCCTCGAGGCCGGCGAACTCCTCGGGCACGCGCGGCAGCTCGCGGACGCGCCGCAGCACCTTGGCGCAGATGCCGTAGAACAGCCGCTCGGCCAGGCCCCGCTGCTCGAGCGTGCAGTACCCGAGGTTGAACGCGCCGATGACTTCCTCGCGGTTCAGCAGCGAGTCGTGGAAGTACTCGGCGAAGTTGTGCTCGTCCAGGCGGTGGTACGACTCGTAGAGCGTCTGCACGGGCTTGGGCAGGGCGGCCAGGTCCTCGGCCGACAGATCGTCGGGCACCTCGAAACGGTCGAAACCGGACCATCCCAGCACGTTGAACACCAGCACGCTGTGGTAGGCGCTGATGCCCCGGCCGGACTCGGTGACGATCGTCGGGTGCGGCACGCCGCAGGCGTCGCACACCTCCTTGACGTGGAAGACGACGTTGTTGGCGTACTCCCGGAGCGTGTAGTTGATCCCGGCGCCGTGCTCGGCCGCCGTGCCGTCGTACGCCACGCCCAGCCCGCCGCCGACGTCGATGTACTGCGGCCGCGCCCCCAGCCGATACAGCTCGCAGAACACCCGCGCCAGCTCGTTCACGCCCGCCTTGATCGCCCGCACGCTGTGGATCTGGCTGCCCGGGTGATAGTGCAGCAGCGTCAGGCAGTCGAGCATCTCCTGCTGCCGCAGGTACTCGACCGCGTCGAGCACCTCGCTGACGAACAGCCCGAACTTGGACCGCTCGCCCGCCGACTGCTCCCAACGCCCCACGCCCCGCGCCGCCAGCTTCACCCGCAGCCCGATCCGCGGCCGCACGTCGTGCGCCTTGGCGTGCCTGATGATCAGCCGCAGCTCCGACGCCTTCTCCACGACCGGGATGATGTTGTGCCCCAGCTTCGAGGCCAGGATCACCGCCTCGATGAACTCGTCGTCCTTGAACCCGTTGCAGATGATCGGCGTGTCGGGGTCGTCCACCAGCGCGAGCACCGCCAGCAGCTCCGGCTTGGAGCCGGCCTCGAGGCCGAACCCGTACCGCTTGCCGAACGCCAGCACCTCCTCGACCACGTGCCGCTGCTGGTTCACCTTGATCGGGTACACCCCGCGGTACCGGCCGCGGTATCCGAACTCCTCGATCGCCCGGTCGAACGCGCCGGCCAGCGTCGCCAGCCGGTGCCGCAGGATCCCCGTGAACCGGATCAGCACCGGCGGGGCCAGGTCCCGCTCGCTCAGCCCGTCCACCAGGCTCTTCAGGTCGATCCGCGGGCCCGAGTCCGGGTCCGGCCGGACGACGACGTGCCCCGCCTCGTTGACCGTGAAGTACCCCATGCTCCAGCGGTCCATGCCGTACAGCGCGGCGCTGTCGGCGACCGTCCAGTCGGCCGCGGCGGCACGCTCGGGAGTTGTGCGTTCGATCGGCTTGGTCGTGTCTCGGCTCATGGTCGTCGGTCCGTGCGTTCGCGGCCGCCATCGGCGCGTCGATGCTTCACTGTACCGCTGCGCGTCCCCGCGTGTCAGGGCGATTCAGGTGGCGGTGCAACGCCCCGCGGAGGCGCTCGGCCGGCGCGGGTCGGACGCGCCGGGTGACGGCCACGCCTCCGCGGCCGTCCGCGACGCGTCGCGTCGCGGCTTGCCAACCTCAATCCGCCGCGCCCAGCACCAGCCGGCGCGGGTTCTGCACCGCCAGCCGCTGCAACGTCGCGCGACCGAACTCCTGCTCGATCATCTCCAGCCCCTCCATCCGCGGGGTCAGCTCCGCCGGCCGGTGCATGTCCAGGGCCAGGAATGTGTAGCGGCCCTCGGCCAACCACTGGCGAATCCGTTTATCCGCCCGGTACCCCTCCTCGCCAGTCATGCACCGCGCGTTGCCCTGCAGCCACACCCCGCGGTCACTCAGCTCCGCCAGTTTCTCGCCCATCCCGTCGCGCACGCCGATCCGTTCGGGGTGGGCGAGGATCGGCTGATACGCCCGCTCGAGCAGCCAGTCCATCGCCGGGTCGGCCCAGCGGGGCCAGGCGTCCTCCCACAGGTCCACCAGCACGCAGCGCGAGTCGGCCAGCGTCGGCACGCCCGTCGACTCGAACCACGCGATCACGCCGTCGAACAGCCGCACCTCCGCGCCGGGCCAGATCGGATAATCCTCGCCGCGGTCGGCCAGGTCGCGTCGCAGCTGGATGGTCCAGGCGGCGATGTGCTCGGGCGTGTTGTGGGGGTACACGGCGGGCCAGACGTGCGGTGTGCAGATCGAGCCGACGTACCCGTGCTGCTTGAGCATGCGGACGCAGGCGAGCGACTCGTCGAGGTCCTGGCAGCCGTCGTCGATGCCGGGCAGCAGGTGGCTGTGGATGTCGATCGGTCCGGGCGGCAGGTCGGGGTGTGGGGCGGCGTCGGTCATGTCGTGGGGTTCGTGTCCGTGGTCGGGGGGTTGATGCTCGGCGTGCTGGATGGTGGGGCCGGCGTGGGGTGGCTGGTTCGGGGCTTGGTGGCGGTGGGGCGGGTCAGGGGCTGGTGACGGCGGGCGGCTGCATCCAGCGGACGTGGGCGAGCGGCGCGTGGAGCAGGCGCAGGCGCAGCAGTTGCAGAGCGCACTTGGCGGCACGGTCGCGGACGGCGTCGCGTTCTCCGGGCAGCCGACCGAGCAGGGCGGTGGTCTCGATCGCGTCGGCGCCGTGGTCGTCGCCGCGTCGGGCCAGGCCGACCCAGACCGTGCCCACGGGTTTGGCCGGTGTGCCGCCGTCGGGCCCGGCGACGCCGCTGACCGCCACCGCCGCGTCCGCGCCGCTCTGCCGCAGCGCCCCGCCGGCCATCGCGCACACCACCGACTCGCTCACCGCGCCGTCCCGCTCGATCAGCTCCATCGGCACGCCGAGCTGCTCGGCCTTGAGCGCGTCGCTGTAGGTCACCCACCCGCCGGCGTACGCCGCGCTCGAGCCCGGCACGTCCGTCAGCATCGCCCCGATCAGCCCGCCCGTGCAGCTCTCCGCCGTCGCCACGCGCAGGCCCTTGTCCCGCAGCAGCTTCACCACCGCCTGCTGCAGCGTCGCGCCATCGCGCCCGAACACGATCGGGCCCAGGCGTTGCTCGACCTGGGCGCACGTCGCTTCGAGCTGACGCTGCGCCTCCGGCTCCGTCGCGAACTCGCTGCGCACCCGCACCGAGCAGATCCCCGCCGACACCGTCGTGCCCACCTTCGGGTTCCGCCCGCGGTCCATCAGCTCGTCCAGCATCGACGCCACGTCCGACTCACCGGCCCCGAACGTGTGGATCACCGTGCTCAGGATCGTGTTGCCCTCGCCGACGAACTCGTCCAGCCGCGGCTCGACGTGCCGCTCGAACATCGTCCGCATCTCGCGCGGCACGCCGGGCATGACGAATACCGTCGCCCCGGCCAGACGCGCCTCGATCCCCGGCGCCGTGCCGCACGTGTTCGGGATCATCTCCGCACCGACGGGGCACATCGCCTGCACGCGATTGCGCGCGGGCATCGGGCGGCCGCGGTCGGCGAAGAACCGCTCCAGCCGACGCAGGCTCGGGCCGTGCTCGGCCAGCTCCACGCCCATCGCGTCGGCCAGCGCCTGCCGCGTCAGGTCGTCGTCGGTCGGGCCCAGCCCACCGCTGACCAGCACCAGCGGCGCCGCCTCGGCCGCCAGCGTCAACGCCCGACCGATCGCCTCGCGGTCGTCCGCCA
>CAYSIX010000181.1:0-8817 GCA_964431205.1 uncultured Phycisphaeraceae bacterium
CGTCATCGGTCGCGAGTGCCGCCGGCAGTGCCTGGACCAGATCGGGCGATTGCCCGAAGCCCTGATCGCCTGCGTCGGCGGCGGGTCCAACGCCGCCGGCTTCTTCTACCCCTTCCTCGACGACAACGCCGTGCGCATGGTCGGCGTCGAGGCCGGCGGCCGCTCCACCCACCTCGGCGAACACGCCGCCCCGCTCTCGTTCGGTCAGCCCGGCGTGCTGCACGGCTCGCTCAGCTACGTCCTCCAGGACAACGACGGCCAGACCTCGCCCGTCCACTCGGTCTCCGCCGGGCTCGATTACCCCGGCGTCGGACCCGAGCACGCCTACTGGCACGACAGCGGCCGCGTCCAATACACCGCCTGCACCGACGCCGACGCCCTGGCCGCCTTCCGCACGCTCGCCGAGTCCGAGGGCGTCATCCCCGCGCTCGAGAGCGCCCACGCCCTCGCCGAGGCGATCCGCCTCGCGCCGCAGTTGCCCGCCGACCACGCCATCGTGATCAACCTCTCCGGCCGCGGCGACAAGGACCTCGACGAGGCCGTCCGCCTGCTCGGCATAACCGACGGCTGAACCGGTCGACCCGCCACGCCGGCACGCCGCGAAACGCCCTGTGAACCCAAGCACGACCCCGGCTTACAATGCCCGCATGAGCGACGCCCGCCTCACCCGACGCCAGTTCCTCACCACCGCCGCCGCGGGCACCGCCGCCCTGACCCTGCCCGCCACCGCCCGCGCCGACTCGCCCCCGACGCCCCCGAGCGATCCGAACGCCGACGGCTTCAGCTTCGTCCACCTGACCGACATGCACGTCGCCCGCCGCCGCAAGGGCCACGAGGGCTATCTCCGCTGCATCGAATCGGTCAACGCCCTGCCGGTCAAGCCCGCGTTCGCCATCATGGGCGGCGACCTGGCGTTCGACGGCCTGTACAACGAGAAGGACGAGTTCGCCGACCAGATCAAGCTCTACAAGGACGTGACCGCCGAGCTCGACTGCCCGCACCACAACTGCATGGGCAACCACGACGTGCTCGGCTGGAACTCGCGCCGCAAGGTCCCCACCGACGACCCGGACCTGGGCAAGCGAATGATCATGGATCGGCTGGAGTGGGAAAAGCCGTACTACAGCTTCGACCACGGCCGCTGGCACTTCGCGATCCTCGACAGCATCTACCCGATCACGCAGGATCACGGGCCGTCGTACGAGCCGCGCATCGGCGAAGAGCAGCTCGAATGGCTGGCGTACGACCTGGGCGCAGCGGGCGATCGGCCGAAGGTCGTGGTCACGCACATCGCGGCCTTCTGCAACAAGGGCCAGCAGGCCGGCGACCCCCACGCCCCGGCCATGACGCCGGGCATGGTTGTCCGCGACAACCGTGCGCTGCGCCGGGTCCTGGAACGGCACGGGGTCAAGGCGCTGCTGCAGGGCCACAGCCACCGGCCGGAGGAGTATCGCTTTCAGGACGTCTGGTACCTGACCAGCGGTGCCGTGAGCGCGGCGTGGTGGAGCGGGGACTGGATCGGCGCGACCACGGGATACACCGTGTTCCACTGCGCGGGCGACGAGCTGGGCTGGCAGATGCGGGCGTTCGAATGGGAGCCGCACCTGGAGCCGCGGGACACGCTCGAGCGGCGCAAGATCGCCGAGCACGAGGCGGAGCTCGCCGAGCAGCGGCGTCTGCTGGAGCGGGAGCGCGCCGGCCGCCGGCCTTCGTAACCGCCAGTGACCACGCGGCTTACGCCGGTCGCGGCGAATCGGATCAACATCTCATCCACACCCGCGCCCGCTCGTTTGAGCCGCGGCCCTAGCGGCGATAGACTCTCGTTATCGGACAGCAGCGCGGCCGCTGGGGAGGCCGGTCGTAACGCGGTCGCCGCTGACTGACCACCGTAGCACGACGGATCGTCCTATCGGTTCCGCTCTGATCAGGAGGCCTCTCCCGCATGTCCGACCCAACCCCCGCGACGCGATGGATTCACCCCCAACCGACTGACCCCCCGGGCGAGATCGACACCCCGCCCACACCGCGTGTCGAGCAACCCGACGCACCGCACGCCGGCCTGAGTGAGTGGAAGGTCCTGCTGCGTGACGTCGCCCATCATGACATGCTCCACGCCGTCGAGAGCATCTCGCTGCTGACCCCACTGGTCTGCCACGAGGCCGTCGCCCACATGTTCGACGCCCACCGCCACGGCGCCTCGCACCTGCTGACCACGCACCGCGAGCGGGCCGAGCTCTACCGCGAGCAGTTCGCCCGCCGCGGCCTGAAGGTGACGATCGAGCCGGCGTGAGCGCACCGAGCATCCTCGGTCCAAATGACGGGTCACCCGCTCGGTCTGTCCTGCGCGAGTTCGGGCTCCGACCGCGTGCCGGCGGTACGCATCCAGCCGATCACGCCAACGATCTTGCCCGGGCCGAAGAGCAAAACAATACCCAGCGCCGCCATGAGAAGCCCGTCGATGCCCAGTGGCAGAGAACTCCAAATCGGGCGTTCCTGTACGATTTTTACAACGACGTTATGAATGATCGTTGCCATGCCCCACACGGTGAAATAGAGTCCAAGGCCAGCAAACACAATCGCCGCCAGATCACCGGCCATTAGTTGGCCAAGATTCGCTCGGCCATCGTCGCGAAACACAAGCCTAGCAACTAAGGTTGATCCAAACCAGAGAAAACAAATGATCAGCAAATGGACGACGATCTGACCTGCCAATATTACGAGGGCTTCCGTATTCGTTCGCGGTTGGTTTCAGACATCAAATGCAAGAACGATGCTGAGGTGCCAGAGATTTTCGATGAGCCTAGACGCCACCCAGATTGAAAGCACCTTCGAGGCCAGCTCGGCCAGCTCGCGTTTGCGGAAGGTGGAAGCGGCGATCGCCGACTCGCGCACGGCGTAGCCGCACTCGGGGCACTGCCCGTCGATCGCCTGCCCGCGCAGGTCAATACAGCGCCATCGAAGCCGGTTGGTTCGCTCATGAGCGCTATCGTCCGTATCGGTGACCGCGAAAGCAAGGTCCGCGGCAGGACATCGGATGATAGAATACAAGTATGGACGAAAAGGCGAGCAAACGGACCGTTGACTGGCGTGACCGCATCACCGTCGAGCCCGGCAAGTGCGGTGGTCGTCCCTGCATCCGCGGCATGCGTATCCGTGTCGTAGACGTCCTGGACATGCTCTCAAGCGGGATGACGGTCGAGCAGATCCTGGCCGAGTTTCCTGACCTGGAAGCTGACGATATCCGTGCAGCGCTCGCCTACGCGCGAGCGCGGCTGGATCATCCCGTGGTTCAGGCATGAAGTTTCTGTTGGACGCTCAGTTCGCCCCACGCCTCGCTCAACTGATCAGCGACGGCAATGAGGATCTCGAAGCTGTCTCGGTCCGTGATGTCGGGTTGCTCCACGCGAACGATGGTGAAATCTTCGACTATGCATGCCGCCACGGCTATGTCGTCATGTCGAAGGACCAGGATTTCGTGGACCTGGTCACTCGTCGCGGCGCTCCCCCGCAGGTCGTCTGGTTTACGTGCGGGAACCTCTCGACCACCGCGACATGGGCGCGTCTGCGATCTACGCTGCCGGCGGCCATAGAACAGCTCGCTGACGGCGAACCGTGTGTCGAGATGGCGTAGTTGACCGTCGCTAAATCCGATGCTCGGCCGCCGTGTCGCTGACCGCGTCGAACACCAGCGGCGGGCGGCCGGCGCGGCGGCGGAGCCAGTTCATCGAGCGCAGCACCGCCGAGCGGGTCACCAGCCACCGCTCCAAACGGTACTTGCCCGGGAAATTTAATAGCAGCAGCCCGACGAACATCGTCAGCAGGCCCTGGCCCGGCAAGAACAGCATCGGTATGCCGGCGAGGATGAACAAACACCCCGCCACGTTCTTGACCACCAGGACCGCGACACGCAGCACGCCGTACCGCTCGAACCACTGCGGCGGCCGGCGACGGTTGTGGGCGAAGTAGTCGGCCGGCAGGCGCACGATCAGCCGCGGCACGATCACCAGCGTCGCCAGGAACGTGACCACCGAAGCCGCGCCCAGCCACCACAGCAGCGCCTCGTTCTGGTCGAGCCAGTCGCGAACAGCCTGAACATCCATGGCGGGACCCGTGACGCGTCGATCGCCGGCGCCGTGCCCGGCGAACCTCGGCCCGGCACGCTAGACGCGGAAGATCGCGCCCAGGCGCTTGCCCATCAGCACCGACGCGCCGACCAGCGTCACCGTCAGCAGCGCCATGCCCCAGACGCCCATGGCGCTGGCGATGTACGGCCCGTCGCCGAGGCGGTTGTAGAACTCCCAGATCGCCTTGGTGATCGGGAAGTGCTCCTGCCGCTGGGCGAGGATGAGCGAGTCGCTGACCTCGAGCATCGAGAAGCTGAACACAAGGATCCCGCCGGCGATGAGGTTGGCCAGGATCAGGGGCAGGACGACGCGGCGGATGGCGGTGAGCGTCGACGCGCCGAGGTTCAGCGCGGCCTCTTCCATCGCGCCGGAGGTCTGCTCGAGGCCGGCGGCGGCGGAGCGGACGACGTACGGCAACCGCCGGACGGCGTAGGCGATGATCAGCAGCGGCACGGGGTTGGGGTGCTGGCCGAGCACGGCGAACGCGCCCTCGAGCGGGTCGCCCTTGCCGAAGGGCCAGGCCAGCGTCATCGCGACGTAGCCGAAGGCCATGACCAGGCCGGGCACGGCCAGGGGCAGCATGGCGAGGCTGTCGAGCAGCCACGAGCCGCGGACGCGCAGGCGGACGGTCAGATACGAGATCGCCAGGCCGGCGGCGACGCACAGGCCCATCGCCGCGGTGGCGTAGAGCAGGCTGTTGGTGATCGCGTCCATCGCCAGCGGGTGCTGCAGGGCCGAGGCGTAGTGCGTCAGCGTCCACTGCCGCGGCAGCACGGAGCGGTACCACTGGCCGTCCACGGTCAGCGACGCGAGCACGACGCCCAGGTGCGGCAGCACGGCCAAGGCGGTGATGGCGACGAACGCCCCCGCGGCGGCGAACCCCGCCGCGCCACGCAACGGCTTCTCCGTCGCCGCGATCGTCGCCTTGTTCTCCATCGCGTAGCCCCGCCCGCCGAACAGCAGCTTGCCGATCCCGTACATCGCCACCGCCACCGCCAGCATCACCACCACCAGCGCGTACGGCCGGGGGTTCTGCGCGATCTCCTGGATCCCCCAGAACACCTGCACCGGCGTCACCGTGTAGTAGTCGAACATCAGCGGCGTGCCCAGCTCGGTGAACGACCAGATGAACACGATCGTCCCGCCGGCGAACATGCCCGGCATGATCAGCGGCAGCGTGCAGCGCCAGAACCGCCGCCACGGCCCGGCGCCCAGGTTCATCGCCGCCTCCTCCAGCGCCGGGTCCAGGTTCGCCAGCGCCGCCGTCACGTTCAGGTACAGGATCGGGTACAGGTGCAACGCCTCCATCAGCACCACGCCCCAGAACCGCCCCCCGCCGTCGCCGACGATCCCGCCCAGAAAGTCGATCCCCGGCTCGTTCGGGTCCAGCACGCCCAGGTGCATCAGCAGCGCGTTGAGCGCGCCGAAGCGACCGAGCAACGCCCGCAGACCGATCGCGCCGACGAACGGCGGCAGGATCAGCGGCACCAGCACCGCCGCCGTCACCCATCGCTTGCCCGCGAACGTGTAACGCGCCGCCAGCACCGACAGCGGCAGCGTGATCACCACGCACAAAGCCGTGGTCACCACCGCGATCAGCACGCTGTTGATCAGTCCCTCGCGGTAGAGCGGGTCCCGCAGCACGCCGACGTGCGGGTCAACCAGGTACCGGAGCGTGAAGCGGCCCTGCTCGTCGGCGAACCCGCCGGCGACGGTCAGGACGATCGGCCAGATCAGAAACGCGCCCAGCAGCGCCAGCAGCACCGCCATCAGGCTGTACCGCCACGCCACGCGCCCCAGTCGCCGCCCGTTCATCACCATGGCCGCAAAGCGTATCCGGCGAGCCGTCCCTGTAAAGTCGAAGTCGAAGTCCAACCCGACACTAGCGCGAGGAACTTGTCTTGGCCGCCGAACCCTGTCCGGCGGCGATCGCCCGCTCCGGCCGCGCCGTGTAGTAGCTCGCGTAAGCCCGTCGGCACCCGGCGAGCAGCGCCTCGGCGTTGCTCAGCTCCGCGACGCGATCGAACCGGTGCGGGTCAAACGGGTCAAGCGGGAAGTCCGTGGCCTGGCCGACGATCCGCTGCGCGATCAGGCGTCCGGCCATGCACGCCTGCATCAGCCCGTACCCGCAGAACGCCGTGCACAGGAACAGGCCCGCCACGTGAGCCACGGCGCCGAGCAACGCGCTGCCGTCGGGGGTGAACGTCATCAAACCGCTCTGGACCCGGCCCGGTCGGTTCGCCAGGCACGGAAACAGCGCGCCGGCGGCGTCCCGCAGGTGTCGCACCTGCGGGTCGTCGTCCGCGGCGGCCATCGATCGCATGGACTCGCGCGGCCCCAGCGCGTCCACGCCCTGCCGACGCGGCTCGGCGCCGAAGCGCCCGACGCGCAGGCCGTCGTCGCCAACGGGTCGGAAATAAGCGGCGTGCGGGCGGTCGCGGCCGGTCGGCAGTTGACCCGTGGCCGACAGGTCCGCGGCCTCGAACGTCAGGTGATGGTGCACGAGCGTCGCCACGGGCAAACGCAGATTCACCGTCGAGGCCAGCGCGGGAGTCCAGGGGCCGGCGGCGAGGACGATCGCCCCGGCGCGAAACCGACGCGTCGCGACCACACACCCGGTCACCGCCCCGCGTGACGTCTCGACCCGATCGACCGCGGCGCCGCTGTAGACCGCCACGCCGGCGCTCACGGCGGCGTCCCGAAGCAGCGACGCCAGCGCCGACGGGTCCACGCAGCCGTCTGTCGGCACCCACAGACCCTCGCGCGCCGGCGGGCCCAGCGCCGGCAGTCGCCGGCGCACCATCGATGGGTTCCACCATTTTGTTTCGAGCCCGGCGTCGGCGGCGACCGCCGCCATGCGGTCGAGCCCGTCCCGATCCCGGGGCGAGGCGAGATGAATCGAGCCGATCGGCTCGAAGACGCGTCGAGCCGCCCTGCGTTCGAGCTCGAGCAGGACGTCACGGCTGCGCATCATCATGGCGGTGCGCGTGGCGTCGCAGCGGAGCTGGCCCATCATGCCGGCGGCGACGCCGGTCGCGCCGTCGCCGGGCCGCGCACGCTCGAGCAGGACCACGCGCCGGCCGCGGTCGGCCAGGTGCAACGCCGCGCTGAGGCCGGCTACACCGCCTCCGATCACGATGACGTCCGCGCCGTGTTGTCTGATCGCTGTCACGGATGCGGATCCCAAGCCGTTGACTCTCGAGCCGGCTGGACATCATGACGAGGACGGGGCGGTCGTGCGGCCCGCTCATCAAAAAGCCACACGCGGCCGCGCGGGGTCGGGACGGTCAGCGGTCGCGGCTTTCGCCGAGACCGACCTCGGCGGCAAAGGGCGTTTGCGCGGCGAATTCTTCTTGGCGGTGCGATCGGGACCCGCTATAATAGGGGTGTGACAAGAGAAGATTACTCCCGGCCTAACGGGTCGTCTGTGCGTTGACGCATTTGCTCGAACCGATACAGGACCCCAAGGGAGCCGAGACCGGGCACGATGACCATGCCTCCTACGAGTGGACGGTCGGGATGCCCCGGCGACGCACCCACGTGAACTTGGGGTTCGAGCAAATCCTCCGCCGGACCCGATCAGCGGGCAGTAATCGAATCTTCCACCGGCTCGCCTCGTGCGGGCCGTTTTTGTTGCGCCCGCCGTGCCGGCCTAAGATGCCGGCATGAGCGAGCCGGAACCCTCACCCCCTGCCGCCGCACCGCAGGCAGACGCTCACGTCGAGGCCCTGATCGACCGGGTGCTCGACAGCTACCAGCGCGAGCCGCGGATCCATCACCTCGACTCGACGTTCCTGCCCAGCCGCGTCAAGACCGTCGAGTGCATCGAGGTCCTGCGCCGCATCGTCTTCCCCGGGTTCTTCGACGACATGCGCGTGACCCGCGCCAACGTGCGCGATCACGTCGCCGGCCTGCTCGAGCGCGTCCGCCGCCTGCTCGAGGAGCAGGTCCGCCAGGCCCTGCGCTACGAGCTGAACCGCACCGCCGGCCGGGGCGTCGGCGACAACTGCACCGACTGCGACCAACGCGCCCGCCAGATCGCACACACCTTCCTCGAAAAGGTCCCGGAGCTGCGGCACAAGCTCGCGCTGGACGTGCAGGCGGCCTTCGACGGCGACCCCGCCGCCGTCTCCACCGATGAGGCCGTCTTCTGCTACCCCGGTCTCGACGCCGTGTTCATCCCATTCCTGCATATTCTCATCAATAGAGACACTGATGATTACGAAATCCTGTGTGCCGAATTTCCTGATACACTCGGTAAGGAACCTGTTTTCTTCAAGCGAAGGCTTGCTCCAGGAAGCCCAGAAATGCAATAATACATAGTTTCCTTTAAAGTCAGAAAGCGCGATGGGGTTACCATCCATCGAGTTGATGACAAAATCCGGTGCTTTGTCTCCTGGTTGCAGTTGCTGTTCCTGCTGCTGGTTCCTGAGTTGTTCTGTTGCTGCTGCCAGTTCGCTGTGGAGAGATCTTACTGCTTCGTTGCCAGGGAACCTGGCATATAGCACAGAATCTGTGAACTGGTAGATCTCCAGGTCTGTGAGCGGATGGAACACCGGCAGACCCGGACCGAACTGGTTATACAATGCGATCAGAATGGCTGGTGATTCGGGATGATTCCTGATGAATGCTTCCGAGTACCTGTGAAATGCACCTGTGATAGAATCAAACCGGGCATCCAGGGCCTGTTTTT
>CAYSIX010000182.1:0-8774 GCA_964431205.1 uncultured Phycisphaeraceae bacterium
GCACGTCGTCCGGGTCGGTCAGGCAGGCGGTCTCCGAGTCGAGCTGGTCGATGTAGCGCTGGATCTCGCGATCGTCGAAGCCCAGGGCGCCGAGCAGGGTCTCTTCTTCCGCGCGGATCGCGCGGATCGCCCGACTCAGGGTGTCCTCGTCCCACTCGGCTAATAGCGCCGTCTGGTTGTCGGCGATCGCGTACGCCCTCGCCGCGGCGCCGGAGAGCTCGGTTCGCACCACGTCGAGGGCGTCCCAGCCGAGCTCCTGCGCGGCCACGAGCGTGGCGTTGCCGGCGACGACCATTCCGTCGGCGTCCACGACGATCGGCTTCTGCTGCCCGAACTCGCTGAGCGAGGCCTTCAACGCCTCGACGTTTTTCGTGCCGTGGGAGCGCGCGTTCTGGGGATCCGGACGCAGTTGATCCAGTGGAACGCGATCGACACGCATCGCGCGCGACACATCTTTTGGTTTAGTGACGGTCATGGGTAGGTCTCCGGAATGGCTCGTTCGTGTTTACGTTCCTGTTGAAGGCCGCGGCTCAGCGTCCACAGGGGGGTGGTGGTGACTCTGCCGACTCTGGCGACTCTTCTGGCGCCCTATTTACTTTTTTCATCTCACTCCTCACGCGCGAAGGGGGCTGAAACAGAGTCGCTAGAGTCGGTAGAGTCACCAACCGGCGGCGTGTCTTCCTCCAAAGGCGTAGAGAGGGACGGCCGGGCGGGGTGTAACCTCCAGCGCCAGCCACGTTTCGCCTTTTCCCCGTCAACGTCGAGGTACCAGCCGCCTTGGACGCGCCTCCGAAACCTCTTCAACTTGTTACCGACCTGGCGACTGGTCGGGGCCTTGCCCGACTGGCAGTTGGTCAACTGCTCCAGTGCCGTCCGCATCGCGTCGGACTCTGGATCGCGCGGCGGGTAGTGCCCGTCGTTCGGGTAGAGACGTTCGAGCACCTCAGCGAAGACGAGGCCGCTGTCGAGAGCGTCGTACGCACGGAACGCCTCGACCAACAAACCAAGCGTGTCAGCGGATGTGTCTGCCGCCTCGGTGAGCCGCAACCGCGTCAGGCACGGATCGGGAAGGCCGACCCAGACCACGGCCTCGCGTACGAGGCTGGACCAGCCTTCAAAGCTCCCCATAGGGATGAGGTCGTGCTTCGGCCGTCCGGCCCGGATATAGGCCGCGAGGATGGTGAGCCCAGCAGCGAGCAGATCGCCGCGATGCTCGCGAACCCAGGCGATCAGGTCGGGGTGCTGGAAGTCCGACCGCTCTTCGGGCCGCTCCTCGAGCACGTCCAGCCGCACGTGGATGAGCCTCCTCGCCGTATCGGCTGCGATCTGGACGTTGTTGCCGGTGCCGAACCAGATCGGCAGCAGCGGCAGCTCCACCTGCTCGGTCTTGCCGAGGATCCTGTCCTTCCAGCGGGTCGAGGTCAGCGCACGGTCCAACGAGTCGTTGCCGAACGTTCCCTCGAGGTTGTCCAGCAGGACCACGCGGTCGCCGGCGATGGCGATCGTGGTAATTTTCTTGCGCATCTCCTCTGTCTCGTGCGAGTAGCTCAACACGGGTATCTCCCGGCCGAGGACGATCTGGCCGATCGTCTGGGCGAGAAGTCCCTTGCCGGCGCCTCGGATGTTGGCGTCGATCAAGAACAACGGCGCGGGGCCGTCGAAGGCGAAGCGGGCCAAAGGCGTGAGCAGCGCGGCGAGCCAGGCGGCGCGGTGCTCGGGCGACTCGAACCGGAAGTCCTGCACAACCTCGAGGAGTGTGTTCTTCGCAGCGTCTGCGTCGTCTTCGTCCACACCGTCCGGGATTCTCGGGAAATCAACTCCCGCGGGTTCGTAAAGGACACGAGTCTCGGCGTCGTAGCCGCGTGTTTGCCAGACGGTCCCGTCGGCGCGGAGGACGGGGGCGTCCGAGACGGCCTCCAGGTAGCGGAGGCCGGGCCACTCGCCTCGCGCCTCGACGCCGGCGACGAGCCACTGGGGAGGATGTGCGGACGACGGCTTGCCGTCCTTGCCGATCCTGACGAAGTCGGCGCACCGCGTCAGCCTGTCGCGCAGGTTCGCCGTCGGCACCTGCGCGATGGTCGGTGCCCCTCGTGGCCGAATCACCTTGTCATCGTCGTCGTGCTCACGCTGTACCCGAACGAGGTAGCCGCCGCGGTGGTAGAGGTCAGGGTCGGCCCGAAGAGCGGACACCGCCTCGTCGATCACGCGGTGTTCATCCGTGCCGATCAAGATGATCGGAATGCCGTCGTCGGCGGAGGTGATCTTCCGCGGGTGGCCGTTATTCGAGGGCGGCTTGCCGATCGAGCCGATGACTGGCCCGTGGCTGACGACGTTGATGCAGTCGGCGATCGCCCGGTCGAGTGTTCGGTCGCGGTAATCCTGCCGCTCCCACTTCTCGCGGTACAGGGCCGAGCGTCTGAACATCCTGTCCATCCGTTCCTTGTCGGTGCCCGTCCAGTAGGCCAAATGGTTACACAGCGCGAGATCGGCGCGGCTGTCGTCGCCGACGTAGTCGCGGATGTCACCATCCCAGAGCTTGCGGATGGCCGCGCCGTTCTTGGATTCGAACATCCTCGTCAGCAGGTCGTCGTCATCGGCGATGACAGAAGCGGACCGTGGTGTGGTCGCGGACCTCTTCGGCTTCGGCGGCCATAGGGAACGGCACAACTCATCGAGCTGCTCTTGCCGAGCCGCGACACCCTCGGGTGCGCCCTCGAGACGGTAGCCCGTCACGGTGAAGTAACGTCCACGGTCGTAGACCTCGATCTCCTTGAACCCCTTGATCTTGTCGCAGCGTGACTCGGCCCAGTCCGGCTTGGCGCCTCGGAGAATCAACTTCACGCCGTTACCGCTCGGCGACACCTCCGTGTACGTGTCGAACGCATCGACGATCTCCCGGGCCTCGGGCACCAACTGACCATCGATGAGGCAGTCGTCGAGGTCCACGCCGGTGAACTCATCATCAGGGCTGAAGACGATGCCGATCCCGTCGAACCCGCTCGAGCTGTTGTAGGCGTTGACGGCGCTTTCGAACGAAGACCAGGTTTTCGGATTGCTGGATGATGCCTTCCAGCGGCCGTTGATCTGGTAGGGGACCTTCTGCCAGCGGTGATCCTTCTTGACGAAGTCGTATCGCCACAGGACCCACTGGTCCCGCTGCTTGAGCACCTCGGGGATCGGCTCGGGATCCAGCGAGATGGCCACGGTCGGGCGTGGCGGGATGACCTGCTTCGGTGTCTTGGTTGGTGGGGGAGATTGGAGGTGCATCAGTTGTCCTCCCCGTTGCTCGTGACGTATTGGTGCAGCCCCGACCTGCGGAACGACTCGGCGATGCGCGCTCGGGCCGTTCGAGCTTTCCGCTCGGTCAGGCCGACGCGCCGTGCCGCCTCCTCGGTGCCGAAGTGCATGAGGTGCTGGGCGAACCGTCGATCAACGTCGTTGAGTTTGTCCATCGCCAGTCGCACGTCCAGACGCAGGACCCACAGCTCGGTGTCACGCCGCGTGGTCGTGGGCTCATAGTGCCCCGACCCGACGTAGGCGACGACGCGGCGCGGATCCCGCTTCCGTCGGGTCCGGTCGCGGATGAAGGTCAACAGGGCCCGCGACACCAGCCGATCGGCGAACGTGCTCGGCTTGCTGCGCGTTGGGTCGTAGCCGTCCCAGCCCTGGAGCAGGTGCGCTCGCAGGTGCTGCTCGATGTCGAGGCGATCGGAGGTGGTCAGACCGTACCGGCCGACGACGGAGCCAGCGGCGCGGCGGATGAGAGGTTCGGGGATGTGGGGCGGACTTGGGTGGCGAACTTCCATTGCCAGACTCCGGGGTAAAAAAGAGCCCCTCGGGGTCCGGTCTGGCGTCGGGGTGCCCGAGGGGCGCTATGGCCAGTTCATGGGCCAGACCGGATACCCGGGACTGGCGACAAGTCCGCGGCGCGACCCGATCCGGCACGTCCTCTGCCGGTCATATTCGCCGTAACTCCGGAAACGCTGACGGTTTACGCACAGAAAAAAATCCCGCCGAAAGGGCGGGATTCGCGGAAATTCTTCAGGGACTAGTCTCTGAACGCCGTTCGCCTACTCGTACGGCACGATCGTGAACCGCCAGCGATACGCACTCTCATGGCGGTCCCAGACGATGGGGTCACCGTCGAGAGCGAAGAACTCGCGCAGGCGGTCGCAGAGCTTCTTCTTCCATGTCCGAATGCGTTGATCCGAACTACGGCTATTCCAACTCAGCCCGCCCGTCCGCTCGTGGGCCAATCTTTTCAACAGTTCCCACTGGCTGTCAGGCGTTTTCCTCCGACCGTCCAACATGCCCATTTCAATAGGCGTGAAGGTGCCCGAGGCGTGCTTGACACAGATGGAGACGCGCTCATGGCCGGGCTCCACAAAGCGGATCACCACGTCTCGCCACGTTGCATCAGCGGGCGTGGGGAATCGGACGGGCTTCACCTTAGCGGAAGGAACCGCCCATCCACGCAGCCGCGTCAGCGCCGCCGGCCACTGCGACGTGAAGCTGAACCAGCCCCGTGGGTCGGGCTCAATGAACTCATCGAGGATCTCGATCGAAACCTGGGCCCGGTTCGTGCGATGGACGAGGTCGCCGGATACCACCCGCCGAGTGGGTACCAGAACGATCGCCGGTGTCATCTCGCGTGCGATCAGGCCGTCCAGCACCGAGTCGAGATGGCTCGTGTCTCGTGGTTTGACCAGGACAACCGGCGACTCCACGCCGGCCTGCGGGCGATCCAGACCGATCCGCCAGGCGCCCTCGAGCCCGGAAACGGCTTCGAAGGCGGTGTCGAGGCCAAGCAACTGGGCGAGGCGCTCGCCGAGGGCCTTCAGGTCCAGGCGCATGCCCGCCGTCTGCGACTTGGAGATCGGTACGGGATCGGATCCCGGCTCTTCGGCGACGGCCACGCGTGATCCGTCGGCGTGCTTCACGACGCGCCGAACCTCGGTGGGGGTGGGGCTCTTGGCGATCGGCGTGATCACGGCCTCAAGGTTGAGATTGGCGCCTATCAGAAGCGGCTCGAGCTGAACGAACGTGGCGCCGAACTCGGCCTTCCACTGCTCGCGCGTCGTGACCAGCTCGTGCCGCCGGTCGAAGGAGGCCCAGAACGACTCGGCCGGTATGCCGGCCGCGGTGAAGCGGTTGTGGATGAAGCCATTTTGGCGCAGCCACGGCTCGATGAGGTCGGCGTCCGAGTCCCGCTCGTACGACGCGACGTTCGGCGGGCGGATGCGCACCCGCCGCGGCTTGACGCTGCGCGAGGCGCGGTAGGCGATCTCGGCCGACACGAGCTGCGCGCCGTGGGGGATCGCGCGGCCCTGGGCGTTGAACGCCGCGAACACGTCGGTCGCCGTGTGGCACTCCCGGTGGTTCCACGCCCCCACGTACCGCCAGCGCAGCTCGACCAGCTGGGCCGAATCGACGCCGTCGCACTGGCTGCAGTCCAGCGCGTCGGCGCCCCGCTCGACGAACGGCTTGAGCGTGTACTTGCCCGGCGCGTCGGCGGGAATGAAGGCCAACTCGGACCCGAACAGCCGCTCGCCGGCGGCCTCGACGAATACACGGACCTCGCGCTGACCGTCCGCGTGGACCGCCAGTTCCCCATCATCCGGGTAGTAGATCAGGATGCCGTGCTTGATGGGGCGGTAGGCAACGGCTCTGGGCTCGTTGTTCTCCACCTTCAGGTCGCGCTGGTAGGCGCCGCCGTGGCGGATCACGAGGCAGAGGCGGTGATCGCGCTGGAAGCCGTAAACGCGGATCGCGCCGCCCTTCTTGAGCTTGCGGAAGCGCCGCTCCAGGTCCTCAGCCATCCGCTCCTCGAGCTCTACGCTCAGGGGCGTGTGCTGCGGGATGTCGCGGGCCCGCGTCACGTAGGAGTCGAACCGCGTGTTCCGCGTGAGGAACTGCTCGGCGTGCATCCGCTCGACCGCGGCCCGGTCCCGCAGCCACAACATCACGGCCATGTCAGAAGTTGTCAGGTCGTCCGACTCGGTGACGATCCCGCGGCGTTGTAGCGCCGTCGCCAGATCGTCGTGGTAGGCGTCGATCGACACCTCGTCGAGGTAGTACAGCGTCTCGATCAGTTCCTCGGGGATGCCTTTGGCCGGATCGACGAACAGCGCCGAGAGGGCGTCGTAATCCAGTGCATCGGGTGAGAGCACAACACGGTGTGTGGCAAAGAAGCCACCGAAGGGGGCCAGCATCTCGCGGAGCAGCGTCGGTGCGATCCTGCCGAGGAACCCGGGGTCAGAGAATCGGCGCCAGCGGAATA
Source organism: uncultured Phycisphaeraceae bacterium (assembly GCA_964431205.1). Classification (GTDB taxonomy): domain Bacteria; phylum Planctomycetota; class Phycisphaerae; order Phycisphaerales; family Phycisphaeraceae; genus CAYSIX01. The sequence goes on from CAYSIX010000182.1 coordinate 6,281, forward strand.
TCTTCATACCTGAAGCTCCCATTTGATCGAGGAACGAGATGGCGAGGTGTACTGGGCGTGGCGACCTCGGCCAAATGATGCTTCGGCCGATCAGCGCGTACAGCAATGACATCCCCTGATCGTAAAAAACCCGGCGTCGTATACGGCGCCTCTACGGAGTATATGAGAGGCAGACCCGGTTGTTAAACATGGGGTTGGCAATCATGCCGCGATCTTGCTTCTCTGATCATGCCCAACTCAGCCCCACCCGCCGCCGCGAGGAGGTCGCCGACCTGCTCGCCCGGGCCGTGGTCCGCCTGCACGAAAGGGCGGCGTTGCACAAGTTGCCCACATCGGGGGGAGAGAGGCCGTTTGGCCTTGATTTCGGGGCCGAGATCCCGCTCAGTGTGCCACGGAAGGACCACAACGGTTAACCACCCGAAGGCGTGGAGATGCCGTAGAGGACGAACATGCCCGAACCGCTGAACATCCAGGCCGAGCTCACCGCGCTGGACGGAATGACGCCGACCCAGCTGCGCGAGAAGTACGAGGAGGTCTTCGGCGAGCCCACCCGGAGCGGCAACCGCCGGTTCCTGGTCAAGCGGGTCGCGTGGCGCCTCCAGGCGAACGCCGAGGGCGGCCTGCCCGAGCGCGTCCGCCGCAAGGCCCTCGAGATCGCCCGCGATAGCGACCTGCGGACCACCATCCCCCGGGGCCTCGCGACCGCCGGCGAGGGCCACACCGTTGATCGATCGGCACCGGCAGCGAGACGCGCCCTACCGGCGCCCGGCACGCAGCTCACCCGCGTCTATAAAGGCCGCACCGTCGCCGTCACCGTGCTGGCCGACGGGTTCGAGCACGCCGGCAAACGCTACCGCTCCCTCAGCGCCGCCGCGAAGGCGATTACCGGCACCCATGTCTCCGGCCACGCGTTCTTCGGCCTCGCCAAGCGCCGCCGGCCCGATCAGGAGGCCTTGTCGTGACCGTCCGCTGCGCCGTTTACACCCGCAAGAGCACCGAGGAGGGCCTCGAGCAGGACTTCAACTCGCTCGACGCCCAGCGCGAGGCGGCCGAGGCCTACATTGCCAGCCAGCGCGCCGAGGGCTGGACGGCGCTGGACACCCGCTACGACGACGGGGGCTACTCCGGCGGCAACGTCGATCGGCCCGCGTTCCAGCGTCTGCTCGCCGACGTGCGCGACGGCCGCGTCGACGCCATCGTGGTTTACAAGATCGACCGCCTCTCCCGCTCGCTCATGGACTTCGCCCGGATCATGGAGGAACTCGACCGCCGCGGCGTGGCGCTGTGCTCGATCACGCAGCAGTTCAACACGACCACCTCGATGGGCCGGCTGACGCTGAACATCCTCTTGAGCTTCGCCCAGTTCGAGCGCGAGATCATCTCCGAACGGACCCGCGACAAGGTCGCGGCGATGCGGCGCAAGGGCAAGCTCTGGGGTGGCAGGCCGGTCCTGGGCTACGACGTGGCCCGACCCCCGGAGTCGCCCGGCGGATCGAAGCTGGTGATCAACGAGGAGGAGGCCGATCGCGTCCGGCGCCTGTTCGAGCTGTACCTCGAGCACGGCGCCATGATGCCGGTGGTCGAGGAGGCGGCGAGGCTGGGCTGGACCACGAAGCGCTGGACCACGCGGGCGGGCAAGCAGCGGGGCGGCGGGCCGATCGACAAGGGCCGCCTCTGGCGGATCCTGACCAACGTGACCTACATCGGGAAGGTGTCGTTCGAGGGCGAGGTCTACGACGGCGAGCAGGACGCAATCGTTCCCACGGACCTGTGGCAACACGTGCAGGCGAAGCTCGCTGGCAACGGACACGCGGGCGGCCACACCCCCGGCCCCCGAAGCGCGAACGGCGCTCGCTCCGACGAGGCGCTGCTCCGCGGGCTGCTCGTCTGCAAGGCCTGCGCCTGCTCGATGTCGCCGACGTACACGGCGAGGCGGACCGCCGATGGTGTCCAGAAGCGATACCGCTACTACGTCTGCCACCGCGCGACGAAGCAGGGGCGGAGGCGCTGCCCGTCACCGTCGCTGCCGGCCGGGGAGATCGAGCGGTTCGTCGTGGACGAGATCGCGGCGGTCGGGCGCGACCCGGCGATCCGCGAGCAGGTGCTGGTCCGGGCCGAGGCGCAGTTGGCGGCCAACGGCAACGGTAGGGGGAGGCCGTCCCTCGATCGCGATGGTGCCGTCGCGGCGCTGGCCGAGTTCGAGCCGCTGTGGCAGGCGCTGTCGCCGGGCGAGCAGCGCTGCCTGATCCAGCTCCTCGTGGAGCGCGTGGTGTTCGACGCCGCGAACGGCCGTGTGTCGATCACGTTCCGCCCGACCGGCATCGCGACGCTGGGTGCCACAGACGACGAAGTCACGGAGGACGAGGCCACCGAGCCCGTCGTCGAGGAGATCGCCGCGTGAGCCCCCCGGACCTCACCATCGACCGCCCGTTCCGCCTCGCCACCGCCGACCACGGCCGCCGGACGATCGAGCGGCCCGACCCGGAAGGTGCGT
>CAYSIX010000183.1:0-8302 GCA_964431205.1 uncultured Phycisphaeraceae bacterium
CCACCCCCCCCCGATCAACGCAGAATGCACAAGTGTCAATTCACAAAAGCTTTACGTCGTGTCACCCCCATGTCACCCCCGTGTCAGGGTGACGTCACCCCTCCTGGGAGATTCCCCGATCGGGACGGGGGTAGGCCGCAGTGTCTCAGCAAGGCGACCGACGACCCGAGGCGGTCAGCGCGCGAGACGACAGGCGAGCCGGCGCCAGACATATGTTCACATTATGTTAGGTAGAGGCTGCTCGTGAGTCAACCCCACGTTGCCGAGCGGTTTCTTGTGCCTCTTTGTGGCCGTCGGGGTGGGCGCGCCGGTCGGGGCGGGTGCGCCCGGGGGTCAGCGCAGCAGCTTCGTGATGTCGTTCCAGGTCACGACGATGAAGACCAGGGCGAGGAAGGCGAGGCCGAGGTACATCGCCGCGGCCTGAACGCGGGGGCTGACCGGTGAGCCCTTGATCTTCTCGGTCAGCAGGAACACGGCGTGCCCGCCGTCGGCGATGGGGATGGGCAGGAAGTTGATCACCGCCAGGTTCACGCTGAGCAGCCCGAGGAAGAACATGAAGTAGGCCCAGCCGCGTTCGGTGGTCTTGGTTCCGACGTACACGATGCCGACGGGCCCGGCGAGGTGCTCGACCTTGACGCTGCCCTGGACGAGCCGGCCGAGCATGAGGTAGGCGTTGACCATGTACTGCCAGGTCTTCTCGAGCCCCAGCTCGGTGGCGTGGAGGGGGTTGTCGGCCTTGAGGGGCACTTCCAGGACGCCGAAGATCAGTCCGTCTGGTGCGTTCCATCCGGCGGCGGCGAGGGCGAGGCGGTCGGCGGGGGTCAGGGGCAGCTCGGCGCGTTCGCGGGCGCGGTCGCCGATGGTCAGCTCGTACTCGATGGTGACGGCGTCGAGTGAGTCGTCGGCCGCGGCGAGGCTGGCGAGCAACCGCTGGGCATCGGTCCAGTCGGACACCGGCTGATCGTTAATGGATCGCAGGATGGAGCCGGGGGGGATGTCGAGCTCGGCGGCGGGGGAATCGGGCAGCAGGGCGGCGATGATCGGCGAGTCGGTGGCGACGGTCATCGAGACGCCGAGCAGGCCGCGGCGGGGCGTGACCGAGCCGAGGTCGACCAGCTCGCCGTCGCGGGAGACGATCAGGCGGACGGCGCGGTCGCCGGCGTTCGGGACGATGCGCTGGATGGTGCCCGGGTCGGGCCAGAGGTGGCCGTCGAGCTCGGCGATCAGGTCGCCGACCTGAACACCGGCATCGTCGGCGGCGGAGTTTTTGGCGACCACGTCCACGCGCGTGGGCGGGACCAGGCCCAGCAGGTGGCGAGGCCCGTCCTCGGCGGCGATCAGCCGGGCGTGGGCGCTCTGCGGGACGGTGGCCTCGCGGCCGGTCTCGTCGTCGCGCAGCACGAGCTCGATCGGCTCGCCGCGGGCCTGAAACAGGGCGCGGGCGTAGTCGGCGTAGGTCTCGACGGGTTGTCCGGCGGCCGAGACGACGCGCATGCCCGGCTCCACGCCGTGCTGTTGGCGCAGGTCGTCACGAACCTGCTCGACGGTGGTGGTCCGCGGCGGGGCGACGCCGATCGAGAGCAGGTTCTCGAGCGGGTCGGGGTCGGGGACGACGTCGAAGCGCAGGGGCTGGTCGAGCCCGGGGCGTTCGACGTGCAGGGCCAGGGCCTGGTCTTCGCCGGCCAGGGCGACGTTGAGGCGCAGCTCCATCATGTCGCGGATGGGGGTGTCGCCGACGTGGGTGATGCGGTCGCCGATGCGCAGGCCGCGGAACTCGGGGTCGTTCTCGTGGCCGACGGCGTAGGCGACCTCGGCGGGCGAGCCGGGGCGGACGTCGCCGACGATCGAGGGCGGGAAGGCGACGCCGACCATGAACGCGACGATGAAGAACGCGACGCCGAAGATCATGTTCATGATCACGCCGGCGGAGATGACGGCGAAGCGTGCGCCGACGGACTTGCTGTTGAATGAGCGGGGGTCCTGGCTCTGGGCGGTGGGGTCGAGGTCTTCCTGGCCGAGCATCTTGACGTAGCCGCCCAGGGGCAGCCAGTTGAGGCGGTACTCGGTCTCGCCGAGGCCGAGCCGGCGTGCGGCGTCGTCGATCTGCTGGCTGTTGAAATCGGAAGGGGGTTGCGGCGAGGGGGCGGGAAAGTCTTCGCTGTGGGCCGAGGACGCGTCGGCGGGCGCGGGGGTCGTGCCGTGCTGCTTGAGGTGTTCGCGGACGCGTTGCTCGTAGGCGGCTTCGGTGGAGGCGGGGCGGAAGCCGATGCCCTTGCGCCAGGCGCAGATGGGCGGGCCGAACCCGATGGCGAACTGGGTGCAGCGGATGCCGACCCACTTGGCCACGAGGAAGTGCCCCAGCTCGTGGACGAAGATGAGGAACCCGAAGCCGAGGATGAAGACGAACAGCGCGGTGGAGAAACTGAGCATGTTACGGCAACGCCACTTCCAGGGGTTTTTCGGTCAGGCTGCTCACGTTCAGGACGGAGAAGCCCAGGAGGTTACCGTCGGTGTCGACCTTCTCCATGACCTGGTCATGGCTCGTCTGCCTGAAGTATCCCTCCCGGTGTTCGAAGGTGACCTCCAAATAGTCGCCTTCGCGGTCGTACCAGATTTTCACGGGCCTTGCTTCCAAAGCGTCCGTCCCTTCTTGATCTGATCGGTCAGATACGCGGTGATCACGAATGCCTCGGCCTCGGTGACTTTCACCACGACACACACAGCAGTTTATCGCCCAGGCTCGTCGCCCGACACTCCCGATAGTACAACCGCACGCTGCTGTCGGTTCGCGACGCGTTGACCCGCTCGGGCCGGGCCAAGGCCTCGGCGATGTCGGCGGTGCGATCCGACATCTCAGGGTGTTCGAGAATATGCGCGAGTCGCTCACCCGTGAGTCGAATCGCGCGTCCCTCATAGTCCGGAAAGACCCTCAAGGCGCGGGTCCCGGCGAGGTCATCGCGACGGGCTCGTCGGCGGTGTCCTCAAGCCGCGATGTCACGAGCTGGCGCGCCCGGCGGTCGGCGTCGAGGACGGCGTCGAGCGAGTCGGCCGGTCGGGTCTCGATGGCCGAGAGGGCCTCGGCGACCAGCTCGACGATGCGTCCGAAGCGGATGCGGCGATCGAGGAACGCGTGGACGGCGGCCTCGTTGGCGGCGTTGAGGATCGCGCCGGCGGTCCCGCCGGCCTCGATGGCCTCGTACGCCAGCTTCAACGCCGGGAACCGCTCGAAGTCCGGCGGCTCGAACGTCAGCCTGGAGAGTTTCGACCATTCCAAGGCGTCGCTGCAGCCGGCGGGCCGCTGCGGCCAGGTCAGGGCGTACTGGATCGGCGTGCGCATGTCCGGCGGGCCGAGCTGCGAGAGCACCGAATGGTCCGTGAACTCCACGAAGCTGTGTACGACCGACTGGGGGTGGATGATCACCGCGATCTTCTCGGACGGCAGGTCGAACAGCCAGTGGGCCTCGATGACCTCCAGGGCCTTGTTCATCATCGTGGCCGAGTCGATCGTGATCTTCGGGCCCATGTTCCAGGTCGGGTGGTTCAGGGCCTGCTCGACGGTGGCGTGGTGGATGGTGTCGGCGTCGGCGTTTCGGAACGGGCCGCCGGAGGCGGTGAGCACGACGCGTTTGACCTGCTGGCGGGGGTGGTCGGCCAGGCACTGGAAGATGGCCGAATGCTCGGAATCGACCGGCAGCAGGCGGGCGCCGTGTCGTCGGACCAGGGGGGTGATCAGAGCGCCGGCGGCGACGAGGGTTTCCTTGTTGGCCAGGCCGATGCGCAGGCCGCGCTCGGCGGCGGCGATCGCCGCGGGCAGGCCGGCGGCGCCGACCATGGCGGCCATGACGTCGGTGGTGTCGGCGCGTTCGACGAGCTGGCGGGCGGCGTCGGGCCCGGCGAGGACCTCGACGCCGGGCAGGGCCTGCTCGAGCTGGCGGCGAAGCGGCTCGTGTGCGATCGCGACGTGTCGGACGCCGAACTGCCTGGCCTGCTCGATCAGGCGCGTCGTGCTGCGGCCGGCCGCCAGGCCGACGACCTCGATGCGCGCCGCGCCCGTGCGGTTGAGGTGGTCCACGACCTGGAGCGTGTTGGTGCCGATCGACCCGGTGGAGCCGAGGACGACCAGTCGGCGTGGTCGGCTGCGGTCGGTCATGGCTGGTCCTGGGCGTCGCTGGCGGTCTGAAGCAGCCGATTAGTGTAGCCGCTGCCGACGGGCTTGGCGTCGTCGGCGGGCTGGGGCTTGGCGTCGCCGGCGGGCGCGTCGTCGGCGGACTTGCCGTTGGAGGACGAGGCGCGGCCGCCGCCGCGTCGGCCACGGCGCCGTCGTCGGCGCTTGCCGTTGGATTCGCCGCCCTGCTCGTCGCCGTCCCCGTCGGGTTGGTCCTTGGTCGCGCGGGGGCGCTGCTCGTCCTCGCCGCTGTCCGCGGCGTCGCCCGAAGCGGTCTCGGTCGCGGCGGCGCCGTCCTGCGCGGCGGCTGAGTCGCCGTCGCCGCTCTTGCGACGCCGGCGGCTGCGTCGGCGTCGACGCGGCTTGTCGCCGGACGCTTGGGCCTCGGCTCGGTCCGACGTGTCCTGATCGGCGCCGGCCGATTCCTTCGCGTCCGCGGGTTGGTCCTTGTCCCTGGCCTCGGGCTCGCCCCGGGCGTCGCCGGACGCCTGCGCGTCCGCGTCGGCGCCGCCCGACGCTTGGGTTTCACCCGAACCGCCGCCCCGCTTGCCCCGCCGACGCCTTCGCCGGCGACGCCGACCGCGGCCCTCGCCCTCCTCCGAGCCGCCCTGGTTATCCGACTCGGCCCGACGCTCGGCCGACTCGTCGTCCAATGCCTCGGTCGCGGCGGGCCGGTCCTCGTCGGCCTCGGGCGCCTCGTCGGCCTCATCGGCGGCCCACGGCTCGGTGGGCTCGGCCTCGTCCAGCTCGGCCTCGTCCAGCTCGCCCACGCTCGTGTCGCTGCCCACCTCGACGAAGTCGTCCGAGCCCTTGATCGCGTCTTCGCGTGGCCGTCGCGGCTCGATGACTTCGACCGTCCCGCCGCGCTCGTCGAACGCCGTGATGCTCACGAAGTCGACCCGGCTGCCGCCGACGCGCACCATCACCGGCTTGCCGAAGCGCCCCTCGAGCGAGACCAGGTCGCTTCGCTTGCGGTTGAGCAGTTGGAAGGCGACGTCGGGGCTGATGATCAGCTCGATCCGGGCCACGCCGTCGTGGTGCATGGCGACGGCGAGGCGGCGCATCACGTCGAGCACGACGCCCTCGGGGTTCTTGACGTGCCCGGTCCCGTCGCAGTGGGTGCAGGTGTTGTAGAGCGACTTCTTGAGCGACGGGCGCATGCGCTGGCGGGTCATCTCGAGGATGCCGAACTGGCTGATGCTGGTGATTCGCGTGCGGGCGCGGTCGTGCTTGAGGTTCTGCCGGAAGCGGGCCTCGACCTCGCGGCGGTGCTTGGCGCTGCGCATGTCGATCAGGTCGCAGATGACCACGCCGCCGAGGTCGCGGAGGCGGAGCTGACGGCAGATCTCGTCGACGGCCTCGAGGTTGGTGCGGTAGGCGTTGGTCTCGGCGTCGCGGGCGTCGCGGCTCTTGCCGGAGTTCACGTCGATGGCGACCAGGGCCTCGGCCTGGTCGAACACGAGCGACCCGCCGGAGCTCAGCGGCACCTCGTGGGCGTTGATGTGATCGATCTGCCGCTCGATGTCGAACAGGTTGAACAGGGGGACCCGGCCCTTGTAGTAGACGACGCGGCTGCGCGAGCGCGGGCTGGCGATGGCCAGGAAGTCGTGGGCGCGTTTGGCGGCCTGGGCGTCGTCGACGATGATCCGTTCGATCTCGTTGGAGTACACGTCGCGGATCGTGCGGATGACCAGGTCGGACTCGGTGTAGAGCTCGGCGGGGCCCTTGCCTCTCTTGAGCCGGCGTTCGATGCTGCGCCAGAGGCGCTGGAGGTACGCCAGGTCACGCTTGAGCTCGGTCTTGGTTTGCCCGAGCCCGGCGGTGCGGACGATGAACCCGAAGCCCTCGGGCGGCTTGAGGTCGGCCAGGAGCTTGCGCATCTCGCGGCGGGCGTCGTCGTCCTCGACCTTTCGGCTGACGCCGAGGCGCTGCATGTGCGGCATCATGACGACGAACCGCCCGGGGATCGACAGGTAGCTGGTGAGCGTGGGGCCCTTGGTGCCGATGCCCTCCTTGAGCACCTGGACGAGGATCTCCTGCCCGCGGCGGAGGCACCTCTGCATGGGCGGGCGTTCGCGGTGCGGGGTCTTGGACCCGACCTTCTCGAAGGCCTCGCGGTCCTTGCCGGGGAAGTACATCGGGTGCAGGTCGGAGATGTGGAGGAACCCGTTGCGTTCGAGGCCGAAGTCGACGAACGCGGCCTGGATGGAGGGCTCGACGTTGACGACGCGTCCTCGGTAGATGTTGCCGACGTGCGAGAGGGTTCCGACGCGTTCCTGGTAGTACTCTTCGAGCTTGCCCCCGCGGGTGATGGCGATGCGGCACTCCTCGCCGGGGACGCAGTTGATCAGCATTTGGGATGTAGACACGGTGTGCAAGGTCCGTGCTCAGCGCGCCGGCGCGTGCCGCCACCGCGCCCGGCGTGCCGAACGGCGCGGCCGGGGGCTCGTGGATCGCGGCGCGACGCCTCAGTCGCGATGAGACAGACCACCTTCTTCTGGGCGGCGGGTCGCTCGAGCCGATCGACTCGGAATCGGTCGCGGGTCGGCGAGCGGAGCGGCCGCGGTTTTCGGTCGTCCGCGGGAGCCAAGGCTGACGGACCGTCCGTCAGAACTCCCGGGGATAAAGCTTGTTCAGTTCGCCTCGCAGGTAGTTGATCACCTCCCGGTCCGACTCGAACCCGCTGACCTTGCGCGCCACGCGACGGCACTGGTCGAGGCTCACGGCTCGGATGATCTTCTTCACCTCGGGGATCGCCGGCGGCGTGATCGAGAGCGTGCGCAGGCCCAGGCCCAGCAACAGCATCGTGAACTCCGGATCGCCGGCCATCTCGCCGCACAGGCTGACCTCCTTGTCGGCCCGGTTGGCGGCTCGCACGACCTCCTTGACCAGCGCGATAACCGCCGGGTGCCCTGCAGAGTATAGGCTCGCGATCCGTTCGTTGCCTCGGTCCACCGCCACCGTGTACTGGATCAGGTCGTTGGTCCCGATCGAGAAGAAGTCCGACTCGCGCTGAAATGTGCGGATCTGCAGCGCCGTCGAGGGCACCTCGACCATGATCCCCACGGGGATGTCACGGGCATAGGGAATACCCTGGTCCTCCAGGTCCTCCATCACGTCGCTGAGCACCATCCGCGACTGCCGCAGCTCCATGATGCTGCTGATCAGCGGGAACATGATCCGCACCGGCCCCTCGGTGCTGGCCCGCAGGATCGCCCGCAGTTGTGTCTTGAACAGCGGCAGGTTCTGCAGGCACAGGCGGATCGAGCGGCAGCCGAGGAACGGGTTGCGCTCGATGCTCTCGGCGCCGGGCTCGCCGACGCCCGGCCGGACCTTGTCCGCCCCCAGGTCGAGCGTGCGGATGGTCAACGGCCGGCCGTCGAGGTTGCGGATCGCCTCGACGTACGTCTCGTACTGCTCCTGCTCGGTCGGCTGGACGTCCGAGGCCAGGAACAGGAACTCGGTGCGGTAGAGCCCGATGCCCCCGGCGCCGTTCTCCAGGGCCTCGCGGATCTCGTCGGGGAACTCGATGTTCGCGTGCAGGGTGATCGCGGTGCCGTCCCTGGTGACCGCGGGCAGGGCCTTGAGCTCGCCGAGGGTGTCCTCGAAGGCGGCGATCTTGCGTGCCGCGGCGCGGTACTCCATCAGCGTCTCGGCGTCGGGGTCGATCACGACGACGCCGCGGTTGCCGTCGATGATCACCATGTCGCCGGTGGAGATCGACCGGCTGGCGTTTTCGAGGCCGACGATCGCGGGGATGCCCAGGGCGTGGGCGAGGATGGCGGTGTGGCTGGTCCGGCCGCCGGCGTCCGTGGCGATCGCCTTGATCTTCTCGCGGTCCAGCGCGGCGGTCTGGCTGGGCATCAGGTCGTGGGCGATGACCACGGCGGGGTGCTGGAGCTGGCTCAGCTCCGTCTGGACGTCCCCGATCAGGTGCTTGAGGATCCGCCGCTCGAGGTCCCAGACGTCGGAGACGCGCTCGCGCAGGTACCGGCTCTCGTGGCTGAGAAAGACCTGCGAGAGCCGGCGGAGCACGGCGTACACCGCGTACTCGGCGGTCACGTGCTCGCTCTCGATCATCGAGCGGACCTGCCCGGTGAACTGGCGGTCGGCGAGCATGCCGATGTGGAAGCTGAA
>CAYSIX010000183.1:8312-8773 GCA_964431205.1 uncultured Phycisphaeraceae bacterium
AGATCTTGGACAGCTCCTCGCCGAGCGAGTCGGCGGTCTGCTGGCGCAGGGCCTCGATCTCGCGGGTGGACTCGGCGAGGGCGGCCTCGAAGCGTTCGATCTCGCGGGGGACCTGCGAGGCCGAGACGACGCGGCGGGGGATCGGGCGGTCCTCGGCGTCGAGCACGACCGCCGGGGCGATCACGACGCCGGGTGAAACCGGAATGCCCTTTTTGATCTGCATCGGTTCGAAAGAGTGTAGTGGCCGCGGACGCCGCGCGCCGGGGTGGCCGGCGCGCGGCGTCGGCGACGTCACGGGCGGGGCGCAGACGGCGCGCTCAGCCGGCGGCTTGGCGCAGCTCGGCCGCGACGTCGGTCTTCTCCCACGTGAACGTCTCGTGGGTGTGGCCGTTGACCTCGACCTTGCCGGGCTTGCGGCCGAAGTGACCGTGGGCAGCCGTATCCAGGTAGATCGGCGCGCG
>CAYSIX010000184.1:0-8446 GCA_964431205.1 uncultured Phycisphaeraceae bacterium
ACCTGGGCATCTGGCAGATCAACTTCGGCACGGGCGTCGACGCGGTCGTGCCCGAGCCGGCGACGGGGTGGCTGCTGTGGTCGGCATGGATCGCCTCGCGTCGGCGGACACGACACACCCGTTCCTGAACTCGATGAACCCTGACTGGGAGAAATCATGTCACGAGAACCACAGACAAAAGCCGCGGGACACCGGATTCCAATCAGGATGATCAGCCGCTTCGTGATGGCGCTTGCCGCGCTCGCGTGGCTGCTCGCCAACGCGCAGACATCCGCTTGGGCCAGCGCCACCCACGCGGTCGTGTTTTTCCCCGAAGGAAACGAGGAAGCGTTGTTCAGCAACGTGCCGAAGCACATCATCTCGGACCTCGCGCAGGTCCCCTTCGTCTTTGACGTGCGCAACACCGAAACGAGCGAGAGCGCCGTCCTCGTCGCGTACTTCGACGCCCTCGCCGGCCAGTTCACCTCGCGTATCACGGCGCCGCTCTCGGACGGGGCGACGGGCTCGACCGGCGGCGCCGTCGCGCAGACCGAAACGGAAACGAGCGAAACGGCCACAGTGATCGCCAGTAATCAGGTCACCGCGGGCATGCAACACGTGAGCATCGCCTCGATCATCAACGACCACGTGGACGTGGTGGACATCCCCGACGAAGTCGAGAGTAGCAGCGCCGAGGCCGTGGGCGCCAGTGGCAAGGTCATCAGCGTGTTCGACCATGACACGGCCGACAGCCGCCGCGTGATCTCCAGCAGCGTCATCACACCCAATCCGTCGGGGACCGCGCCCTCCATCTCGGACCTGGTCACGGTCATCGACATCACCGGCGACGGCCTAAGCGGGATCGGTCTCGACGCCCGGCCCAACGCCGCGAACGGTTCGGCCACCGCCCGCGGCGCCACGATCGTCGGCACGAACGAGCTGATCCGCCTGAATCCGTTCACTCTGAGCGGCTCGACCCTCACGCCCGACCCGCCCATCACCGTCTTCGACGAGAACGCGCCCGGCGAAGACCGCAGGATCAGCAGCGGCGTGGACGTCACCGCGTTCGCGCCCAACGGGCAGCCCGAGTCCTTTGTCACCCACCTCACCCTCGACCGGTCCGGTGAACGGCCAAACGTGTACACCTCCAACGCGGTGCCCGAGACGACGCAGGTGACCGAGCCGCGCATGGTCCTGCCCGAGGCGTTCAGCCCGGACACGGCCTCGCCCCTCGGCGGCGGCGCGATCGCCATGATCGCCAACGGGTTTCAGGAGGGCTTTCTGCTGCGTTACCTGAACCGCCACGGGGCGGCGATCTCTCCGATCATCCCGCTCGGCCCGGGCGTGGACGGGGCCGTCGGCATGAGCGAGCCCGGCGAGGACGGAAAGACGACCGTCGTCACCGGCGTGATGGACTTCTCGACCGGCAGCCCGCAGACGACCGCGAAGGTCTTCGAGATCCCCAACGCCGTGCACGATTCGAACGTCGTGTACTTCAACCCGATCGTGCCCGAGATCGAAGACTTTGAGTTCACGGCCGACGAGCCGGACCAGTCCGCCGACGTGGTCGAGAACCCGCTGGGGCCCGGGCACGTGCTCGAGCTGTCCACGCCTTCCGCCGGCCTGGCGGACGTCGTCGCCCGGACCACGTTTGACGTCCGGACGCCGCTCGAGGCTCCGGAAGGCGAGGCTTTCGACCTGACGATCGACCTCGCCTTTGACCTCGCCTTCGACGCCGGTTTCACCGACAACGACGGCAACGTGAGTCTCGACCTGAGCCTCGGCGACCAGGCTGGCGTGGATCCGCGGCTCGAGTTCGCGGCCAAGCTCACCGCCGCCAACCTGCTCGCCGTCGGTGCTTCGCCGTTGCAACTCGTCAAAGTCACGCAAACCCTGACCGCGGAGAATGTAGGGGCGAGCCACCCGGAGCTGGTCGATCTGCTGGAAGAGGGCGGCGCCCTGCTCGACCTGGCCATTGCCCTGAACGCCGGGGGGGACCCGACCGTCTGGGTCAACGACCTCATTGTGTCCATGCGGTTCGTCGAGCCGCCCGTCCCCGGCGACGCCGACGGCGACGGCGACGTCGACGCCTTCGACCTCGGCCTCTGGCAGACCCAGTTCGGCATGACCGGCGACGACCTGAGCGCCGACTTCGACATGGACGGCGACGTCGACGCCTTCGACCTGGGCATCTGGCAGATCAACTTCGGCACGGGTCTCGACAGCACCGCGGCCCCGCGCGTGCCCGAGCCGGCGACGGTCGCCCTCCTGACGCTCGGCCTGGCGGTGCGCCCACGCCGTCCGATCAGGACGCGATGACGGGATACGCCGGATCGACAGGTGAACGGCGGCTGGATGACCGGGCGATGGGCGATCGGACCCTCGCCCTCAGCCTTGTGCGTTGAACCCGGAACCCTGCGAGGCGCGTTCGTGCGCGCGCCGCGGACGATTCCATGCGCTCGTTCTGACGATTCGCCAAGCACCCGAGCCTGGGCTCGTGCCCCGCTGTGGCTGAGCTTGAGCCGGGAACGGGCAGCCGTGTGCGCACCGGGGCGACCGGGCGCACAAGGGTGAAGACTTGGAAGTGGGGAGTCAGGAGGGGAGGCGACAGGAGTCGAAGGCTGAAAGGCTGAAGATGCGTGATGGCGTTGCTTCGTCAGCGGGCGACTTCGCAAATGGCCACAGGTTCACTGGCCCATTATCCCCAACTGGTCTGGTTTGGGTAAGCGCGCCCCGGAAAGCGGACCAGTTTCCAGACCAGTTTGCGGACCAGTGGGATGGCAAGGTCGGTCTGTGGGGGTCACCGTGCTTACGCGCCGGCGGGGGCGACGTGGTTGCGACGGCGCTGGGCGGCGTCCATCTGCTCGCCGGTGGGGCTCTGGCCGGTGGTCATCATGTCGATGAAGCAGTCGAACAGGTACCGGGCGTCGTGGGGGCCGGGGCTGGCCTCGGGGTGGTACTGGACGGCGAAGATGGGCTCGGAGCGGTGGCGGAAACCTTCGAGGGTCTGGTCATTGAGGTTGACGTGGGTGGCCTCGCAGCCGGTGCGGTCGAGCGAGTCGCGATCGACGGCGAAGCCGTGGTTCTGGCTGGTGATCTCGACCTTGCCGGTGTGCAGGTTCTGGACGGGCTGGTTGGCGCCGCGGTGTCCGAAGGGGAGCTTGAAGGTGGAGGCGCCCAGGGCGAGGCTGAGCAGCTGGTGGCCGAGGCAGATGCCGAAGATGGGCAGGCGGCCCCGGAGGGCGGCGAGGTGTTCGATGGTGGGCTGGACGGCGGCGGGGTCGCCGGGGCCGTTGGAGACGAACAGGCCGTCGGGCCGGTGCTCGAGGACCTGCTCGGGCGTGGCGTCGAAGGGCAGGACGGTGACGTCGCAGCCGCGGTCGACGAGGTTGCGCAGGATGTTTCGTTTGGCGCCGCAGTCGAGCGCGACGACGCGGAAGCGGCGGTCGCCGGGCTCGACCGTGCCCTGGAGGGGGGCCCAGTCGCCCAGGTCGTCGCGCCATATCAGCGGCTCGCGGAGGCTGACGGTCTGGACGAGGTTGACGCCGACGAGCCCGGGGGCGGCCACGGCGCGGGCGACGAGGTCGTCGTCGGACAGGGCCGGGTCGGTGCAGAGCACGCCGTCCATGGCGCCCTGGGTGCGGAGCTTGCGGGTCAGGGCGCGGGTGTCGATGCCGGCGATGCCGACGACGCCCTGGTCGGCGAGCCACTGCTCGAGCCTGCGGGTGGCGCGGTGGTTGCTCACGCGGTGGGCCAGCTCACGGACGACGAAGCCGCGGACCTGGATGCGTGCGGATTCGAGGTCGTCGTCATTGACGCCGTAGTTCCCGATCAGGGGGCAGGTCATGGTGACGATCTGGCCGGCGTAGGAGGGGTCGGTGAGGACCTCCTGGTACCCGCTGAGGGAGGTGTTGAAGCAGACCTCGCCCTCGACGAGCTGGGGGCGTGGGTCGCCGAAGGCCGAGCCGTGGAAGACGGTGCCGTCTTCGAGGGCCAGGCGTGCGGCGGGAGCGGGGTTCGGCATGCTGGAATGACCGGGGCTGGCGGGCATGTTGACAGGGAGTGTAGCCGAGCGTGGCGATGCGAGCGAGAGGCCGGGGGGCGGGGATGAGGCGCTTATGATGGCGGCGATGGCCAGCAGTGTTCAAGGAGAGTGTGTGGGGACCCGCTCAGTGGATCGTGAGCCCGGCAATGGGGTGGCGTGGGGGGCGGGATCCGGCCCTTCGCTACCGCTCAGGGCTCGGCCTGGAAGGCGATTTGCCCCGCGGCTACCGCTCGGGGCTCGGCTTGGTGCTGTCTTGATCGTGCTGCTGGTCGGTGCGGTGCCGGTGCTGGCGAAGCGTGTCGAGGTGGACCCGTCGGTGGCGTTGTACGTGCGGACGGTGGAGGGGGAGGCGGTGCGGGGTTGGCTGGTGGCGTACGACGAGGTGGGCATCGAGCTGCGGGTCGGCGAGGGCGAGCAGACGCGGCAAGTGGCGTGGTCGCGGCTCGAGCCGGCGCGGGTGTACCAGTTGCACGAGAAGCTGCTGCCGGCGACAGACGCCGAGGCGTGGCACGCGCTGGCGGGGATGCTGGCCGAGCGTGAGGACGCCGAGCGATGGCGTCGGCGTGCGGAGGCACGGGCGGAGTGGATCGAGCGTCATCACGGGGCGGGCGATGGTGCGTCGCGGGATCCTGCGCGGGGCGAGAGCACGGGCGTGGCGACGGGCCAGGGCGCCGGCGATGACGACGAGCCCGCAGGCGACGCGGTCCGCGACGCGACCGACGCAGTGGCTGAGCAAGGTCCTGTCCAGGTCGGCCAGGCGCAGCACGAGTTCTGGGGCGAGCTGTCCGACGAGGTCATGGCCAAGAGCGTCGAGGCGCTCAAGGGCGTCGGGCGTGAGGCTCAGCGTCGTCTCGACAAGCCGCTGGACCTGTACGAGACGCGGTACTTTCTCTTCTACAGCGACCTGGACCGCGACGAGGCGATGCGCTGGGCCACGCTGCTGGACGAGATGTACGTGCGGCTGGCGAAGCTGTTCGCGCTGGACCCGAAGGTGAACATCTTCCGCGGCAAGGGGCTGATCTTCGTGTTTCAGCGGCCCGAAGACTACGCGCGGTTCCAGGTGCTCGTGCATGGGACGGACCCGTCGGGCAGCGCCGGGATGGCTCACACCTTCGGCAACGGGTTCGTGCACGTGGCGTTCTATCGGCAGCCGCACGACATGAGCTTCGCGACGGTGCTGGTGCACGAGACCGTGCACGGGTTCCTGCATCGTTACCGCGGCCCGGCGCCGATCCCGACCTGGGCGAACGAGGGCCTGGCGAACTACATCGCCGAGCGGCTCGTGAGGCGTGCGACGCTGATCGAGCAGTTCGACCACCTGGCGATGCGGCAGCTCCGCCGCGAGCCGTCGCTGGCCGGCTTCTTTGACGCGCCGCGCCTCGCCGGCTGGCAGTACGGCGTGGCGACACGCGTGACCGAGCTGATGATCCAGCAGAACCGCCGGGGGTACGTCGCGTTCATCAACGGGATCAAGGACGGCATGCCGTGGCGGGAGAGCCTCGAGCAGCACTACGGCGCGGGCGTGGATCGCATCGTCCGCGCGTACGGACACGCGATCGGGATCCCGGAGCTGACGCCGTGAGCAGCGGATCGAGCCACAGATGAACGCCCAGGGACAAGGGTGGGAACCCGGGCAGGCCGACGCACGTCAGAAGGTGGTCGCCACCTGCGGAGAGCGACGGGAGATGACCGGGATGCTGGTTTCGGGGCTGAGACCGAGTGCCGTGGTGGGGGTGACGGCGATCGTGCTGGTGAGCGGGCTAATGGTGAACGTGCCATGGCACCGCGACGACTCGACCGGCGGCTGGTCGATGCCGCTGAACACGACGACGCTGTCGGGGCCTGTGAGACCGGTATCGAGCGGATACTGGGGGCCACCCCTGCGCAGCTACGGCAACCGGCCCTACGCGCTTTTTTGCATCATGACGGGGCTGTTTTCCATCACCGTTGCCGCGGCTCATCGCCGGCGTCGCTCGCGTTACACGATCCGTGCCGGGGTGGCGGACGCGATCGCCGGTTTCTGCCTCGCGCTGTTCGTTCACGCATCCCCGTGGTGGCTCGTCGCGGTTCTGTATCCGATGACGGTCCCGCACTGGCGCGAACCGTTCAACGTGGTGCTCTGGATGTGGAGCGGACAACGGGACGCTCACGCTCTATTGGCGTTCTATCTCTACTGGGTCATCCCCCTGCTGGTCGCGTTCGGCTGCGCCAGCTCGACGATCTCAATCCTGCTGCCACGATCGCGCCCGCGCCATCTGTGTGTCGCCTGCGGGTACGACCTGCGAGGCAACGCCAGCGCGAGCCACTGCCCGGAATGCGGCCATGAGACGAATCGCAATCGCCCATGACCAGCGAAGGAGCGGCGTTGCCGGCGTCCGATCCCACGCCGGCTTACACTGGCGTGATGCGGAAGTCGGCCACGGGGCGGAAGCCGGTGATCGGGCTGCTGGGCGGGCCGGGCTCGGGCAAGAGCCTGGTGGCGCAGCAGATGGCGGAGATGGGCTGCGCGGTGGTGGACGCGGACGCGATCGCGCGGGCGCAGCTCGACGAGCCGGCGGTGCGAGCGGAGCTGGCCTCGTGGTGGGGCGAGCGGATCCTGCGGCCCGACGGGCGGGTGGACCGCAAGGCGGTGGGCCGGATCGTGTTCGAGGACGCGAGCCAGCGGCGGCGGCTGGAGGCGCTGGTGCACCCGCGGGTGGGCGAGCGAAGGCGTCGGCTGCACAAGCAATATCAGGCGGACCCGGACGTTGTGGCCATCGTGGAGGACTGCCCGCTGCTGCTGGAGACGGGGCTGGACGCCGAGTGCGATGCGCTTGTGTACGTGGACGCGCCGCGGTCGGTGCGTCTGTCACGGGTGTCGGCCGAGCGGGGGTGGACGGAGGCGGACCTGGCGGCGCGGGAAAACGCCCAGGCGTCGCTTGACATCAAGCGGAGTCGTGCCGATGATGTGGTAGTGAATGACGCGGGCGAGGCCGAGTGTCGTGATCGGGTTCGCCGCGTACTTTCCCGGATTCTCCCCGCGTTGAGCTGAACAGGGCCGATGCGGCTGCGCATCGGCACGGTCGGGGGCGAGGCCCACGACGATGCCGGCCAAGCGGCGCTTGCCGGACCCCGTATCGCCCCCCTAAGCTGCACACGTCCCCGGATGTCCATCAGACCCTTGACCTGAATCCCCGCCAACCCTGTGAGCCTGCTGCGGTCGGAGCCCCGGCCGTCCGGCGACACCCACCGCAAAGGAGTGCATCGAATCATGCCTGCCAAGACCACCAGGACGCGTAAGAAGTCCTCGTCCTCTTCGTCGGCCTCATCCGCCAAGGCTCAGAGCAGCGCGACGGCGGTGGACAACGGCGACGCGCCCGAGACGGCACCGACCGCCGAGGCCGAGACTCAGGCCAAGAGCGACGCTTCGCCCGCCGAACGCGAGCGCAAGGCCCCGTCCACCGACGCCCAGCTCGACGCCGAGACCCAGGCCCGCTACGAGCAGGCCAAGCGGTCCGACCTGACGGTCCAGGAACTGCAGAAGATGACCGTCGACGAGCTGCACGACCTCGCCGACGCCGAGGGCGTGGACGATTACACCGGCCTGAAGAAGCAGGACCTGATCTTCAAGATCCTGCAGAAGCACATCAGCAAGCAGGGGCTGATGTACGGCGAGGGCGTGCTCGAGGTCCTGCCCGACGGCTTCGGGTTCCTGCGCAGCCCCGAGTACTCCTACCTGGCCTGCCCCGACGACATCTACGTCTCGCCCAGTCAGATCCGCCGCTTCGGCCTCAAGGTCGGGCACATCGTCCAGGGCACCATCCGCCCGCCCAAGGAGTCCGAACGCTACTTCGCCCTGCTGCGCGTCGACGCCATCAACGGCCATCCCCCCGACGCGCTCAACGAGCTGTCCAACTACGAGGACCTCACCCCGCTGCACCCCTACGAGCGCTTCGTCCTCGAGACGCCCGAGGACCCCAGCAACATCGAGATGCGCATCGTGGACCTGGTCGCCCCCATCGGGCGAGGCCAGCGCGGCCTGATCGTCGCCCCGCCCCGCACCGGCAAGACCGTCCTGCTCCAGAAGATGGCCAACTCCATCATCAAGAACTACCCGGAGGTCAAGGTCATCGTCCTGCTCATCGACGAGCGGCCCGAGGAGGTCACCGACTTCCGAAACAACACCCCCGACGAGGTCGAGGTCGTCGCCTCCACCTTCGACGAGCAGTCCGCACGACACGTGCAGGTCTGCGACATGGTCATCGAGAAGTCCCGACGCATGGTCGAGTTCGGCGAGCACGTGGTCATCCTCATGGACTCGATCACCCGCATGGCGCGCGCCTACAACGCCGAGATGCCTCACTCGGGCAAGATCCTCACCGGCGGGCTCGACTCCAACGCCCTGCAGCGGCCCAAGAAGTTCTTCGGCTCGGCCCGGGCGAT
>CAYSIX010000185.1:0-8403 GCA_964431205.1 uncultured Phycisphaeraceae bacterium
AAGTTCGACGGCCGCCGCGTGCGCCCCCTCGCCCTTGCCCCCCGCGTGGTATTGGTAGTGCGCCCCGGGCATCATGCCCTTCTGGATCTTCGGGATGTACTCGAAGACGATCTTCACGATCAGGAAGAACGCCGCGCACGCCTGCGTGATCCACAGGTTCAGCAGCACCATCCCCCGCTTGCCCTGCTGCGCCCCGCGGATCGCCAGCACGATCGTGAACGAGCTCAGCAGCAGCACCGCGGTGTTCACCGCGCCGATCTCCCAGCTCAGGTAGTACCGGCTCGCCTCGTGCCACACGCCCGGGTACATCATCCGGAACACCGCGTACGCGCAGAAGAACCCGCCGAACAGCAGGACCTCCGTGCTCAGGAACAGCCACATCCCGAGCTTGGCCGCCTCCTGCTCGTCCTCCGCGTTGCGCCAGTGGTGCCCCGGCACGTACGCCTCGTACGGCCGCAGCTCCCGTCCCGCCTCGCCTGTCGTCGTCGCCTCGCTCATCTCGCTCGCTCGCCTCCGGTCACGAGTGACCACCGTGCACCCGCCGCACCTCCTCCGGGTCCGGCAGCGGGTAGTCCTCCGGATCGCAGTACGGCGGGACCACCGAGTCGTAGTCGTACGGCCCGTGCGTCATCACCGGCTCGTGCGCGAAGTTGTGCTCCACCGGCGGGCTCTCCGTCTCCCACTCCAGCGTCAGGCCGCCCCACGGGTTCCGCGGTGCCCGCGACCCCGCCACCATCGACTGGATGAACACCACCAGGTGCAGCAGGAAGCCCACCAGCAGCAGCCACGAACCGAACGTCGAGATCTTGTGCATCAGCTCGAACGTCGGGATCCCCGGCTCGTACGTCGCGTACCGCCGCGGCATCCCCTGCGTCCCCAGGAAGAACTGCACGAAGAACGTCGTGTTGAACCCGATGAACACGATCCACGACGCGATCATCGCCCAGAACTCGTTGTACATCCGGCCCGTGAACTTCGGCCACCAGTGGTGCAGCCCGCCCACGAACGCCAGCACCGTCCCCCCCATCATCACGTAGTGGAAGTGCGCCACCACGAAGTACGTGTCGTGCAGGTGGATGTCCGTGCTCAGCGTCGCCAGCGGCGGGCCCGTCAGACCCCCGATCGTGAAGCAGAACAGGAAGTACGCCGCGTACAGCATCGGCGTGTTCCACGAGATGCTGCTCTTGTACAGCGTCGCGATCCAGTTGAACACCTTGATCGCCGTCGGGATCGCCACCAGGAACGTCAACGCCGAGAAGATCACGTTCGCCGCCGGGCTCGCCGACGCGAACATGTGGTGCGCCCACACCAGGAACGAGATCGCCGCGATCGCGATCGAGCTGAACGCGATCGCCCGATACCCGAACAGACGCTTGTGCGCGTGCACCGCGATCAGCTCGCTGATGATCCCGAACGCCGGCAGGATCATGATGTACACCGCCGGGTGCGAGTAGAACCAGAAGAAGTGCTGGAACAGCACGGGGTCGCCGCCGAGCGCGGGGTCGAAGATCCCCACGCCGAGGGCGCGTTCAGCGATCAGCAGCAGGAGCGTGATGGCCAGCACGGGTGTGGCGAGGATCTGGATCACGCTGGTGGCGTAGAGCGCCCAGAGGAACAGCGGGAGCTTGGTCCAGGTCTGGCCCGGGCAGCGGAGCATGTGGATGGTGGCGATGAAGTTCAGGCCCGTGAGGATGGAGCTGAACCCGAGGATGAACGCGCCCGAGACGGCGGAGATGACGGCGGTGTCGGTCGTGGTCGAGTAGGGCGTGTAGAAGGTCCAGCCGGTGTCGAGCCCGCCGCTGAACAGCGTGTAGACGAAGAAGATGCCGCCGCCGACCCAGCAGTACCAGCTCAGCAGGTTGAGCCGGGGAAAGGCGACGTCCTTGGCGCCGAGCATCAGCGGCAGGACGAAGTTGCCCAGGATCGCGGGCACGGCGGGGATGATGAACATGAACACGAGGATCGCCCCGTGGAGCGAGAAATACTGGTTGTAGCGGTCCCACGCCGCGTCGACGTCGCCGGGCGTCGCGTCGCTGCCCAGCGTCACGCCGGGGAACATCAGCTCGGTGCGCAGGATGATCGCGAACGTCCCGCCGAGCGCGAACGCCGCCAGCACCCCGATCATGTACATGATGCCGATGCGCTTGTGGTCCAGCGTCAGCAGCCACGAGAGGATCCCCTTCCCCTCGTTCAGGTAGTTCTTGCCGGGGTCCTCGACCGGCTTGCCGAACACGTCTGTAATCACCGGCTGTGTAATCGCGGACATCTTCAAACCCTCATGCGGCGCGGGACCGTCGACGTCCCGCCACCTGAATCACGAGCCATCGCTCGAGGCCTCGTCCTGGCCGCCCTCGGCTTCGATCGGCGTCTCCAGCGGCGCCGTCGGCCCCTCGTAGTTCGTGCTGATCGACTTCAGGAACGCGATGATCATGTCGATCTCGCGGTCGTTCAGCGAGATCATTGACATCTGATCCTTGTACCCCTTGACGATCTTCGCGCTCGGGTTGCGGATCGACTCGCGGATGTACTGCTCGTCGGCGACCTGGCTGGTGCCGTCGGTGAACTGCCGCTCACTGCCGAACAGGTCCTTGAAAGACGGTCCGGTCAACGGTGAGCCGTCGGTCGTGTGGCACTGGGCGCAGCCCTTGGTCTCATAGAACCGCGAGCCGACGTCCTTCGGGGCGTTGCCCGTGTAGGGGTCGAGGGCCTTTTTCTTCCAGGCCTCGTAGTCGGCCTCGGTGTGCACGTACACCTTCTTGTTCATCTGCGAGTGCTTGGTCCCGCAGTACTCGGCACAGTACAGATCGTACACGCCCGGCACGTCGGACTTGAACCACGTCGTGTTGTACCGCCCTGGCACGACGTCCTTCTTGATGCGGAACTGGGGGACGTAGAAGCTGTGGATCACGTCCGAGGACGTGAGCACCAGCCGCACCGGCTGGCCCACCTTCACGTGCAGCTCGTCGCTGCTGGCGCCGTTGGGGTACTGGAAGGTCCAGTTCCACTGCACCGCCTGGACGAGCACCTCGTCGGCGTAGGCGTCGGGCATGGCCATGTCGAGGTAGCCGCGGAACCCCCAGACGAAGATCGCCAGCACGATGATCAGCGGGATGCCGCTCCAGGTCAGCTCGAGGACGGTGTTGTGATGGGCCGCGTGAGGCTTGTCGTCGTGGCTTCGTCGGCGGTACTTCCACGCGAACCAGAACATCGTCCCGCCGATGCCCATGAAACACAGCACCGACAACCAGACGAGGAACGCCCACAGCGGGTCCACGCTGGCGGCGAACGTCGACGCCTTTTCCGGCAAACCCAGCGAGCCGCTACTCTGACCCAGGATCGTCAGCATGATGCTCTCACGAATGCGCGGGATGGACGCCGCCGCGAGGGTCGGCCTCGGTCCCCGCTCGTCGCCTGCGATGCTCTCGCCAAAGCGCCGCGCCGATTCCGATCACCAGCGCGAGCACCGTCAACACACCCCCGGCCCGCATGATATTCATCGCCTGCCAGGCGTACGACCCCTCCTCAGGGTCGAAGTGATAGCAGGTTAGCAGGATGCGATCCAGCGTGGACCCCACCTTCCCCTGCGACGCCTCGACCAGCGACAGTCGCAATGTCTGCGGGTCGTACCTCACACCGTACAGGTATCGGGTGATCTTGCCCTCGGGGCTGAGGACCATGATCGCCGCGGGATGGGCGTACAGCTTCTGGTCGGCCAGCCACTTGTAGCGGTACCCGACCGCCTCGGCCAGCGCGTCGATGTTGTGCTGCTCGCCGGTGAGAAAGTGCCAGGCGCCGGACATCGCCGGGTCGCCCAGCCGGTCGAGCATGGCCCGCTTGTTGGCCTGGGCCAGCCCGGGGCCTTCGGCCGGGTCGAAGCTGACCGTCACGATCCGGTAATCGGCCCCGGCGGTCAGCCCGATCTCCGCCGTCGCGTTGCCCACCGCGTTCAGCACCACGTCGCAAAGCTTCGGACAGCGGTAATAGTTCAGCGTCAGGATGACCGGGACGTCGCCCTCGAAATAGTCCGACAGGCTCACGTCCCGCCGCAGGTCGTCGACGAACGGCAGGTCGAGCGGGATCGTCTGGCCCAGCTTCTCGTCGATCGCCACTTCGCGGACCGTCTCGGGCATCCGTTCGAGCTGCTGCTGATAGCGGGTCTCGGGGTCTTCTTCCACCGTCGGCGTGGCCTGGCCCTGCTCGGCGGCCTGGGCGTAAGCCAGACCCGGCCACGCGGCCAGCCCCGCCACCAGTGCCGCCCATCCCGCTGCCGGGATCCACGGGCCTCGGATTGTTCTCGGACGATTGCTCATGGACTAGAAGAATAGCGCGGCAGACGGGCACCGTCCCGATCGGTCGGCCCGATTTCGCGCCCCGCCCTCCGGGCCGGCCCGGCATACCGATCCTCTTGCCCCCCTACCGCGCCGACGACGAGCGCCGCTTGTCCCGCTCCTGCCGCACCAGGTACTGCATCGCCTCCTCGATCGGTACCCGCACGATCCCCTGTTCCTGGCTGACCCACTCGGTCACCTGGAGGTTGAATCGGGCCTCGTTCTCGATCGATTGCAGCCACGAGTTCGGGGCGTTGTACGCCTTTTTCTCGTATTCGCGCTGGAACTCATAGTTGAACCACGCCTGCGTGGCCACCACGATCAGGTACGTCACCAGCACCGAGACCGCGCCCAGAACGCCCAACATCCGCACGTTGAGGTCCCGCACGTGGCGTTCGGTCGTCGAGTTGCCGTTGTCGTGTGCCATCGGATCAGTTCCGCGGGGGCCCGCCGTTCAGGCCCATCAATAGTTGTGGAAGCCCAGGGACTCGCCGACGCGCGGGTCCCGCGTCGGGACCGGGCTGTGCGCCGCCGCCAGCCGCGCCACCGTCGCCAACAGGATCGCCACCACGCCCACCAGGCACAGCAGCTCCACGAGCGGCAACTGAATGACGTCGTGGCGGTACTGCGGCATCACGAGCCAGTACACGTCGATCCAGTGCGCCACGAGCATCCACACCGCCCAGAACGCCAGCAGCTTCTTCGTTCGTTTGACGTGCCGCGACATCAGGCCCAGAAACGGGATCAGAAAGTGCCCGAACAGCAGCACCAGCGCCACCACCCGGTACGGCGTGTCGTGACCGGCGGCCGTGCTCATGCCACGCAGCGCCAGCCAGGGAATCTCACCGGGAATCGTGCCGTACCAGATCAGCATGTACTGGCTGAAGGCGATGTACGTCCAGAACACGACGAAGGCGAACAGCAGCTTGCCCAGGTCGTGGTAGTGCTCGACGCTGACGCTGGGCATGTAGCCCAGGCGTTGCAGCCCCATGATGACCAGGATGATCGTCGCGAACGCGCCGAGCATCGACCCGGCGAAGTAGTACACGCCGAAGACCGTCGAGTACCACGTCGGGTCCAGCGTCATCAGCAGGTCGAAGGCGGCGAACGTGACGGTGCCGGCGAACAGCAGCGTGGACGCGGGGGCGTACTTCTCCATCTGATTGGTCAGGGTCGGGTCGCCGGTGGCGTCCTGCTTCAGCGACGTCCGCCAGTACCAGACACCGATCGCCGACCACACGAGCAGGTAGAGCACCCAGCGGATGATGAAAAAGCCGCTGTTGAGGTAGGGGCGCTTGCCGTCGGTCAGGTACGCGAGGCTCTCGTGAAGGGACTCGACGGGATCGCCGTACAGGTCGGTCGCCCGGGCCACGCCGTGAGGCGCCGCGGCGGCGTCTTGGTGAACGGCATCGCTCGCGGCGGCGGCGTCAGCCGGCCCGTCGTGAGCCGGTGGATCGGCGGGATCGGACACGAGCACGATCGACGCGCCGCCGGCGGCGGCCTGCCCCGCCGTCGGCGGATCGTCAGCGGCGTGCCCGCCGTCAACGCCGTAGCCGTTGTGGCCATCCTGTCCATCGTGCCCGTCCTCGTGGTGCTCCGCATCGCCGTGCCCGTGGCCGGCATCGAGCGGCTGAGCCCAGGGATAGACCGCCCCGTTGTTCGCGACCACCAACAGCAGGATCGGCACGAAGAGAATCGCCATCACGGGAAGGGCGGCGGCGAAGGACTCGGGCACCCGGCGGACCACCACCACCCACCCGGCGCGGAACAGGTGCGTCAACACCACGAAGATCAGGCACCCCAGCGAGATGCTCAGGCCGAAGGCGAAGTTCATCACGTAGCTGAATCCGAAACGCCGGAGCCCACCCTCGGAGACCCAGGCCAGGGCCAGCGCCAGGACGAGCGCCACGACACCGACGATGTAGCCGGTGCGCGACCAGGACCAGGCGCGCTGCTGCAGCGGCTGGATGTCCTGCGGTTGGAGCGTCTCGGATCGTGCGTGTGCCAAAGTCGTTTCCTCGGTACCTTGCGGGCCGGCGCCGCCGACGGTCCGGCCCGCCCTCATCACCCGCTCATGCTCACTTCAACGTGCCTAGCGTCTCCGCCGGCACGACCTCCTGCGGCGCATGCGCGCTGAGCTGCAACGCCCGAACGTACGCCACGATCGCCCACCGATCGTGTACGGGGATCTGCGACGCGTAGCCCGGCATGTTGTTCAGCCCGTTCTTGATCGTGTTGTACAGGTGGCCCAGCGGCCGACCACGCCGCGTCGCATCGGTCAGGTCCGCCGCCTGCACCCACTGCGTGCCCAGCGGCGAGCCGGCCTCCATCAGCTCCAGCGCCCGCTGGTTCACCGGCCCCTTGCCCCGACCGTCCAGACCGTGACACGGCGAACACGAGATGTTGTACTGACGCCGGCCCCGGCGCATGAATGACTCGGTCACCTCGACCCGCGATGGATACGTGTCATACCACCGCGGCGAGACCGTGCCGTCCTCCGCCTCGACCATCACCGGGGCGCCGTCCGGGCCGGTCTCGAAGCCCATCGTGTAGTGCGCGTCGCCGATCACGTCCTCTCGCGCCACCGTGCCCTCCACTCGCGGGCGCATCGCCCGGCCGTCCAGGAACACCGGGGACGGCTCCTGCGGGTCGTAACGCGGTTGCAGGTCCATGTCCAGGAAGATCTGAATCGGCCTGGCCGGCGACCGCGTCGTCTTCGCCCGCGCGATCCACGCCAGCGGGATCCATGACGCGATCACCATCAGCAGGATCGCCGAGACCATCCAGAACGGCGGCGGAGGCAGGCGCAGGTTCCGCACGTACTCTTTGAACGCCTCGATCATTCTTCCACGACCTCCACCGAGATCGCCCCGTGCTCACGCAGCAGCGCTGAGGTGTTCTGACGATCGTATCGTGGGTCACGCGCCTCGACGGTGATGAAGAAGCGGTCCGTCGTGACCCGTCGGAAGCGCTGGCTGCGGAACAGCGGGTGGTACAGCATGGGCAGGCCGTTGAGGATCAGCATCCCGAAGACGGCCCCGAACGACGCGAACAGGATCGTCAGCTCGAAGATCACCGGGATGTACGCCGGCAGGCTCGCCAGCGGCTTGCCCGACACGAGGAACTCGTACCCCTCGACCGTGAACAGCAGCAGGTTCACCTCGAACTGCGACGCCATCGTGAACAGCGTCAGCACCAGCCCCGTGATCGTGCCGGCCGCCCCGCAGACAAACACGATCCACGGCAGGATCGTCGGCTTGATGCCCATAGCGTTGTCGATGCCGTGGATCGGGAACGGGCTGTGCACGTCCCACCGGGTGAAGCCGGCGTCGCGCATGGCGCGCGCGGCGAGCACGACGGTGGTCACGTCGTCGAACTCCGCCGCCACCCCGTAGGTCACCGCCTCGGCGGGGACGGGCTCCGCTTGCACGTGTTCTCGGGCGGTGGTGTCCAGGGCGGTCATGGCATCGGGCTCCGCGCAGCTCGCTCAGTCATAATCCTCGTCGGGGCGGTAATCGACCTTGTCCTCATCGGGGCTGCCGGTGTGGCCGTGGGCCTGAGGCATGACCGTCTTGACCTCGGCCATCGCGACCACCGGCAGGAACTTGCAGAACAGCAGGAAGAACGTGAAGAACAGGCCGAACGATCCGATCAGCATCAGGATGTCCACCCACGTCGGCTTGAACAGGGCCCAGCTCGAGGGCAGGAAGTCGCGGTGCAGCGACGTGATGATGATCACGAACCGCTCGAACCACATGCCCACGTTGACGAACATGGCCGCCAGCATCACCGCCCAGGGGTTGTGCCGGCACCAGCGGAACCAGAGCATCTGCGGGCCCACGCAGTTGCAGAACACCATCGTCCAGAACGCCCAGGCGTAGGGGCCGATCGGCCGGTTCATGAACACGAACTGCTCGTAGTCGTGCTGGCTGTACCAGCCGATGAAGAACTCGACCGAGTAGGCGTACAGTACGATCAGCCCGGTGCCGAGCATGATCTTGCAGCAGTTGTCGATGTGCCGCTCGGTGATGATCTCGCGCAGCTCGCCCGGTGAGACGGTCCGCGTCACCTCCCC
>CAYSIX010000186.1:0-8367 GCA_964431205.1 uncultured Phycisphaeraceae bacterium
AGAAGCACAACCTGATCGACCGGCCCGAACACGCCGAGCGGATCGACCGCCTTAAGGCGAAGTTCCTCAAGCACAACGACCACGTGCAGGAGACAGTCAACGAGCCACGCACCACCGAGCCGTTCCGCGCCGCCGACAAGACGCCGATCCCGCGGTGATCCGCATACGCGGTCGGCCGGCGCGGTCGCACGGTCGCACCGGCACGCGCCGTGGATCCACCCACGCCGGACGCGCGATACGATGACGGCATGAATGGGATGACGTTCCAACCGACTGGTTGGCGGAGGCGCCCACGGCCGATGAGGGCGGCGTGGTGGTGCGTGACGCTCGTGGCGCTCGCGACGGCGGCCGCATCGGCCCAGGAGCCGACCGAGCTGGAAACGTTGCGCGAGCAGCGCAAGGCGTTTCAGGACCAGACGCTGACGACCGCCAGGCCGTTCGGGTTCATCTTCAACGCCGGCGACCCGCCACGGATCATCTGGCGGGACGTGGACGGGGTGCGTCGGCTCGGCGGAAGCGGCGACCTGGCGGTGCGCTGGTTCGACGGTCAACTGCAAGAGGCGCAGGTGCCGAGCGATCCGGGGCGCTGGATCGCCTGGGTGGAGGGCCGGGCGCCGAACGGGACGCCGGTGCGGCGGTCGCTGACGTTCTACTGTCGGCCGAAGGGCTTTCTGTGGTACACGCCGCCGCCGTTCGAGACGCCGCTGGCGTATCAGAAGGGCCCGATCGAAGAGGCGGTGTGGCGAGAGCACGAGGCGGAGCTGCGGGAGACGTGGCAGAGGCTGCTGCTCGGGCCGATGAACGACACGGAGGCGGGGGCGGCGTTGATCGCGGGGCTGGCGGAGGCCGAGCCGCTGGGGCGTGAGGCGAGGCCGAGCGAGTCGGCGGCGGCGCGTGCGGAGGCGCATCACCTGGCGTTGAAGCTGCGGGTGCACGGGCTGGAGGACGCCGTGCGCGAGCTGGCGCCGCCGCGCCGGCGTGCCGACGACCCGGCCCCGGCGCTGCACACGGGCACGATGGCCGAGGCGGGCATGGCGGCCGACGCGCCGCAACGCATCGAGGCGGTGTGCCGAAAGTGGGCCGAAGAGACCGGCGTGCCCTTCGTGACGCTGGTGGCGCGGCACGGCGTGATCGTCACGCACGCGGCTTTCGGCCGGGACGAATCGGGCGAACCGATCGGGCTCGACTATCGCGGCGACCTGGCGTCGATCACCAAGACGCTCACGGCGATCCTGTTCAGCCGGTTCGTGGACCAGGGCCTCATCGGGCTGGACGACCCGGTCTCGACGGTTTTTCCCGATTTTCCGCGCGACAGCCCGCACGTGCCGACGTTCCGCCAGTGCCTGACGCACACCAGCGGGCTCAGCGGGCACGGCTCGTGGGGCGGCGCGCGGAACCCGAACTTCGAGAACATCATCCTTAACGGAATCGACGTGAACCGGCCGGGCGAGGCATATACGTACACGGGCATGGGGTTCGACCTGGCGGCGGCGGCGATGTCGCTGGTCAGCGGCAAGAGCTTCGCCCCGCTGTACGAGCAGGAGCTGTTCGAGCCCCTGGGTCTCGAGGGCGTGCCCATCGAACAGGCGAGCACGGGGGCGAAGCTGACGGCGTTCGAGCTCGGCGTGTTCGCGCAGTGGCTGGCGAACCGCGGCAGCTACGGCGACCGCGCGTTCATCCGGCCCGAGACGTTCGAGCAGATGCTGCCCCGGCCGCTGGGCGAGCTGTACCCGGGGATCGAGCAGACCGAGGGGATCGGGATGCACTGGATGCGGCACGTGCGGGCGGCCGCGGAGCTGGGCTCGACGCGGCCGGAGGATCAGATCTTCAGCGAGCGCACGATCGGGCACGGCTCGCTGTTCTCGTGCGTGCTGCTGGTGGACCTGGAGCGAGACCTGGTGATCGTGCAGGTGCGACGGAAGGCGGGCGAGAACTTCGGGCAGTGGTCGAGGCGGTTCTACGAGACGATCGTGGACGCCGCCGACGCGGGCGACGATGCCGGCTCCGAACCCGCCCCCGCCGCCGGCCGGTCCTGAGCCCGGCTCGACCCATCGGACGCCACCCGCGCCGGACTGGTATCGAAACTGGTCACGAACTGGTCTGGAAACTGGTCCGGTTTCGCCCGCGCGCTCGCGCCAACGTAACCAATCCGACCGGGCAGCGTCCGGGCGAACCCTCCCCCGGCACGGATCGGCAGCGCGACGACCCGCCGCGGGCGTCTCGCGTGACACACGCTCGAGCGGGACAAACACAACTCCTGACCTGGGCACGCGCACGGCCGCCATCGCAAACATCTCCTTTCTATAGATGGGCGAGTCGGCGGGTTTGTGCGCACCGCGGCGGCGCAAGCGCGGCCGGATGAGTCGTCACGAACCGGGATCTTCGTCGTTCAGCAGCGGCAGCATGTCGCGGCAGCGATGCAGCAGCTCGCCGCGGCTCTGCACGCCGAAGCGCCGGTGCAGGCGCTGCACGTGCCGGCTGACCGTGTGCCGGCTGATGCCCAGGCGCTGGGCCACGAGCTTCTCGCTGTCGCCGCGCAGCAGGCAGGCGAGCACCTGCCGCAGGCGCGGCGGCAGCGCGTGCGGGTCCTCGACGGCGTCGGGCAGGGTCAGCGGCCCGCCGAGCATCGTGCCCAGCTCGTGATGGAACAGGTGGACCAGGCGCACGGCCGACCGCGGGAAGCGACTGTCGGCGGCTTCGCGGTGCAGGACGATGACCTGCACGGGCGCGTCCGGCTCGGGCGACAGTCGCAGGGACGAGGTGATGCGGTCGTCGAGGTCGCAGGCGCGCACGTAGTCGTGGTAGTGCGTCGAGCGGTACCACAGCTCGGGCTCGACGACGGACGCAAGGCTGCGCGTGCGGAGCCGGCCGGTGAACGAGCCGTAGTAGTTCCGATGGAACGGGTCGTCGCGGTGGGCGTTCTGCTGCTGATAGCGGGCCCAGAGGGTGCGTTGGGAGGGATCGAGGAAGCCGGTGTCGAGCGGGACGGAGAGGCGTTCGTCGTCGCTGAGCACGCCGTGGACGTGCAGGTACAGGCCCACGCGGGCACCCACGAGCTGCCGGAGCCCGTCGAGCATGTGACGACGCCAGGCGAGCGGGTCGGCTCCCAGCTCGCGGCACTCGCCCAGCAGGCGGTACGCCGCCCGCACGTCCTTGAACCGCAGCCGTTGCGAGCGTGACATGCGCACAAGACTCCCTCCGCAACCGGTCATGGTGTGTTTACACCAATTGGCGGCAGCGGCTCGTCAATATAGCATTAGTGCGATCCAAAAGCCGGACTCCCTTGGACTACCGAGCCATTTCGAGCTCAATCTGACGCGTTCCCGAGCCGCGCCGATCGATGTGGCGCGGTGGAGTTGACTCGATCCGAAGCCCTTAAACGCAGGTGGCCAATGAACCCTGACACTCGATGCGCCGGACTGGTTGTCGCCGCCATCAGCGCTGGTCTGGCCGCCGGGCAGGTCTCCGCCGCGGGCACGATCGTCAGCCCCACCGCCGTCCTCGGCACGGACCTGGGCACATTCAACGACGACGTGCCGCTGGTGAACATGATCAACCAGTCCGGGCTGGACAAGCCGTTCGAGAGCGGCGTGACCGACTTCGACGCCTACTTCGAGACCCCGCCCGAGCCCTTCGCTCAGGCCAACTACCGCAACAACTGGCAGAGCGAGGTCGTCTTCGATCTGCCCGTGACCGGGTACGTCGACTTCGACCTCGGGCAGACGTACGCGATCGACCGGCTGGCGATCTGGAGCATCTCGCTCGAGAACATCACGGTCTTGCTCTCCGAGACTGAGGGCGGCCCGATGCAGGACGCCGGCGACTACACGCTCGAGAATAAACTGTTCAACCCGTTCAGCTACCGTGGGCAGGTGCTCGACCTGGGCGCGACGTACGAGGCGCGGTACCTGCGCCTGGGGATCGAGTCGACGTACAAGTTCAGCCCGTCGGACACGTTCGCCTACGCGATCGTCGGCGAGGTCGCGGTCGGGACGGCCGGAGAAGGCGGCCCCACCCTTGCCGCCGACTTCGATGAAGACGGCGACGTGGACGCCTTCGACCTGGGCATCTGGCAGACCGCGTTCGGCAACTCCGACGGCGGGGACGCCGACGACGACGGCGACACCGACGCCTTCGACCTGGGCATCTGGCAGACGCAGTTCGGCATGACCAGCAGCGGCGTCGCCGTGCCCGAGCCGACCAGCGGCGTCCTGCTGCTGAGTCTCGCCGCGATGCTCGCCGTTCGTGCGCGGGGGGTGATCGCGTCCACTTCCTGAGACGCCTCGGTTTCGCCACCGCCCAGCAAGACCACTCAATACCAGCGCGCTCATCCTTCGCTCGTACCGCGCTCACACTTTTCCGGCATGATCTGCTGCGCACAGGCTCGTCCAGCCGCCTGCGCCCGTGCGCTCAGGCCGCTATCATGCTCGGCCGCAGACGTGGCCGTTGCCGTACCTCGCCAAGCCGAGTTCTTGTCAGACGAGTTGCCATGACCGCACCGACGACGCTCCAGACACGCCCGCTCAACGACGCCAACCGCCTCGGACTGGACTATCGCCGCGAGGCCGCCCGCTTCCGCTATCGCGGGCCGATCTGGGACGTGCACACGCACATCAACACCCGCCACACCGCCGAGCTCTACTTCGAGGTCGCCGACCTCTACGGCATCGAGCACACCTTCTCCATGACGCAGCTCGAGCACGTGGACGAGATCCGCGAGGCGTTCGGCGACCGCATCGAGTTCATCGCCGTGCCCAACTACCTGGCCAAGGACGAGCCGGAGACGTTCACGACCGACTGGCTGCGGCGGATCAAGGCGTTCCGCGCCAAGGGCAGCCGGGTGATCAAGTTCTGGTCGGCCCCGCGCGGGCGGGACATGGCCTCGGACGCGCTGCTGCTGGACTCGCCGATCCGCCGCGAGGGCATGAGACTCGCCTACGAGCTGGGCTACCGCGTGTTCATGACGCACGTGGGCGACCCGGACACGTGGTTCCAGACGCGCTACCGCGATGCGACGAAGTACGGCACGAAGCGACAGCAGTTCGAGCCGCTGGAGCGTCTGCTCGACGAGTACGCGGACGTGACGTGGATCGGCGCCCACATGGGCGGCTGGCCGGAGAATCTCGGGTTTATTCAGGAGATGCTCGACCGGCACCCGAACTACGTGCTGGACACGTCGGCGACGAAGTGGATGGTGCGTGAGCTGAGCCGGCGGCCGGACGAGTTCCGCGCCTTCTGCCAGCGGAATGCGGGGCGCGTGCTGTTCGGTTCAGACATCGTGGCGGCGGACGACAACCGCGAGTTTGACGTGTACGCCAGCCGGTACTGGGCGCTGCGGACGCTGATGGAGACGGACTACGACGGGCCCAGCCCGATCGTGGACCCGGACCTGCCGATGCTGGACCCGTCGCTGCCCAAGACGGCGACGGCCCATCTGCGCGGCGCGGCGATGTCGGGAGACGTGCTGGAGCAGGTGTACGTCGGCGCGGCGAAGCGGGTGTTCGAGCGTCGCGAAGAGACCTCGACTCGCGGCTGATCACATCGCCAGTCCGAATCACGAGCAGGGTTGAAGGGCCGGATCCGACACTTCGCTGCCGCTCAGCGTGCGGCTTGGCCGACGGTGACGCGTCGCCTCACGGGCAGCCGCAGATGCCCTCGGATTCGGATGAGTACCACGGGTCGGTCGCGTTCCACCAGAACCAGTGCCCGCCGCTGTGGTGCAGTTGCTCGTGCGCGAGCTGGCGGACCGAGCCGTCCATTGTCGCGGCGTTGCTGCCGCGCTGCCCGGGGTGTCGGTACCCGCGGAACGGGTTGTGCCGGGAGATACGCGTCCAGTACGCCCGCCCGCCGGCCTCGATGACCCCCACGCCGTCGGCGCTCAGCACGTTCTCGCTCGGCTCGACCGGCTGCTCACCTACGCCGATGATCCGCGACGGCGTCGGCACACGCTCGGGCTGGAACGACCAATGATGAAACCGCATCGCCCCGTTGATCCCGTAGGACGAGGGGCGATGACTGGGAAACGCGGCGGCGAACTGCTCGGCCAGCTCGTCCTCGGCCGCCGTCGGGCACTGCTGAACCGAGTCAAGCCCTTCCAACGACTCGCGGCCCTGATCGAGATAGTCGCCCAGCGTCGCTTTAGGCGGTTCGCCGCCGGCCTCGGAGAACGACTCATCCCCGGCCCGCCACAGCGCCGTCCATCGGCCGTGGTCCGCCGCGTACGCCGCCTGAGCCAGAAACACCTGGTGCAGCCGTGAGCGGCACTGGGCGTCGGTCGCCACCCGTCGCGCCGTCGCCAGCGCCGGCAGCAGAATCCCCACCAGCAGCGCCATCACCGCGATCGCCACCAGCAGCTCGATCAGACTGAACGCGCGACGAACCCGCATCGCCTAAATATACCACACGGGCGGCGGCCCGCCGCGCCTTTTCTGCATCTTCTTCTGCAACTCCCGGGCCGCCACGCGCCCCTCACGCCGCCTTCTTCGCCGCCTCGAGCGCCTCGTCGTAGTCCGGTTCGTCGGCGATCTCGGGCACGAGCTGGACGTACCGCACCACGTCGTCACGGTCGATCACGAAGATCGCCCGGGTCAGGAACCCGATCTCCTTGATCCGCACGCCGTACGCCGGCCCGAAGCTGTGCTCCTTGTAGTCCGAGAGGCACTCGATGTTCTTGATCCCCGCGGCACCGCACCACCGCTTGATCGCCGGCGGCAGGTCCATGCTCACCGTCAGCACCACCACGTCATCGCCCAGCTTCGTCGCCTCCTCGTTGAACCGTCGGGCCTCGCTGTCGCACGTCGGCGTGTCCAGCGACGGCACCACCGCCAGCACCTTCACCTTGCCGGCGTAGTCGGCCAGCGTCTTCGTCGCCATGTCATCGGCCTTGACGAGCTGAAAGTCCGGCGCCTTGTCCCCCACCGCCGGCAGGTCACCGATCAGCGTGATCGGCTTGCCCTTCAACGTCACCTCACCCGTCCGCTCGCTGAGCACCTGCGTCATCGCCGCTTCCTTTCGTCTTCTGCTCGTGCCACTGGTCGCGCAGCGCTGTACGCTGCAACCGATTGCCCGGCGTCCCTCACGCCGTGCGCCCGGCATTGTACGGGCGTTGATCGACCAAACAACCACGACACGCCGCGCATCCTCACCGCGCGCCTCCCCCCGGCAGCACGCCGACCTCGTCCAGAAATCGGCCGACCACCGGCCAGTACTCGCGCGGCGGCGGCAGCTCGTTGTGCCCCACGTCGAACCATACCAGCCGACCGTCCCCCGTCACCTCCTGCAACCGCTCGGCGTGGCGTGGCGGGACGATCCGATCACGCCGGCCGTGCAGAATCAACACCGGCGCGTCCAGCGAGGCCAGCGCCGCCCGCGCGTCCAGCCGATCACGAACCAGCACGCCCGGGATCCACAGCGACCGCGCCGCGTCCGGCACGCTGGTGAACGTGGACTGCAGGATCATCGCCGCCGGCGCCCGCTGCCGCGACAGGCACGCCAGCACCGCCCCGCCCAGCGATCGGCCGTGGAACACGATCCGCTCGGCATCGACCAGCGGGTGCCCGGCCGCCCGGTCGTGGAACGCCAGGAAGTCCGCGAGAATCGCCGCCTCGGACGGATCGCCCGCCGACCGGCCGTACCCGCGATACTCCGGCAGCAGCAGACTCAGGCCCAGCTCCCGGTACGGCCGGAGCATGTCGGGCCAGAAGTCGATCAGCTCCCCGTTGCCATGGGCAAAGACGACCAGCGGCGCGGGACGCTCGGCCGTCGCGTCCGGCGCGGGCAGGAACCAGGCCTCGACGGGCCCGGCCTCGGTGTCGAGCCGCCAGACCTCCGCCTCCTCGGGCGGCGCCTGCTGGGCCGCCACCGGGATCAGGTGCCGGGGAAACAGCACGCGTCGCTGCAGGGCGTAGATCAGGCCGGCCACGACCAGCAAGGGTAGCAGCAGGCCGAGGATCGCGCGTCGCCAGCGTCGCCGGGCCGCGGCGCGGCCGGAGGCCTCGGAGCGATCGGCGGGCGTGTCACTGGCCTCAAGCATCGCGTGATCCTATGCCGGCAGCGCCAGCCGCCCACGCCCCTCGGTTCGGACCGGATCACGGGATCGGCCGGATCCACCGGATGCCGTCGGGTGATTGGGCGATCGCACGGCGTCGTTTCCGTGCTTCCCGCTTTCTGCCTCCTCCCCTCCTGACTCCTGACTCCTCCCCTCCTACCTTCCACCTCCTACCTCCTACCCCGTGTCACCCCCCCCGCACCCCCCCATCAAACGAGAAATCATAAATCAAAAATCAACAATGTTTTACAGTGTGTCACCCCCCTGTCACCCCCTGTCAGGGTGACGTCACCCCCTGGGGAAAGTCCTGAAACCGCCAA
>CAYSIX010000187.1:0-8342 GCA_964431205.1 uncultured Phycisphaeraceae bacterium
GTGAAACAGATAAATGGGACGGTTCTTCAACAGGAAAATTGGATTTTGATGAAAATGATACTGTTCCTCGTCCGCGAGCACACGCACGCGGGTCACGCGTGCCAGCGCCTCGACGTACGTCTGCCACTGCTTCTGAGCGTCGCTCAAGTGGTCCCACCAGGACTCGCGGCAGCGCGGCCGATCCACCCACACCGCCTCGATCGGTTCCCACTCGGCCGGCAGGCGGGCGTCGATCGCCGTCGCCGCCGTCGGGCCTGTCAGGTCTCGCGTCATCCAGTCCATCGTCATCGGCTTACTCCACGGCCAGGCGGCGCAGCAGGTCGCCGTACGCGTCGATCCGCCGGTCGCGCAGGAACGGCCAGCCGCGCCGGCGCTCGCCGATCTGCTCCAGGTCGCACTCGACGACCAGCACCTCGTCGCGATCGGCCGAGGCCTCGGCGATCACGCGTCCGCCCGGATCGGCGACGAACGAGCCGCCCCAGAACGTCAGCTCCCCCTCGACGCCCACGCGGTTGATCGCCGCCACGAACACGCCGTTGGTGATCGCGTGCGCCCGCTGCACGATCTGCCACGACTCGCGCTGGCGTTGGCGTTCGGCGTCGTCCTCGTCGGCGTGCCAGGCGATGGCGGTCGGGTAAAGCAGGACCTCGGCGCCACGGAGGGCGGTGAGGCGGGCGGCCTCGGGGAACCACTGGTCCCAGCAGACAAGCAGGCCGGCGGTGGCGTGTCGGGTGGGCAGGGCCTGCCAGCCGACGCCGCGGCCGTCGTTCTGGGCCACCGCGGGCCCGTGGGCCGGGTCCGGCGCGTCGCCGGGCGTGAAATAGTATTTTTCGTAGAAACCCGGGTCGTCGGGGATGTGCATCTTGCGGTATTTGCCGACGATTCGTCCCTCGGGCGAGAGCAGGATCGACGTGTTGTGGTACACGCCGGGCAGTCGCTGCTCGAAGATCGAGGCGGCGATCTCGACGCCCAGCTCGCGGGCCAGATCGGCCAGGCGTTCCGACGTCGGCCCGGGGATCGGCTCGGCCAGGGCGAAGTGGGCCGGGTCCTCGCGCTGCGGGAAGTAGGGGCCGGTGAACAGCTCCTGCGTGGCGATGAGCTGGGCGCCGCGGCCGGCGGCGTCGCGGATCATCGCGACGGCCGTGTCGAGGTTGGCCTGCTTCGACGCCGTGGGCGGGCAGGCGTGCTGCACGAGGCCGAGCTTGATCGATCGCGGCTTCACCGGCGGAGGTTCCTTTCCCAGTTGAGGATCGGCGTGGCGTGGCGGGGCATCTTACCCGTGTCGGGGCAGGGGGCGAGCGTGCCGGGTTGCGTAGCGTGGGCCGCTGGGCGTCAGGTCGCTCTCGATCAGCGCGACGGATTCAAGGCGGACGACGGTTGGGTCGGCCGCGGGGGCGTCGAGCAGGGCGTGGAGGCGATCGCGCTGGGCGCGGGAGGTGCGTCGGCCGGGCTTGAGACGTGCGAGGGTCAGGTGCGTGCGGAAGGGCTTGTCGCGGGGGGGTAGTGGCGGGTCGAGCCGGGCCAGCTCGTTGTCGAGGGTCAGGGCGAGGCGGTCGAGCGCGGGGGCGGCCGTGGCGGCGGCGATCACGACGCGTGGCCGGGCCGACGGCTGCGGCGGCAGCGTGTCGAGCCGATCGAACGAGATGGGCTCGATCGGCCCGGCGGACGCGACCGCGGCGTCGATCGCGGTGGCCACGGCGTCGATCCGCTCGACGCCGACTTCGCCGAGAAACCGCAGCGTCAGGTGCAATTGATCGCGGTGAACCGGTCGTGTCCAGGGGCGCAGGCGTTCGAGGACCTCGAGCGCTTCGACGAAGCGCCGCCGCGCGGGCACCGGGATGGCGATGAACAGACGGGGCATGCGGTTTCGCCTTACACTGGCCGTCGAAGACGCATCGTAGGGTGATGCGCACGTCACGCGAAGGCTTGGCCGCGAAAAAGCACACAGCGTGCAGGTCAGAAGGAGGCTCCGACATGAGGCGAAACGTCAGAACACGGACGGGGACGCGAGGGGTCACGCGGGCGGTGGCGTTGGCGGTGGTGGCCGCGGCGTGGCTCGGCGCGGGCCCGGCGTCGGCGCAGCAAGGCCCCGACACCGAAGTCCGGGCCCTGTGGATCACGCGGTGGGACTACACCGAGCCGCAGCACGTGCGCGCGATCATCCGCAACACCGCCGCGATGAACTTCAACGTCGCGCTGTTTCAGGTGCGTGGCAACGGCACCGCGTTCTACCGATCGCAGATCGAGCCCTGGGCCTGGGAGCTGACCAGCAAGGGCCCCGAGACGACGGGCAAGGACCCGGGCTGGGACCCGCTGGAGCTGGCGATCCGTGAGGCGAAGCGTCACGGGATCGAGCTGCACGCGTACGTGAACGTGTTCCCGGCGTGGCTGAGCCAGCGTTACCCGCCGCGGGACTCGGGCCAGCTCTGGTGGGAGCGGCCGCACTGGTTCATGTGCGATGCCGCCGGCGGCCGCATGATCCCGCGTGATCAGCAGGTGAACCCGGACGTGCGTGACTGGTACAGCTTCATCAGCCCGGGCGTGCCGGAGGTGCAGGACTACCTGGCCGGGCTGTTCGAGGAGCTGGTTTCACGTTACGAGGTGGACGGGCTGCACTACGACTACATCCGTTACCCGCGGGAGATCCGCGAGGTCGCCGAGGGATACGAAGAGCGCGCCGCCGAGCTGGGCAACTGGTCGTACGACGCGGTGAGCCTGGCGCGGTTCGCCAGGGAGACGGGCGTGGCGGCGCCGGATTTGGATCCCGAGAGGTGGGTGGACTGGCGGGCCGAGCAGATCAGCGAGACGGTGCGCAAGATCGACGAGCGCGTTCGATCGCACCGGCCGGGGCTCGTGGTGTCGGCGGCGGTGATGGCCGACCCGCACGACGCGCGGCAGACCAAGTTCCAGGACTACCTGAGGTGGATGCAGCGCGGGCATCTGGACGTGGCCGTGACGATGAACTACACGGGCAACGACGAGACGTTCCGGCAGCGTTCGCAGATGCTGCTGGAGGCGCGGCCGCAGCAGGGCCTGGCGGTGGTGGGCATGAGCCTGGCGCACGAGCCGGAGCAGGTGGTGCGGCAGATCGAGATGACGCGGGAGCTGGGTACGGACGGGTTCGCGTGCTTCGCGTACTCGAGGCTGTTCGACCGGGACGCGGGGCACAAGCCGCGGGAGCTATCGAGGGTGCTGCGAGAGGGCCCGCTGGCGCGGGGTGCGAAGCTGCCGTGGGCGAGCCGCGAGGCGTCGAGGCGGTAGGGCCCGAGAACGCGTGGCGTGGCCGATCACAGCGTGAGGGGGCGGGGCGTGGCGGTTGTAGGGGTCGGTTCGGCGCGGTGTCGGCCAAATGGCAAGCGTGGCAGGTGGGGCACGCATCCTCGTCCTCGGGCCTGCCGATGGAGGGGGGACGAATGTCTGCCCTCACCGAACAGGCCCGGTTGGACCCCCGCCACGCGCTCAGCGAGCTGCTGGACCGGTTGCTGTTCGAGTCGGCGATGACGGGTCCGGACGTCCGCGCCGAGCGGCGCATCGCCGTTCACGCCCCGCTGACCCTGGGCGTCTGCGTGGACCCGGCCGGGCCGAGCGTCCGCGGCTTCCGCCCGCTCTACCAGGCCTGGGCCACCGACCTGTCCGACACCGGCGTCGGCATGCTCGTCGAGCACGACCTGCCCCTTCACAAACGACTCTGGGCCAACCTCGACGCGCTCATGGCCCAGCCGTTCGTCATGCCCCTCCAGGTCGTTTACTGCCGTCGCCTCCTCTCGACCACCCATCGCGCCGGGGCCATGTTCCTGTTCCCGGACGGGTGAAACGGCGCTCTCGCCGATCACCGTCGAAAGCCACCGCTATCATTGCGCTGTCATGTCGGACCGCACGGCAAAACTGGCCGAGTTGCTGGAGAAGGCGCGATCCCTGCCCAAGTCGCCGGGTGTCTACCTGATGAAGGACGACAAGGGGCGCGTCATCTACGTCGGCAAGGCCTCGTCCCTGCCCGATCGCGTCTCGAGCTACTTCGTGCCCTCGGCCAGGCGTTCGGGCAACCTCGGGCCCAAGAAGTCGCCCATGCTCGAGCTCGTCGACGACTTCGAGGTCATCACCTGCGAGGGCGAATGGGAGGCCCTGCTGACCGAGAACCGCCTGATCAAGGACATCCGCCCGCGGTTCAACGAACGGCTCACCGACGACAAGACCTTCCCGTACCTGGTCATCACGACC
The DNA here is from genome assembly GCA_964431205.1 of uncultured Phycisphaeraceae bacterium. Lineage (GTDB taxonomy): Bacteria > Planctomycetota > Phycisphaerae > Phycisphaerales > Phycisphaeraceae > CAYSIX01. Next base: position 4,219 of record CAYSIX010000187.1, read on the forward strand.
AAGGATCAGTTCCCCGGCGTGTACATCACCCGCGAGCCCGGCAATCCCGAGTTTCGAGGGGCCAAGGTGCTCGGCCCGTTCACCAGCGTGTACGCCCTGCGCGAGTCCATGCAGTTGCTCCAGCGGGTGTTCAAGTTCCGCACCTGCCACCTGGACATCCGCGAGGAGGATGACAAACGCCCGTTCTTCCGCCCTTGCCTGCTGTACCCGATCAAGCAGTGCACCGCACCGTGCGCGGCCAAGATCAGCAAGTCCGACTACCGCGCCGACATCGATCGCTTCATCCGGTTTCTGGAGTCGAAGCGGTCGGTGATGCTGCGGGAGATGCTGCGGGAGATGCAGGAGGCGTCGGACCGGCTGGACTTTGAGCGTGCGGCGACGCTGCGGGATCAGGTCCGGGCGCTGGAGAAGCTCGACGAGCGCGGCAAGCGGGGCCAGGGGTGGCAGCCGGAGACCGAGTCGTTCTACGCGGACCCGAAGAAGGGGCTGGAGTCGCTGCGGCGGACACTGTGCCTGGACGAGCCGATCCGCTGCGTCGAGGCCATTGACATCGCGCACCTGCAGGGCGCGGAGACGGTCGGGTCGAAGGTGTGCTTCGTGGACGGCCGGCCGCTGAAGAACGAGTACCGCCGGTACAAGGTGATGACGGTGGACAACGACGATTACATGGCGATCCGGGAGGTGGTCAGCCGGCGGTACCGCGACGCCGGCGCCGGCAACGAGCTGTTCCCGGACGTGATCCTGATCGACGGCGGACTGGGGCAGTTGCACGCGGCGATGGAGGCGTTCGAGCAGCTCGACCGCAAGCCGCCGATGGTGATCTCGCTGGCCAAGAAGGAGGAGCTGATCTACACCCAGGCCAAGGCCGAGCCGATCAAGCTCGGACGGGAGAACCCGGGTCTGAAGCTCTGCCAGGCGATCCGCGACGAGGCGCACCGCTTCGCCCAGCACTACCACCACATCCTGCGGCGGAAGAAGATGCTGGGAGATTGAGGATTTGTGATTGGCCCGATTGTCGGTTGGATAATATTGAAGATGGTGAACCTTCAAGCGTATAGGTCCAGCCTTTCGGCGTATGCCCGCTGGCTCCAAGAGCACAATCTAAGTGCTGGCCAGCAATGGTCCAATCGATTGACGAACAGCGAGGTTGCTCAGGTGGAAGGTGCGGTCGCTGAGGCAGTAGCGTGGGATTTCGTCGCCTGCCGCGTGGAACACATAACACTCGCAGATGACAGTGGACCTAATAGGACTCCTGATTTTTTGTGTTGCGTAGGAGACAATTCGTTCTACGTCGAAGTTACCAATATATCGTCCGACAAGGTAACCCAAGTTACAGGCCTTGATTCGAATCCAAGGGGCCCGTCCTACTACAACCCCATGAATTCCCAGGTTAAGAGGGAGCTTATTGACAAATCTAGTCAATTGTCGGGACTTGAGGAGCCCGTCGCCTTATTTGTGACAACCCTTCATTTTAGTGCGAGCGCTCTCTGTGTAAGCCGGACGTTGATGGAGTGGTTGTTGCATTCGACTCCCAAGCTTAGCCTAGCTTGGAATGCCGAGACCGGAGATGCAATCGGCGAGCCTCACGAGGTCGTAAAGTTTGAGGATGCCGCATTCACCTACAAAGAGTCGATTGAATCTGCGAGAAGGCACGTGTCTGCCCTTATAGTTGGAGGGTTCGGTTTCTACCCGCCGGATCGGAACGTTCTTGGAATCATCCATCCCGAGGCCGTTCGGCCCTTCGAACCAAAGTGGTTGGTCGATGTTCCGATGTGTTCGTTTCAGGAATGGCCCCCACGCGACGGCAAACCACTCGCTATTCGTTGGGCGGGCTGATTCCGCTGCTGGTCGAATTCCGTCGCAACCTGATAGAATGGTGGTGAGCGATGAACTACATGCTTCATGACATCCCGGAAGACGTGGAGTGGGCGTTGCGTGCCGAGGCTGAGGCGTCTGGACGGAGTCTGGATGAAACGCTCATCGAAGTGATCGGCCGGGGTCTCGCGAGCAACGGCCGAAACGTCAGACGTCGCGACCTCTCGGACATCGCGGGAAGTTGGGCGGAAGACCCGGACATGGAGGCGGCGCTCGCGGATTTCGAGAGGGTTTAGCCGACTACGTTTTCATGAACAACTGCAGCACACCGGTTCGGATGCCTACAGGATTCGGTGTCTGCAACCAAGAATATGAGGTTGGGGCCGCCAACTCTTCCAAGCACCTTGGCGGTTTGGCCTCTCGGCGACCCGGCGTGTGTCGGCGGCTGGTCTTGCGCGCCCGTCACGCGGCGGTGAGCAGGCGCTCGAAAGCGTCGGCCTTGTGACGCCAGGTCTCTTCACGCAGGCGTTGGCGTGCGGTGAGCTGCTGGGCCGGCGTGTCGCGCTCGATCCGCTGGCGTGTCACGGCGACGGCGTCGTCCAGCGTGGCGACCAGGTCGGCGGCGTCGGCCCAGGGCTCGGTCGCCGGCAGACGCCGCGCCACCACCGGCTTGCCCGTCGCCAGGTATTCCTTGAGCTTCAGCGGCTGAATCGCCCGGGTCACCGGCAGGTCCGCGTACGGCATGACCAGCACGTCCGCCGCGGCGGCCAGCGCCGGGAGCGACTCGTACGGCACCGCGCCGGGCATCACGATCCGCTCGTGGCTCGTCAGCCTCGGGTCTGGAGTTTGCCGGGGACCGACCAGCGCCAGCGTCCCGCACCGCTCGGCGAGCGCCCGGCACCACGACGTGTCGAGCCGCCGATCCACCACGCCCCAGAACAGCAGCACCGGCCGTCGCAGGTCCGACCACCACGGCGGCAGGGGGCCAAAGCGCGTCGGTTCCGCGCCCGCGAGCCAGTGCCAGTGCCTCAGATCCAGCCCGTGCGTCAGCAGCTCGGCGTCGCGGCCCATGCCGGCGATCCGTGATCGCAGCGTCTGCGACACCGCGACGACGCGATCGACCCGCTTGACCAGGCGCCGCTCCATCGCGTCCATCACGTCGCCGTCCAGCCCGGGCCAGGCCGAGAAGTCGTCCACGCAGTAGTAGAGCCAGCGGTCGGCGTCGAGCCGGCCTACGAGATCGGCCGTGATCGGCAGCGTGGTGACCACCACGCGTCGCTCGCCCGGCTGGCGCGGGCCCAACGCGTGCTCGACGCCGCGGGCGATTGCCCACGCGTTCAGCCGTCTCTGCCACGGTCGCCGGAAGCCGGGGTACATCCAGGGCGAGACCACGCGCGGGGCATGCGCGGCGGGGGCGTCGGTCGCGCGGACGTCGCGGCCGCTCGACGCTACGGCGAGCCACGCCCGCAGCTTCACGGCGGCCTTGCTCAGGTCCTCCCGGCACAGCCGCGGCCGCCGCGTCCCGATCGTGTTCACCCACAGCACGGGATACCGCCGCAGGAGCTGGCGCACCAGGTGCTGACAGCTCGAGGGGTGACGGCCCCAATCGTCGGCGAAGACGATCAGGCGGGTGGTGCCGTGCCGGCCCGCCGCGGCACCGATCGTCGCGTCGGCGGCGCGGGGCGATGGCCCGCCGCTAGACGCTGTGGATCGGCTCGGTGCGTTGACGGGGGTTTGTGCGGTGGCCACAATCGGCTTATCGGTTTTCGCGCCGCGTTCCGGCGAATCGGCGCAAAGCCCGGTTCCGATTATGCCGATCGTGAGGGTGATACCACGCTCACGACGAGGCCCGCCCATGCTGCGCCACCCCGGCTCCCACGCCCGCCCCCGCGTGCTGATGCTCACCCACCGCGTGCCGTACCCGCTCGACCGCGGGGACCGCATCCGTGCCTACCACCTGCTGCATCATCTATCGCAACGGTGCGACGTGTCACTGGCCTGCACCGACGAGCAGCCGCCGACCCTGGCGCAGAAACAGGCGTTGCGGCGGCTGACCGAGCGGTACGCGATCCGGCCGATCGCGCCGCGGCTGAGCCGGTTGCGTGGCGCCGTGGCGGCGGCGTATAGACATCCCACCCGCCGGGATACCAGTCGGGGTGCGACGGATCGAACTGGTGCGGGAAGTCCGCATGCCACTTGCCGATGTAGCCCAGGCTGTAGCCGGTGTCATGGAGTACGTCGCTGATGCAGGGCACGTCTTCGCGCAGATGGCAGAACGGGCGATCGTGTCCGCAGTTGAGCGTCACACC
>CAYSIX010000188.1:0-8310 GCA_964431205.1 uncultured Phycisphaeraceae bacterium
AAGGCGATGGACCACGAGGTCGAGGGCGGGCACCCGCAGATCGGGATGGAGTTCGCCCGGCGGTTCAGCGAGAACGAGGCGGTGCTCAACGCCATTGCCGGACACCACAACGACATCCCGTCCACGACGCCGTACACCCCGATCGTGATGGCGGCCGACGCGATCAGCGGGGCCCGACCGGGCGCGAGGCGGGAGACGCTGGAGAAGTACGTCCGGCGGCTGGAGCAGCTCGAGGAGATCGCCACGTCGCAGAAGGGGGTGCAGCAGGCGTACGCGATCCAGGCCGGCCGGGAGGTGCGGGTGATCGTCGATCCGGGCGAGATCGACGACGCCAACTGCACCTACATCGCGCGGGAGATCGCCCGGCGGGTCAGCGACGAGATGACCTTCCCCGGCGAGATCCGCGTGACGGTGCTGCGTGAGATGCGGACGGTCGAGTACGCGCGGTAGGGCGGGCGACTCGCCAGCGTCGAAGGGGGTGTGTCGCGTGGCCGACATTCGACTGACCGGGGCGTTGATCTCGCAGGCGCGTGTGATCGCCAAGGGCCGGCGGATTCGTGACGTGCATCAGCTGGTGACGACGTACGGCGGGCGGGTGGCCGGCTGGTCCAAGCGCAGCAGCCCGGCGGTCCGCGTCGGTGAGCACCTGGTGGAGTATCATTGGTATGAACACCCGGAGATCGGGCGCGTGGAGGTCAAGTCGAAACGAGTCAACCCGTCATGATCGTGCAGCTCATCGAGTCCGACCCGCGTTACCCGGACCTGACGCCCGGCAAGCCGTACGCGGTGATTGGCATCGAGGCGGACGACTATCGGCTGATCAACGATCGAGGCCAGCCGTTTCTGTACCCCGCCGATGTGTTTGAGCTGGTCGACGCGAGCCGGCCATCGCATTGGATCGTTGAGCGCGGCGAGGAGGGGGAGGAGTACGCCTACCCTGAGCCGTTGAATCGCAACGGTTTTTTTGAGGACTTTTTCGACGGGAATCCTCAGGCGGTGGGGCAGTTCTGGCACGTGATGAACGCGGCGCTTTCCCGCAGATCCGCGTAACGGTGCTGCGTGAGATGCGGACGGTCGAGTACGCGCGGTGAGCCGGGCTGGCGCGAATGCGGGCTGGCGCGAGACCGTCCCGGCGCGAGAGACTTCCCATTTTACCAGCGTGTCCCAGTCTCCGGGTGAAGGTGGGCGCGTGACGATCAGGCCGGTCGATTCGTGTCGCGGGCAGGCGCGTGCCCGTGAAGCCGCGGGTCGATTCGGCCGCTGTTCCTTATAGAGGCGCGAGAGTCGGCCGGGTTCGGCCGGCGTGCATCCGTGGAACGGCGGCGATGTTCGGACAAAGCCATGTAGTGGAGGAGGCGGCCCCGCGGTTCGAGCCGCTCGAGCCGAGGTTGCTGCTGGCCGCCGACCTGGCGTCGGACCTGATCGCGCTCTGGTCGTTGGACGAGGGGGCGGGGCCGGTCGCGGCCGACACCTCGGCCAGCGTGCACAGGCACGACGGCACGCTGCAGAGCGGCGTCGCGTGGGAAGCCGACGGGCGGTTTGATGGGGCGCTGCGGTTCGACGGCGTGGACGACCGGGTCGCCGTGGCCAATCACAATGAGATCAATGCTTCGATCCAAGGCGAGCGCACGATCGCGTTCTGGTTCAACGTGGACGACGCCTCGATCAGCTCGCGCAAGCAGGTGATCTACGAGGAAGGGGCGCAGGTGCGCGGGCTGAACATCTACGTGTATGACGGTCGGCTGTACGTGGGCGGGTGGAACCAGCCGGGCGGCGAGTCGGGCTGGGCCGGCACCTGGTTGAGCACCGACGCGATCGAGCCCGGCCGCTGGCACCACGTCGCGCTGACGCTGAGCGGCGGCGGATCGCTTCTGCCGGACGCCATGCACGGCTACCTCGACGGCGAGGCGTTCGGCAGCGGCGCCGGCTCGCAGCTCTGGACCCACACGGGCGACGTGACCATCGGTCGCAGCGGCGACACCCGCTTCCACGATGGCGCGGCCACGCCCGACGGTCACGGGTTCGCGGGCCTGCTCGACGACGGCCGGCTTTACAACCGGGCGCTCGACGCCGACGACATCGCCGTCCTTGGCAACACAGCGCCCGTCGCCAGCGACGACGCGTTCACCGCCGGCGCCGACGCACCCGTTCAGGCAAGCGTGCTCGCCAACGACACCGACGTCAACGGCGATGCGCTGACCGTCTCGCTCGTGACGGGACCGAGCCATGGCACGCTGACGCTCTCGCCCGGCGGCGGCTTCACGTATCGCGCTGCCGACGGGTTTCACGGCGAGGACTTTTTCACGTACGCGATCGATGACGGGCGCGGCGGCGTGGCGCAGGCCACGGTGACGCTGCGCATCGAGTCCGTCATCAGTTCTCCCGATTCTTCTGCCTCCGGCACGCTCGTCCTGGCGCTGCTGGACCACCAGGATGCGATCCACGCGCGCGATACGACCGTGCCGCGGCGAGGCGCCACGCCCCTCGGGCTCGACTCCGGTGTGAAGCTCAACTCGGCGCGGCCACGTGGCAGGGTCGTCCTCGCGACCCGGCCGGATCGCATCGCCCCGCGTCCCGCGCCGTATCACTACTGGTTCACCGTGGCGATGCGGGCGGAGGCGGTCACCGGCGATTCACCCCGGGAAGATTCTGACGACGGGGCCGTTCCTCCAGAGGACCGTGACATGGGCGATGAGGAGCAGCGGAAGAAGGGTGCTGTGCGGTCAAACGACTTGGAGAACGGCTTGCATACAGCATCCGCCGAGCATTCCGTGGCGGCTGAGGCTGGCGCACGCGTGGCCGAAGCGAACGCCACGCTTCCCCGAGCTCAGCGAGTCGTTCACGAAGCCGCTTGCCTCGCCGGGCACAAGCGAGGCGAAGGGACCGAAGACACGGCCGCGTGGTGGGTCTCGTGGATGGACGATCGACAGGCGTGGCGTGGCGGCGCGTTCGCCGCGTTGACGATCTGGTCGTGGTGGCGGTTGCGTCAGACCGCGTGGGCCTGGCTTCGCTGGCGTCAGCGCGTCGAGACGGCATTGCGCCACGCGGCGGCCGTATGATGTGGCGCAATGTCGCTGCGCTGCCCCGAGTGTCGATCGCTGATGGAAGAAGGCATGCTGCCCGTGGACCAGGGTCTGCACTGGGTGCGCGGGCGGGAGGGCGGGACGCGATCGTTCGCCGAGGACGTCCCGGGCACGCACGCGGTCATGCGGCCGAACCGGATGGAGGCCTGGCGGTGCCGGCGGTGCAAGCTGATCGTCTTCCGCTACGGCGAATCGCTGGACACCCGTCGGGAGCGTTACGCGACCGAGCCGCCGGCGCAGACGTTGTGACGCCGCAGGTGTGCGCGGCCGCCCGCGGTTGAGCGGCCGTCGGTGGTCAGGTCGTGACCGCGCCGAAGTTGCGTTTGCGGCCGGCGAAAGCGCGCAGGGCGGCGTGGAACTGCTCGAGGTCGAACTCGGGCCAGCACGCGTCGGCGACGTACAGCTCGGCGTAGCTGATCTGCCAGAGCAGGTAGTTGCTGACGCGCATCTCCCCGGCGGTGCGGATCAGCAGGTCCGGGTCGGGCAGGCCGGCGGTGTAGAGGTGGTCGCTGATCGTCTGGGCGGTGATGTCGTCGGCACGCAGCTCACCCCGCTCGACGCGTCGGGCGATGTGGCGGACGGCGTCGGTGATCTCGTCGCGTGAGCCGTAGTTCAGCGCCGCGGCCAGCGCCATGCCGGTGCAGTCGGCGGTTGCCTCGATCGTCCGGTCCAGCTCGCGAAGCACGTCGCCGGGCAGCCCCTCACGCCGACCCACATGCACGAATCGCACGTTGTTCTTGACCAGGTCCTCCCGCTGGCTGACCAGGTACTCGACGTAGAGCTGCATCAGGTACTGGACCTCGTCGGGCGAGCGCGCCCAGTTCTCGGTCGAGAAGCTGTAAAGCGTCAGGGCGTCGATCCCCAGCCGCACGCATTCCTCGACGATCGGGCGGACCATCTCCGCCCCGCGGCGGTGGCCGTACGAACGGTCGCGGCCCTGGGCCTTGGCCCAGCGTCCGTTGCCGTCCATGATCACCGCCACGTGGCGCGGCAGCGTCGCGGCGGCGGGGCGTATCGGTTCGGTCAGCGTCGAGGTCGGCATGAGTCGGCTCGGTCTACCATCCTACTACGGAGCCGACCGCCCTGCGGATCGGTTATCCGCCGTCCATGCGAAGCGCCGTGCTTGCTCGAGTTCGACGACCGTGATCTCATCGGACGATCGTTTGCGCCCGGCGGGGGCCGACGCACACGATCCGCACGGGCACGCCGGCGAACGCCTCGACCCGCTCGACGTACCCCCGCGCCGCCGCCGGCAGGTCCCCGTAGCGGCGCACCGCGTCCACCGGCTCGTCGAAGCCCGCCAGCGTTTCGTAGATCGGCTCGGCCTCGGCCAGGACCTGAGCATCCGCGGGGAAATCGCTCAGCGTCCGGCCTCGGTAGCGGTAGCCGACGCAGACCTTCAGCTCACCCAGCCCTCGCAGCACGGCCAGCCCGGTCAACACCAGGGCCGTGCAGCCGTTGATCGCCGCCGAGTAGCGGACGGCGGTCAGGTCGAGCCAGCCGCAGCGGCGCGGCCGGCCGGTCGTCGTGCCGAACTCGCGGCCGACGTCGCGGATCTGCTCGCCGACGGCGTCGTGCAGCTCGGTGGGGTGCGGCCCGCCGCCGACGCGAGACGTGTACGCCTTGGCCACGCCGATCACCTGCCCCAGCCGCCGCATCGGCAGGCCCGTGCCCGAGGCGATGCCCAGCGCCGACGTGCTCGACGACGTCACGTAGGGGTACGTGCCGTGGTCCACGTCGAGCAGGGCAGCGTTGGCGCCCTCGAAGAGGATGCGTTGGCCGGCCGCCTCGGTCTTCGCCAGCAGGTGCCGCGTGTCGCAGACGTGCGGGCGCAACCGCTCGCCCCACTCGCTCGCCCGCTCGGCCAGCGCGTCGGGATCGATCGGCTCGAAACGCTCGCCCCCACCGGTCGCCCCGGCCAACGCCCGCAGCGTGATGTTCTTCACCGCCGCGATCCGCGTCAGCTTCGCCCGAAGCGTCTGGGCGTCGAGCAGGTCCGCCATGCGCAGCGCCGTGGTACGGTGGGCCTTGTCGGCGTAGCAGGGGCCGATGCCGCGGCCGGTCGTGCCGATCGTCGTCGTCTCCAGGGCCTGCGCCGCCGCCTGGTCGAGCAGCACGTCCTCGAACTTGTGGTACGGCATGACCACGTGCGCGTGGTCGCTGATCCGCAGGTTGTCCGCGACCGTCACGCCACGCTCGCGAAGCCCGGCGATCTCCTTGAGGATGCCCGTCTCCGGCGAGGGGTCCACCACCACGCCGTTGCCGATCACGTTCAGCTTCTCCGCGTGGATGATGCCCGAGGGGATCAGGTGCAGGGCGAAGCGCTGCTCGCCGATCTGGACCGAGTGGCCGGCGTTGTTCCCGCCGTTGAACCGAGCCACCGCGTCGAACGCCCCGGTGAGCAGGTCCACGATCTGGCCCTTGCCCTCGTCGCCCCACTGCAGGCCGACCACGGCGGCGTGGCCGCGGTCGAGCCCGAGACGGTCAATCAGGGAGGCGTCGGGGGCGGGCCCGGTCTGGGCGTCCATGGTGGCGGCGGGGGCGTCGGGCATGGGGTTCGACCTTCGGCGGGGCGAGTCGCGCACAACCGCGTCAGTGTAGCACGTCCCGCACCGCGCGAGGGCGTGACAGCGTAAGCCGAGCCCTGAGCCCGGCGAAGGGCCGGGCCCGGCTCACCAGCCCCGTGAGCCCATTTTGCACTTGCATTTGCGGGGCTGGCGCGTTACAAATGGTTTATTGGCCTGCGTGGTACTAAATCGCCTTCAGGGCACCTCATGGTAACCACGCCAAACTGCTCCGCCCGTCTGACCGCGGGCCCGTGCGAGATTCGCCGCCTTTCTGTGCCGCCGGCGAAGCACCCTCGAACCCGAGGACGCCACGGACCCGTGGAGGGAGCGCAAATCATGCGATGTCTCACCGCCGCTCGGACCTCCGCCTTCACGCTCATCGAACTGCTTGTGGTCATCAGCATCATCGCGCTGCTGATCGGCATCCTCCTGCCCGCGCTGGGCTCGGCCCGCGGCGCCGCCCGCGACATGGTCTGCCTCAGCAACGCACGTCAGATGGGGCTGGGGTTCATATTCTATCAGAACGACTCCGATGAGCAGTTCATCCTCTACCGCTACGAAGGCGAATCGCCGGCCAGCACCACGAACCTGACCACGGGCGGCTACTACTGGCCCGCCATCCTCACGCTCGACTACCTGCAAAACAAGACGGCAATCGACTGCCCGGTCTACGAGCCGGACTCAACCGCCGGACGCTGGTTCCAACTGTCTGCCGGCAAGTCCGGCGGACGCCGGGGGTCGGACCTGGTCTACCGCAACTTCCAGTGGCGCAACCTCGACTACGGCTACAACTGGCGCCATCTGGGCTCGAGCGAGTATCTCAGCAGCTCGCTCGACACGGCCGATGATCTGGGCACGACACGTCTGGACGTGGCGACGGCGTCGATGCTCAAATCACCCTCGCGCACGATCATGCTCGGCGACAACTGGATCGCCCATCGGGCGGGCACGCCCCTCGAGTCCGGTTGGTACCAGCTCATGGACCGCTTCAACGGTGACGTTCAGCCCAACCCGATCCATCACCGGTCGGTCAACATCACCTGGGCGGATGGGCACGGCTCGGCGGTCAAGATCTCCGACCCGCAGGACCCGTGGCGGGAGCTGACGCAATACAATGTACGCAGTGACGAGGAGAACTTCTGGGACCGTGAGTGACAGCGGCCCAGCGGGCTGCGGCTCGCCGGGCACCGCGTCAGCAGGGCGCTCTTGCAGGCCCATGTGAGAATCGTTGTGTGGAATCCTGGAATCACGGAATGGACCCCTACTTGGGAAAGGAGAAAGTGGACATGATACGACGCATGTGGCAGTGGAGGAATGGAGGGAGCGGGTTGTTCGCCGCGGCCGTGGCGGGGGCGATCGGTCTGGGCGCGACGAGCGTCTCGGCGCAGAACCTTGTGGTGCACTGGACGTTCGATGAAGACAGCGGCGACGCGCTCGACCAGGCGGCACCGCCCGCGACCGACGGCGTGCTCGGCTCGACGGCGATGCGCTCGGACGACACGCCCGGCGGCAGCCCGGGCTTCTCGCTCGACCTCTCGGCGCCGGGCACGCAGAGCATCGTCGACGGTGGGGATTCGGCCGAGGTCGACACCCTCGAGAAGTTCACCATGAGCACGTGGATGAAGGTTGAGGGCCTCAACGCCGACCAGGGCGGCAGCGGCAACGTCCGCCTCCTGGCCAAGCAGGCGGACACGCCTCTGTTCGACGGCTTCTCGTGGAACATCAACACGCCGAACGACGGCGAGCGCAGCATCGATAACTTCCGCCTGGGCATGTTCATCGGCGGCGAGATCGACTTCGGTTTCGGCGTCTCGGCCGGCCCGGAAGAGGACCCGGGCGCGGGCGACATCGAGGACAAGGGCAACCAGTGGATCTTCGTCGCCGTGACCTACGACGGCTCGGTGACCGAGCAGAACATGAAGTTCTTCCTCGGCGACGAGAACAACCCGGTCCAGCAGCTCGGTGAGACGGCGGACGTAGGCGCGGGCGCCCTGTTCTCGTCGTCCGGCCTCGCCGACTTCGGGATCGGCTTCACCGACGCCGCCCCGGGTCTGGACTTCTCGATCAACGGCAAGCAGGACGACGTGCGGGTCTATGACGACGTGCTCGACCTCGAGGCGCTCGAAGCGGTCCGCAGCTCGATCCTGCCCGCGGCCGTGACCGGCGACGCCGACGGCGACGGCGACGTCGACGCCTTCGACCTGGGCATCTGGCAGACGCAGTTCGGCCAGACGGGCGACGGACTCAGCGCCGACTTTGACAGCGACGGCGACGTGGACGCGTTCGACCTGGGCCTTTGGCAGACGAACTTCGGCACGGGCCAGAGCGCCGCGGTGCCCGAGCCGGCGAGCCTCGCGCTGCTGGGCCTGGGCGTGGTGGCGACCCTGCGTCGTCGCCGCTGACACGCGGGAAGCCGGGACACGCACGCGGCGGTCCCGGTGGACGGATCAGACACAGACGCTGCCGCGCCGGAGACGGCGCGGCAGCGATTCGGACCTCACGCAACGTATTGAGCAAGGAGTTTGCCATGCACCGCCGTACTGACCCTCGCGGGTTCACCCTTATCGAACTGCTGGTCGTGATCAGCATCATCGCGCTGCTGATCGGGATCCTGCTGCCCGCGCTCGGCAAGGCGCGTGAGTCGGCCCAGGCCCTCAAGT
>CAYSIX010000189.1:0-8009 GCA_964431205.1 uncultured Phycisphaeraceae bacterium
ATTGTATCATCCGTAGGCGGGCGGGTCGAGGGTTTCTTTCGTGACGCGAGGGGCGAGGGCGTGGCGGAGGTCGACGCCGTTCGGCCCTGGGCCCGGCCCTCTCCCGGGGGGAGAGGGAGCAAGAGGGGCTGGGCGTGCGGTGCGGCGGATTTCACAGCGGTGTGACGTCGCCGGGCTCGCAGGCGGCGACGGCGGGGTGGAAGAGCAGGGCCTGAAGGAGCTCGGCGCGGTGTTGTTCGGCGGCGTGGCGGTCGGGGCCGAGGTCGAGGACGGCGTGGATGCGGTGGGCGGCGGGCCGGGCGGCGCGGTGGAGGCGTGCCGGGGCGGGCAGTTCGCGGTCGAGCGTGCGGAGGAAATGGTCGTGGGGCGTGTCCGGTCGCAGGCGCAGCGCGACGGTGAACCCGAAGCGTCGGTAGCGGCCGATGCGTTTCTTTTTTCGGATGCGCTGGTTCACACGTAGGCCCTGGTGGGGTCGGCGCGTGTCGGGCGTGCCGGGGAGCGAGCGTCGGTGGGGGCTTGGGGCGCGGTCACGCGGCCTGCTGGGCGGGCCCGGCGAGGCTCAGGAGGCTGCGGACGATGCCGGCGGGGCAGAGGCTGGCCTGGACGAGGGCGGCCTCGGTGACGGCCTTGGGCATGCCGTAGACGACGCAGGTCTCCTGGCTCTGGGCGAGCAGGGTGGCGCCGCGGTCGTGCAGTTGTCGGGCGCCGCGGAGGCCGTCGTCGCCGATGCCGGTCAGGACGATGCCGAGGGTGCGTTTGCCGAAGGTCTCGGCGGCGGTGCTGAACAGGACGTCGACGCTGGGCTTGTAGATGTGGTCGGTCGGCTCGTCGCTGACGTGCAGGGCGCGTCGGGTCAGGCCCTGTCGGCGGATGTGCAGGTGCGCGCCGCCGGGGGCGAGGTAGACGTGACCGGGTTCGACGGTCATGCCGTCCTCGACGTGGACGACGGTGAGGGGGCAGAGCTGATCGAGCCGCTCGGCCATGGACTGGGTGAAGATGCGGGGCATGTGTTGAGCGATGATGAAGGGGGTGTGGAGGTTGGCGGGCATGGCGGCGAGGATGGTTTCGACGACGGGGGACCCGCCGGTGGAGGACCCGATGCAGACGGCGTCGAAGGTGCCGGGGCGGAAGGCGGGGGGTTTTTCGGAGGCGGCGTGTGCGGGGCTGGTGGTGCTGCTGGGTCGGGGGCTGCGGCCGAGGGTCTTGACCAGGCTGGTCAGGCGGGGCTTGAGCTTGTTGACGCCGAGGGAGAACTGGGACTGATCCTTGGCGATGACGTCGGCGGCGCCGAGGCACATGGCGCGGAGGGAGGCGCGGGAGCCCTCGGTGGTCAGGGAGCTGCACATGAGGACCTGGGTGGGGGCCTCGCGCATGATGCGGCGGAGGGCGGTGAGCCCGTCCATCTCGGGCATCTCGATGTCGAGGGTGATCACGTCGGGCTTGAGGCGTTTGGCCAGGTCGACGGCCTCGACGCCGTTGCGGCCGGTGCCGACGATCTCGATCTGGGGGTCGTCGGCGAGCATCTGCTGGATGGCGCGGCGCATGAAGGCCGAGTCATCGACGACCAGGACACGGATCGCGGCCATGCGGGGGACCTCCTGTGGACACGGCGGGGGATCAACGGGTTCCGGTGGAGACGTCGGCGATCTGGGCGAGCAGGCCGCCGGTGCCGTCGGGGTGCTCGAAGACGGCCTCGCCGCGATCGCCGCGGGCGATGCGGACCGGCCCGCGGACCTCGCGCTGGATCCGGTAGTGGTTGCCGGCGAAGACGAAGACGACGCCGTTGTGCAGGCGACGTTCGACGCGAACGTCGACGGTGCGTTCGCGTTCGATCAGGGCCTGCAGATTGGCGAGGGTGGCCTCGGCCTTGCGCAGGGCGGGGCCGACCTGCATGAGCTCGAAGGCGATCTCGGTCTGGCGTTCCTTGTCGACGGCGGTCATGCGTTTTTTGCCCGAGAGCTTGTTGATGCGGTCCTGCTCCTCGGCGAGGGCGTCGTGCTGTCGGCGCAGGTCGTCGGCGAGTCGGGCGAGCTCGTCGGCGAAGGGCTCGAGGCGGGGGACGGTGCCGACGACGAGTTCGGTGGGCACGCCGGCGGGGCTGCCCAGGGCGGCGATGTGGGCGGCGCCGGTGACGACGGTCTGGCCGCCGATGATCGAGCCGGCGGGCGAGTCGATGCGGCCGTGGATGACCAGGCGGCAGTTGATGACCTCGCGGTCGATGCACAGGTCGCCGCGGGCCTCGGCGTGGATGTTGTCGAGGTACTTGCCGCGGAGGGAGCCGCCGACGGAGGCGCGGCCCTGCTCTCGGCCGGCGAACCCGCCGCGGGCGATCAGGTCCCCGCCGCACTCGATGGTGGCGGCCTCGATCATGCCGTGGACCTCGACGTGGCCGGTGGCGCGGACGACGAAGCAGTCCTTGACGTCGTTTCGGATGGCGATGTCGCCGCGGAAGTCGATGTTGCCGGTGGAGAAGTCGACGTTGTCGGAGACCTCGAGGAAGTTGCGGATGCAGGCGGCGTCGCGGTCGCGGTGGAGCAGGCCCTCGGCCTGGGCGACCAGGTCGCCGTTGGCCTTGCGGAGGATGGTTTCGTCGAGCTTGAGTCGGCAGTCCTTGCCGTCGCGGGCGGCGAGGGTTCGGCCGCAGACGTCGCGGCCGTCGGTGCCGATGGTGGGCCGGTGCAGGCGGCCGATGACCTGGCCGGGCTTGACCATGATGAAGGCGGTGCGGTCGTAGTGGGAGGCGGGCCGGTTGTCGTCTTCGTCGGGGTGTTGATCGACGAGCCAGTCGACGCGGCCGTCCTCGCCGTGCTGAGGGGGCGTGCCGTGGGCGATGACGCCGCGGACGGTTTGGGGGTGCTCGGGCGGGGCCTGGAGCAGGGCGTTGACGGCGTCCTGGACGGCCTCGGTGATGTCGAGGCCGGCCTGTCGGAGCAGGGCCTCGATGAAGCCGTCGGTCGCCACGGCGAAGTCGAAGCCGGCGGGGATGATCATCTCGGCCGACATCTTGTCGGGCGCGACCTGAACGCGGATCGTGTTGTCCTGCGTGATGGTGGCCATCGCAACGCGCTGGTGGGGGCCGACGCGGCGGACGGGTCGGGCCGCCGTGGAAGCGGGGCCGGCGACCCGGCGCGTCCGGGCCGGCCCGGTCACGCGGCCGCGGCGCGCGTGAGCGTTTCTCGGATCCGTTCGCTGAGCACCTCGGGGGTGAACGGCTTGACGACGTAGTTGTTCACACCGGCCTTGATCGCCTCGACCACGCGTGCCTTCTCGGCCTCGGTCGTGACCATGATGATCGGCGCCCGGCTGCCGGTCTCGCGCAGCTTCTTGACCAGGGTCAGCCCGTCCATGTTCGGCATGTTCCAGTCCACCAGCAGCAGGTCGGGCTGGAACGCGCCGACCTTCGACAGCGCGTCCAGACCGTCGGTGGCTTCCTCGATCTCCCCGTAGCCCAACTGGGAGAGGATGCCCTTCTGGATGTTCCGCATCGTCTTCGAATCGTCGACCAGCATCACTTTCATGATCAATCGCTCCTGCGCGTGGGGCGTCGCGCGACGCCGTCTCCCGGCTCATTGGGTTCTAGTTTCATCCGTCGGAACGGGCGGCGGCCGGCGTCCTCACGCCGCGGCGCTCATGCCCGTGCCCGCCTCCGCCTTCGCCTGCTTGATCGAGACCTCGACGTTGAAGTCGCCCACGTCCGACTGGCAGGGGATGGTGATCGCGACCACGTCCTTGCGCCCGAAGACCTGGTGGGCCTGCCCGACGACGACCGAGGGGCAGGAGATGCTCACCTGCTTGCCCTCGAACTGGGCCTTGGCGCCGCCGGAGACCATGTTGACCAGCTCGCCGACGGCGTCGGCGAAGTCCTCGTGCGAGCTGGCCAGGTCGGTGCCGGTGAAGAGGCTCACGACGCGTTCGGCCGTGGTGGTCGGGAAGCTGAGGACCACGGTGCCCTCGACGTCGCCGGACATCCCGATGATGCCCGAGACGTCGTGGCTCGGCTCGGTCTGGTTCTTCAGGGCCGGCTGGCCGAGCTGGAGCGGCAACTGCAGCATCGTCTCGAAGACGTTCTGCACGGACTTGACGAACGGGAGGATGTAGGACTGGTCCACCATCGATCTCCTTGTGAATCAGGCGGCGGCCTGAAGGGTTGGCGTCGGGGCGGGCGGCGCCGACGCCGACCCGGTCGATTTCAAAAGCTGCACCACGTCGAGGATCAGGCTCACCTCGCCGTTCTCCTGGATCGTCGCGCCGCTGAACGGGCCGCCGGCCGTGCACTCGTCGTCCAGCGGCTTGATCACGATCTCCTTCTGGCCCACGAGCTTGTCCACGATCAGCCCCGCGCGATGCCCGCCGACGGCGACCACCACGGCGAAGCGACCGGCGCCCTCCAGGGCCACCTCGTTGAGCCGCTGCCTCAGGTCCACCAGCGGCAGGACGGCGTCGCGAAGCCGCATCACCGGGTGGCCGTGCACGCTGCGCACCACGCACTGCTCGGGGCGCACGATCTCCACGATGCTCTGCAGTGGGATCGCGTAAAGGTGCCGGCCCACGCCGACGACCATCGCCGGCATGATCGCCACGGTCAGCGGGATCAGGATCTCGATCGTCGTGCCCTGGCCCCGCGTCGAGTCGATGTTGATCGTCCCGTTGAGCTTGGTCACGTTCGTCCGCACGACGTCCATGCCGACGCCGCGGCCGGACAGGTCGCTGACCACCGCCGCGGTCGAGAAGCCGGCCTCGAAGATGAACCGGAACACGTCGCTGTCCGAGAGCTGGGCCACCTGCTCGGCGGTGGCCAGCCCGCGCTCGACCGCCTTGGTGCCGATCACTTCGCGGTCCAGGCCCTTGCCGTCGTCGATGATCGCCACGCGGACGTGGCTGCCCTGATGCTCGGCCTCGAGACGGATCTTGCCGACCTCGGCCTTGCCCGCCTCGACCCGCTGGGCCGGCTCCTCGATCCCGTGATCGGCGCTGTTGCGCAGGATGTGCACCAGCGGATCGGCCAGCAGCTCGAGCACCGACTTGTCCACCTCCGTGTCCTTGCCGGTGATCTCCAGGTCGATCTTCTTGTGCGTCATTCGCGCGATGTCGCGGATCACGCGCGGATAGCGGTCGAAGAGCTTGGCCAGCGGCTGCATCCGCGTCCGCATCACCCCGACCTGCAACTCGCTGGTCAGCCGGTCGAGGTCGCTCGCCGCCGAGGTCACGTTCTCGGTCAGCTCCTGCGGCAGCTCGTGGTCGCGCAGGTTGCGCGTCAGCGCCAGCACGCGGTTCTTGTTCAGCACGAGCTGACCGACCAGGTTCAGCAGCGCCTCGAGCCGACCCACCTCGACGCGGATCGTCTGCTCGACGGCGCTGGCGCCCGCGCGTCCGGCGGCGGGCTTGTCGGCCGCGTCGCCGCCGTCCGGCTCGGCCGGCTCGGTTGACGTCGCGCCCGCCCCGGGCGCGGGCGTCGCGCCGCCGCTCGCCCGGCCCTCGGCACCGTCTGCCGCGCCGGCGTCCGACTCGGCGGCGTCCAGCACCCCGTCCAGCTTCAGCGCCGCGACCGGATCGTCGCCGCGCTCGGCTCGGGCCTCGGCGGGCAGCTCCTGCCCCTCCGCCAACTGGTTCAGCCGCTCGGTCAGCCGCTCGAGCGGCCAGCTCAACGCGCGCTGCCGCTGCAACGCGTCGGCCTGCTGCTCGATCAGCCAGCGGATGCCCCGCAGACGCACCGTGATCTGCGTCATCGCGTCGCCGGGCAGTCGGCCCAGCTTCGGCGCCGTCTGCTCCAGCAGCCGCGCCACCGCCGTCAGGTCCGGCAGCTCGAAAAAGTCCACGGTCTTGACCAGTGTCTCCGCGATCTCCGACAGGTGCGCCGCCGCTTCCTCTCGCGTCGCGTCGCTCTCGAGCTCCTGGATCGCGCCCTCGATCTGCTGCGCCTGCTCGCGCATGTCGGCGACCATGAACTCGAGCAGGTCCAGCTTCTGAGCGGGCAGGCTCAGCGGTTGGCCGCCACCGTCGTCGCTCGCTGGCTCGGCCGGCTCGTCGCCGGCGTCGGCGTCCTGCTCGTCGGACGACGCCCCGCCCGCGGCGCACAGCGCCTTGAGTCGCTCGATCAGCTCGTCCGGGGCCTCGGGCGCCTCCTCTCCGCTGCTGAGCGCCTCGATCTGCGACCGCACCACGTCCGCGCTCTGCAGCAGCGCGTCCATCACCGCCTCGGTGACCTGGACCTCGCCCTTGCGCAGCCGGTTGAGGGTGTCCTCGGCGACGTGGGCGAAGCCGGTCACCGCTGTCAGGCCCAGGAAGCTTGCCGCGCCCTTGATCGTGTGCAGGGCCCGGAAGCAACTGTTGCACAGCTCCTGCGCCTCGGCAGGGGCCTCGGCGGACTCCAGACGCACCAGGTCGCCGTCGAGCAACTCGATCAGCTCCGACGACTCGGTCAGGAAGTCCTGCAACAGGCTGGGGTCGATCTGGGACAAGCGGCTCGGTTCCTTTCGTCTCGTGGTCGGCTCAGGCCGCGCCGGGCCCGGTCATAGTTCCGTAGTCGGTCATTTGTCGGCCTTGCGATAGGCGAAAGCCTGCGGCATCGGCATCAACTCGAACGGCACGTCAATGTTGCGTAGCGTTTCGCTGTGCCCGATAAACAAAGTCCCGTCGTCTTCGAGCTGGTCATGAAACAGCCTCGTGCAGTGCAGGCGCATCGGGTCGTCGAAGTAGATCAGCACGTTGCGACAGAAGATCACGTCCCACGTGCCAAACCGCTTGGCCGCCAGCCCGTCCTTGAGGTTCAGCTTCTCGAAGTGCACCATGCTCTTGACATCGGGGTCGAGCACGTAGAACCCGCCCTCCTCGCGGAAGTAGCGGCGGAGCACCATCGGGTTAAGGTTGCGGACCGAGTAGTGCACGTACTTGCCGCTGTGGGCCTGGTTGAGCACCTTCTCGCTGATGTCCGTGCCCAGGATCTCGACCCGCCAGTCCGACAGCCGCACGCCCAGTGAGCGGTGGATCTGGATGGCGAGGGTGTACGGCTCCTCGCCGCTCGAGCACGCCGCCGACCAGACCCGCAGCGTCTTCTTGGCCTTGCGCGACTCCAGCAGCTCGGGCAGGATCTTCTGCTCAAACACGTCGAGCTGCGGCTCGTTGCGAAAGAAGCTCGTCTCGTTGATCGTGATGCGGTTGAACATCTCCTGAAACTCATCCATCTGGTAGGGACCGCTGGTGAGGTACAGGAGGTATTGATCGAAGCTGTCGAATCCAAGCTCCTCGACGCGGCGTGACAGACGGCTCTCCAGGACGTACTTCTTGGCGTCCTGGAAGAAGATCCCCGCGCGGTCATAGACGACCTTGCGGAGCTTCTCGAACTGCGCGTCGGTCATCGTCTGGCTCAATGCCGGCATGGTGAACCCCTCTCCCCCGACAGGTGAACGGGCGTGACGACCGCGGGGGCGGGCCTCGGCCTCGCCTCCGTTGAAGGTTGAAGCCGGCGGCTCAGGCCGCCATCCGCTCGACCGCGGCGATCTCCGCGTCGCTGAACAGCCGCTCGAGGTCCAGCAGGATCAGAAGCCGATCGTTCAGCTTGCCGACGCCCTGGACGTAGTCCGCCTTGGACGTGCTCATCCCGCAGACCATCTGAGGCGGCGGCTCGACGATCTCCGGGCTGATCCGCAACACCTCGTTGACCTGATCGACCGTGAACCCGATGACCCGCGAGGCGACCTCGACGACGATGATCCGGCTGTCCGCCGACTGCTCCGCCGCCTGGAGCCCGAACCGCTTGCGCAGGTCGATCACCGGGATGATCTTGCCCCGCAGGTTGATCACGCCCTCGACGAAGTCGGGGCTCTGCGGGACCCGGGTGATCTGCATCATCCGGTTGATCTCCTGGACGCTCAGGATCGGGACGGCGAACTCCTCGTCCCCGACCATGAAGCTCACGAGCTGGAGCAGCTCGCTCTCGCCGGTGTTGGCGTCGCGGGCGCTGGTCGCCTCGAGCGTGGCGGTCGACCACTTCCTGCGCGTGCGGGGTCGCG
>CAYSIX010000189.1:8019-8302 GCA_964431205.1 uncultured Phycisphaeraceae bacterium
GCGGAACCGGCCTGGGTGCTGGAGAAGGGATCGGGCATGGGTGGGTTCCTTGTGTTGAAACCGTAATTCCACGAACGCGGCGGCCGCGGGTCCGGATGGGCGCCGCGCGCCCCCAACGGGGTCTCGGCCGCCGGTCGCACACCATGGCCGACGGGCCCTGTCAGCATCGGAACCTGACGCCGACCGCTTTAGTCCGCGGCTCAACGCTATGGTTTTCTTACGAGTGTTACCGGAAGCCCCGCCCCACCCGGCTCACGAAGCGGCGACCGAACGCTTTCCCGAC
>CAYSIX010000190.1:0-8125 GCA_964431205.1 uncultured Phycisphaeraceae bacterium
CGCCCTGGCTTCACGGCTTGGCTTGAAGCCAAGCCGTGGCATCGCGTCCGTGCCAAGCCGTGGCATCGGTCCAGGGATATCGTGCGATATACGCTGTCGTGGGAGATGATTGGTCCGGACACCGATCCCGTCATTCACATTCACGAGCCAGGTTTCTTCGCCGCATCGAGAGGCTGCTCCCGTGCCTCTTCGCGGCTGTGCACGACGGCCTCGCCCACGCGCTGGCGAACCCGTTGCTCGAGCAGGTGGACCACCTCGTCCAGGGTCATGTCCGAGGTGTCGATGCGCTCGGCGTCGTCGGGGCAGATCAGCGGGCCGTCGCTTCGCGTGGCGTCGCGGCGGTCGCGGTCCTCGATCTGCCGGCGGATCGCCTCGAGGTCGACGTGTCGGCCGGCGTCGCGGACCTGCTCGGCGCGGCGCTGGGCGCGCACGGCGGCCTGCGCGTCGAGGTAGAACTTGACCTCCGCGTCGGGGAAGACGACCGAGCCCTGGTCGCGGCCCTCGCTGACCAGGCGCGGGTGTTCGCGGCCGATGCGCTGCTGCTCGGCGACGAGGACCCGGCGGACGGCGCCGATGGCGGCGACCTCGCTGACGGATTCGGTCACGTCGGTGTCACGCAGCCTGGGGGTGACGTCCACGTCGCCAACGCGGAGGCGCGGCGGGTCGGCGCGCCAGTCGAATCGCATGGGCAGGTGCCGGGCGAGCTCGACGACGGCGTAGCGCTCGGTGGCGGGATCGATCCCACGGTCGAGCACGCGCGCGGTCAGGCCGCGGTACATGGCGCCGGTGTCGAGGAACTCGAGGCCCAGGCGTCGGGCCAGCCGGCGGGCGACGGTGGACTTGCCCGAACCGGCGGGCCCGTCGAGCGTGACGATCAACCGCTGCATCGGCGGGAGTGTAGCGATGGGCGTGGGGCGGTGCAGGGCGTGGGCCGGGGCGATCGAGTTTCGGCGGGCGCGGCGCGGGGCGCTGGCCGGCCGCCTCCGCTCGTATAATCCATTCGATGCTCAGGGACGTGTGGCGATGAACTGGTTCAGCCGTTCACGGGCGACGACGCGAGCGCCGGGGGCGGCGGGCGGCGGTGCGCTCGAGCCACGGGTGCGGGCGATCGGGCGTGAGCTGCTCGAGGCCGCGCGCCGCCACCAGCGCGGCGCGCTGAGCACGCACTTCTGGTCCGAGAAGCTGATGGACTGGGCGATGAAGGACCCGGGGTTCAAGGTCCAGTTGTTCCGGTTCATCGACGTGTTTCCGGCGTTGGGTTCGGCCGAGGCGGTGCACGGGCACCTGGTGGACTACCTGTCGCGGCCGGGGGTGACGCCGCCGCCGGGACTGAGCCTGGGGCTCAAGGCCGGGGCGTTGGCCAAGGGGATGACGACGAAGACGATCTCGGGGCGGATCGAGGCGATGGCGCAGCGGTTCATCGCCGGCGAGGACGCGGAGGCGGCGTTGCCGCGGTTGCGTGAGTTGTGGGACAAGGGGATCGGGTTCAGCGTGGACCTTCTGGGCGAGGCGTGCGTGAGCGAGGCCGAGGCCGACGCGTACCGTCAGCGTTACCTGGACCTGATCGAGCGGCTGCCGGGGCGCGTCGCCGACTGGCCGGACGCCCCGCGCCAGGCGCGCGATCACCTGGGCGCGATCCCGCGGGTGAACGTGTCGGTGAAGGTCAGCTCGCTCTCGCCGCGAACGGACCCGGCGTGCTTCGACGATTCGCTCGACCGGTTGACCCGTTCGCTGCGTCCGATTCTCGAGGCCGCGGCTCGCCACGGCGTGTTCATCAACTTCGACATGGAGCAGCACCAGCTCAAGGACCTGACGATCGCGGTGTTCAAGCGGTGCTGCGAGGCGGTGGACTTCCCCGCGGGGATCGCGCTGCAGGCGTACCTGCGCAGCGGCGAACGCGACGCGGCCGACCTGATCGACTGGGCCCGCGCGGCCGGCCGGCGGGTCAGCGTTCGGCTGATCAAGGGCGCGTACTGGGACTACGAGACGATCCACGCGGAGATGATGGGCTGGCCGCGTCCGGTCTGGGCGCGCAAGGCCGAGACGGACGCGTGCTTCGAGCGGATGGCGGCACGGCTGATCGATGCGACGCCGGGCGCCGCCGGCGAGGGCGGGATCACGCTGGCGCTGGGCTCGCACAACGCGCGGTCGCTGGCGTGCGGGCTGGCGCTGGCCGAGCGGCGCGACCTGCCGGCGGAGGCGGTCGAGGTCCAGATGCTGCACGGCATGGCGGACGAGCTGAAGGCGGCGTGCGTGGATCGTGGCCTGCGTGTGCGCGAGTACGTGCCGGTCGGGCAGATGATCCCGGGGATGGCCTACCTGGTGCGACGGCTGCTGGAGAACACGTCGAACGAGTCGTGGCTGCGCGGGGGCTTTGCCGAGGGCGCCGATGACGAGACGCTGCTGGCGCCGCCGCGCGTGGCCGAGTCGAACGACGATGACGGCGTGGCCGACGCGCCACAACGCGATCACGGTTTGGCGCCCGGGGTCGAGGGCGTGGCGGACGGTCAGCCGTTCACGAACGAGCCGCCGCGGGACTTCGCCGACGCGGATCAACGCGGGGCGTTCGCGGCGGCGGTCGGGCGGGTGAGGGTGCCGGCGGTGCCGATCGACGCGACGGAGGCGGACGCCGCGGAGTCGGTGCGGATCGCGTCCGAGGCATTTGCGGCGTGGCGTGATCGTGACGCGCGCGAGCGGGCCGGTCTGATCGTGGCGGCGGCCGAGCGCATGCGGGCGCAGCGGGACGAGCTGGCGGCGCTGGTGCTGCGTGAGGCGGCCAAGCCGTGGCGGGACGCCGACGGCGACGTGTGCGAGGCGATCGACTTCTGCGAGTACTACGCGCGTCGGGCGGTGGGGCTGTTCGAGCCGCGGCGGCTGGGCGACTTCGCCGGCGAGCTGAACGAGCTGTGGTACCAGCCGCGGGGCGTGGCGGCGGTGATCAGCCCGTGGAACTTTCCGCTGGCGATCTGCGCGGGCATGACGGTCGCGGCGCTGGTGACGGGCAATACCGTGGTGGTCAAGCCGGCGGAGCAGACGCCGGCGACGGCGAAGCGCCTGTGCGAGGTGCTGTGGGAGGCGGGCGTGCCACGCGAGGCGTTGCACTTTCTGCCGGGCGTGGGCGAGACGGTCGGCGCGGCGCTGGTGCGGGACCCGCGTGTGGCGCTGATCGCGTTCACGGGCTCGAAGGCGGTGGGGCTGGACATCCTCGCCGCCGCGGGACACACGCCGCAGGAGCAGCCGCACGTCAAGCGAGTCGTCTGCGAGATGGGCGGCAAGAACGCGATCGTCGTGGACAGCTCGGCGGACCTGGACGAGGCGGTGGCGGGGGTGCGGTCGTCGGCGTTCGGGTACGCGGGGCAGAAGTGCTCGGCGTGCAGCCGGGTGATCGTGCTCGACGAGGTGTACGAGACGTTCGTCCGTCGGCTGGTCGAATCGACGCGGGCGCTGGTGATCGGCGACCCGGCCGACCCGGCGACGGACGTCAACCCCCTGATCGACGACGCCGCCGCCGAGAAAGTCCGCCGTTACATCGACCTCGCCCGCGAGGAGGGCAAGCTCGCCTTCGCCGGCGACGTCACCGACCTAGGCCCGCGCCACGTCGGCCCGCACATCTTCACCGGCGTCGAGCCGCACCACCGCCTGGCCCGCGAAGAGGTCTTCGGCCCGGTTTTGGCCGTGATGCGCGCCGCCGACTTCGACGAGGCCTTGAAGATCGCCAACGGCTCGGCGTACAAGCTGACCGGTGGCGTGTTCAGCCGCACGCCGAAGCACCTCGATCGCGCCCGCCGCGCCTTCCGCGTCGGCAACCTGTACCTGAACCGCGGCATCACCGGCGCGCTGGTCGGGCGGCAGCCGTTCGGCGGGTTCGGGCTCTCGGGCGTGGGCTCGAAGGCCGGCGGGCCCGACTACCTGCTCCAGTTCGTCGAGCCGCGCGCCGTCTGCGAGAACACCATGCGCCGCGGCTTCGCGCCGGGCGTGAGCGACTGACGCGGATCAGTCACGGCAGAGAGCCCGGAGACGAGAACAATCGGAAATGCCACGGCTTGACCCGGTTCTTCGATGCCACGGCTTGACCGCGGGGTCAAGCCGTGCCGATACGCGGTCACACGCCCGATGTGAACATGGCCGCCCATCGCCGTCTCTTCACGGCTTGGCTTGAAGCCAAGCCGTGGCATCGCTACGGGTCGCCATCACGAGCAGACCGAGACGGTTCTGGTCCGCGGCTAGGGTTTGACGCTGACCGGGTGCGTCAGGTCCTTGGCCGGGGCGAGGTACTCGATGCGCTGCACCGTCGTCTCCATCGCGACGAACCAGAGGTTCTCCGGGTCGCTGAGCACGTCCATGGCGTAGGGGTGGCTCGCCTCGCGCAGGCGCTGCCACAGCGGCGAGGCCTCGGTGTCGTGCTCGAATGTCTGGGCCACGCCGTAGAACGTCGCGACCTCCTCGTGCCGCTCGTCGCTGAACAGCCAGCAGACGTGCTCGTCGGCGGCGAGCTGGTCGAGCTTCCGCGCCCCGCGGGCGCTGACGCTCAGCAGCCGGTTCGGGTCGTCGGGGTCGAGCACGGCGGACATGAATCGGCTCCACGGCCGGCCCTGCTCGTCCACCGTC
Organism: uncultured Phycisphaeraceae bacterium; assembly: GCA_964431205.1. Taxonomy (GTDB): domain Bacteria; phylum Planctomycetota; class Phycisphaerae; order Phycisphaerales; family Phycisphaeraceae; genus CAYSIX01. Next base: position 4,609 of record CAYSIX010000190.1, read on the forward strand.
GAGAGCACGCCGACGAAACGCGCCCGCACCAGCTCACGCGCCGCCTCGACGATCTGCGCTTCACTCAGCTCCTGTTCGGGCATGGGCAACTCCTGACGGTCAGACGCCGCGTCGAGCGGCTCGGCTACACATCGAGCTCCTCGGCCTCCTCGGCCCGCTCCATGATAAAGCGGAACCGCGCCGCCGGGTCCTTGCCCATCAGGTCGGACATCGTCCGGTCGGTCTCGAGCTGATCGTCGATCTCCACGCGCAGCAGCCGGCGGGTCTTCGGGTCGAGCGTCGTCTCCCACAGCGTCTTGGGCATCATCTCGCCCAGGCCCTTGAACCGGGTGATGTCGGCCTTGCCGTTGCCGTGCTGCTTGAGGATGCGGTCGCGGTCGGCGTCGTCGGCGGCCCAGTAGGTCTGCTTGCCGATGTCGATGCGGTACAGCGGCGGGACGGCGAGGTACACGCGCCCGTCACGGATGAGCTGGGGCAGGTAGCGGTAAAAAAACGTCAGCAGCAGGGTGGTGATGTGGTGGCCGTCGGAGTCCGCGTCGGCGAGCAGGATGACGCGCTGGTAGCGGAGGCGCGCCGGGTCGGCGTCGGGCCCCAGGCCGCAGCCCAGGGCGGTGACCAGGTCGGCCAGCTCGCGGTTGTCCAGGACCTTCTTGAGCGACGCGCCCTCGGTGTTGAGCACCTTGCCGCGCAGGGGCAGGATGGCCTGGCGGGCGCGGTCGCGGCCCTGCTTGGCCGAGCCCCCGGCCGAGTCGCCCTCGACGATGAACAGCTCCGAGTCGTCGCGCGACGTGCTCGAGCAGTCGCTGAGCTTGCCGGGCAGGTTGGCGCGGGAGGTGGCGGACTTGCGGCTGATCGACGCCGAGGCGGCGCGCGACGCCTCGCGGGCGCGGGCGGCGAGGATGATGCGCGCGACGATCGCCTCGGCCGCCGTGCGGTTGTGGTTGAGCCAGTGCTCGAAGGACTGGCGGACGGCGGCGTCGACGAGGTTGGTCGTCTCCGGGTTGTTCAGACGGTCCTTGGTCTGGCCCTGGAACTGCGGGTCGCGGATGAACAGGGAGAGGATGGCGACCAGGCCCTCGCGGATGTCCTCGTGGGCGATCTTGACGCCGCGGGGCGTGAGGTTGTGGGTCTCGATGTAGTTGCGGATGGCCTTGCCCAGGCCGGTGCGCAGGCCGTTCTCGTGCGTCCCGCCGGAGGCGGTGGGGATGCCGTTGACGTAGCTGCGCACGTGCTCGTCGGTGGACTCGGTCCACTGGAAGGCGAGCTCGATGCGTTCGCCGTTGTCGCGTTCGAGGGTGAAGGGGGCGTCGTGAACGGGTTTGGCCGATCGCTCCTCGAGGACCTTGCGCAGGTAGGCGAGGATGCCGTCGTCGTGCTGGAAGGCGTCGCGTCGGGGGCCGTTGGGGGCGGTCTCGTCGATGAAGACGACGCGGACGCCCTTGTGCAGGTAGCTGGTGACCTCGAGGCGGTGGCGGATGAGCTCGGCATCGAAGGTGAGCTTGGGGAAGATCAGCGGATCGGGGTGGAAGAAGATGGTCGTGCCGGTGCCGCGGGCCTTGCCCTTTTTGCGCAGCTTGGAGGTGGGCTTGCCGGCGGAGAAGGTCATCTCCCACTCGTGGCCGTCGCGTTTGACGGTGGCGACGAGCTTCTTGGACAGGGCGTTGACGACCGAGGCGCCGACGCCGTGGAGCCCGCCGGCGGTCTTGTAGTTGACGTTCTCGAACTTGCCGCCGGCGTGGAGCGTGCCGAGGATGATCTCCAGCGCCGGTTTCTTGTATTTCGGGTGGGTATCGACGGGGATGCCCCGGCCGTTGTCGCTGACGGTGATCGACGAGCCGTCCTTGTGCAGGGTGACGTTGATCTCGGAGGCGAAGCCGTTCATGGCCTCGTCGACGGCGTTGTCGAGGATCTCCCAGACCAGGTGGTGCAGGCCGGTGGACCCGACGCCGCCGATGTACATGCCCGGGCGCTTGCGGACGGGGTCGAGGCCCTCGAGGACGGTGATGTCTCGGGCGGTGTAGGCCGATCGTGTGCGTGTGGTGGCGGTGGTCATGGCAAGTCTTGGGCCGGCTGGCGGCAGGATTCTGTTTTGTGTTGAAGTTAACCCGCCTGTTTCAGGCGGACGTTGAGGCTGAGCAGTTTTCGCGCTACCGGGAGCAGCTCATCCTTGTCAGGGCGAGACCAACTCATCTGCTCGGACTCAATGCGATCCAGATGCTCGACGATTTGGCTCTCGGTGGCGCCGCGTGCCAGCAGCCTGTAGATGCCTCCGATGTAGGCGTCGTACTCGTCCTGGCTTTCGGGAACGTCCTTGATCCCGATGGGGTCCCACTCCCGCAGGAGGACCTGCCGGATCGTGTCCTGCACGCTACGGCCTTGTTGCTTTTTTTCTGGCACATCGGTCATGGCCGGGCTCCGTACGATCTTGCCCATCACAATCGGGAACGAAAATCATCGCTCCAGCGACGCGGGTCCGGGCGGTACACGGTGATCAGGACCGCCGGCCGCTCGAACCGTCTCGGAACGCCCCAAAGTGCATGGTAGGGCAGGTTATCGTCGTCCCGCTGAAGCACCAGCACGCAGGGCCCCTTTGGATAGTCCGGGTAGTCCTCGATCACGATCGCGTTCTCGATCCCGGCCAGCGCCTCGGTCTCGGCGACGCCGGCCCGCAGCAGCCGTCGCCGGGCGTGTTCCGAAAGGCGATGATCGCCGTTCCGCGCCAGCTTGCGGACTCGCTCCCGCGTCCCGCTCACGCACGATTCTCCACGCGTGCTGTCGGGATCGTCGCCTCGTCGACGGCGTTGTCGAGGATCTCCCAGACCGGGTGGCGCAGGCCGGTGGACCCGACGCCGCCGATGTACATGCCCGGGCGCTTGCGGACGGGGTCGAGGCCCCCGAGGACGGTGATGTCGCGGGCGGTGTAGGCGGCGGTCATGGTTGCTGTTTCGGGGTCCCCTCATCGGGCAGCGGCGGTATTAAAGGTTCCAGTTGCTGAATCAACGTCGGCACGTGAACGGTGACAATCTCCCAGATGCGTTCATGTTTGATTCTGTCATATTCATGTGCCAACACGTGGCGTTGGGCGACGATGCCTTTCCACTGTATCTCGGGATGTGCGAGTTTGAAGTTTGGAGACACACCCCGCGCCGCTTCACCGATGATCTCGATGAGACGTTCGACCGCCAGGCGGAACTGAAGATCATCGATGAGTTGTTCATACGTCTTGTTTTCCGCGAACCGAACCACATGCCTGACGGCGTTGAGCATATCGAGCAACAGGGCCGCGTCGCGCTGCTCAGGCTGCATATACCACCCTATGGTTGTGCATGATGTGATGGCGCCGGAACGGGTTTCGCACCGCGTCCTTCTCCACCAGGTCAACCTCGCGGCCGAAAATCTCCTTCAGCTCTTCCATCATGGCCGGCCATTCCCACAGGCTCCACGGGGCACCCGGCTCAAACGTCACCAGCACGTCCACGTCGCTGTCGGGCCCGAAGTCCTCGCGCAGCACGGACCC
>CAYSIX010000191.1:0-8124 GCA_964431205.1 uncultured Phycisphaeraceae bacterium
TGATGCGCACGTTTTGATGGATTGGCGATGCGCCCGGGCGCTTGCTCGTGCCTCTTGGCGGCCCGGCGTGAGGCGGGGACGGGCCGGCGTGTGCGCACCGGGCCGGCCGATGGGCCAAGGGTGAAAGGATAGAAGACAGGAGACAGTAGACAGAAGACGGGAGTCAGGAGTCAGGAGGGAAGGAGTCAGGAGGCAGGAAGCTGGACGACTGGAAAGGTCAGATGATGGCGTCACGGGATTGCTCGACCACCACTCGACCCCTGGGTCACTGGACCACTGGCCACTTCTCCACCACTGGTCTGGTTTGGGCAAGCGCGCTGTGGAAACCAGACCAGTTTCCCGACCAGTTCGAGACCGGTTTGCAGACGAGTGTGGAAGGGGGAAGGAGCCGAGTGCGGGCGTGGAGGGGCGTGGGGCCGTTTAGCGGGTGGCACGCAGTGCCCCGGGCGGCCGGGGCGACGGCCGCGCAAAGACCCGCGGTCATCGGTGGGCGTTCGCAGCGGCGGGCAGGCCCGCCGGCGAAACGTGGCGCTCGCGGTCATCGGCGGGGACGTCGGGGGGCTGGCGACCGGTCCGCTCGGTTCGGGTCAGGCTTCGGGGACGGCGAAGCCGAGGGCCTGGTCGAGCCAATCGTCGGTTTTGAGCACGGCCTTGCGTTGGGCCTTGGCGATGCGTTCGGCGCGGGCCTGGGCGCGGGAGATGACGGGGGAGGCGAGGGGCCGGGCGAGCTGGCGGTGGTTGCCGGCGAGGGTGGCGGCGGCGCGGCGGACGGCGGCGCTGCCGTAGCGGTGGATGAGCTCGTCCTGGACGCTGAGCAGGACGGCGACGCTGCCGGGGTCTCCCTGTCGGGCGCATCGGCCGAAGAGCTGGCGGTCGATGCGTCGGGACTCGTGTCGTTCGGTGGCGATGACGTGGAGGCCGCCGCGGTCGGCGACGCCGGGTCCGAGCTTGATGTCGGTGCCGCGGCCGGCCATGTTGGTCGCGACGGTGATGCGGCCGGGCTGGCCGGCCTCGGCGACGATGCGTGCCTCCTCGGCGTGTCGCTCGGCGTTGAGCACCTCGTGGGTCAGGCCCTGGGCGGTGAGCAGGGCGCTGAGGTGCTCGCTGGCCTGAACGCTGCGGGTGCCGACCAGGACGGGCCGGCCCTGGCGGTGGACGCGTTGGACCTCGGCGACGACGGCGTGCCACTTGGCGTCGGCGGTGCCGAAGACGCGGTCGGCGGCGTGCCGGCGGATGCACGGCCGGTGCGTGGGGACGCGGACGGTCTTGAGCTTGTAGACCTGCCAGAGCTCGCGGCGGACCTCCCAGGCGGTGGCGGTCATGCCGCTGAGCCGGTGGTAGAGGCGGAAGAAGCGCTGGAAGCTGAGGCGGGCGAGGGTCTCCTTGGGGGGGTTGACGTCGAGGCGTTCCTTGGCCTCCATGAGCTGGTGCATGCCGTTGCGCCAGGTGCGGTCGGGCATGAGGCGTCCGGTGAACTCGTCGATGATGACGATCTTGCCGTCCTGGACGATGTACTGTTTGCCACGGAGGTACATGACGCGTGCGGTCAGGGCCTGGGCGACGAGCTCCTCGCGGCGTCGTGCGGCGGCCCAGACGCCGCCGAGCGGGGCGGCGAGCTGGGCGAGCGCCCGTCGGCCGCGGGGCGTCAGCTCGACCTCGCGGTAGCGGTGGTTGACGCGGTAGTGTCGGCCCTGCTGGAGCTGGTCGGCCAGTTGCAGGGCCTGCTCGTAGGCCTCGATGCGGTCGTCGGCGTCGGGGACGTCGCCGGAGATGATCAGGGGCGTGACGGCCTCGTCGATGAGGATGGAGTCGACCTCGTCGACGATGGCGGTCGCCAGGCCGCGCATGACCAGCGAGTCGGGGCTGGCGGCGTGTCCGCCGCCGCCGCCGTTGTACTTCGCGAGCAGCGAGTCGGTCAGGCCGCGCCTGGTGCCGAGGGCGAGCTGATCGCGGAGGAAGTCGGCGGCGACCTCCTTGTTGGTGGCGTAGGTGATGTCGGCGCGGTAGGCGGCGCGTCGCCGGCGTGGGTCCATGGAGCCGTCGACGTGGGCGACGGTGAGGCCGCAGAAGGCGTAGAGGGGTCGCATCTCGTCGGCGTCGCGTTTGGCGAGGTAGTCGTTGACGGTGATGACGTGGCAGCCGCGGCCGCGCCAGCCGGCGAGGATAGCGGGCATGGTGGCGGCGAGGGTCTTGCCCTCGCCGGTGGCCAGCTCGACGAGCCAGCCGCGGACGAGGCCGAGGGCGGCGGCGACCTGGACGGGGTGGTGGTGCAGGCCGAGCACGCGTCGCGAGGCCTCGCGGATCAGGGCAAGGGCGGTGTCGACGTCGGCGCGGGTTTCGCGGCCGAGGCGGAAGCGTTCGCGCATGGCCATGGCCTGACTGCGCAGTTGATCGTCGGCGAGTCGTGCGACGCGTTGGTCCATGGCGACGATGCGTTGGGCGCGTCGCATGAGCCGGCCGGTGCGCGGGATCAGCGGGACGACGAAGGCCACGCAGGCGTCCCAGGCGGCGTCGAGGCCCTTGGGCAGCTTCTCGGCCTTGGGCGGCGAGGCGAGCGTGCGCCAGGCGGGCGCGGGCACGGAGGTGGCGGTGACGGCGGCGGCGTCGGCCACGCCGCCGGGCATCTCGGGCATCTGATCCAGGTCGGGGATGCCGTCCAGCTTGTGGGTGATGCTCGCCATGGTCGATGCTCACGCGGTGCGGCGGCGACAAGTCACGGCGCCGCCCGCGAAGAATCAGATCTGGAACCTCTGCTGAACCACTTGTCGGATCGAACGCCACCACTGCTGCATGAGCGGCTTGTCGTCCAGCTTGAACCGGACGACGACGCGCTGACCGGCGAGCAGCGGCGGGGCGGACGCGTGGCCCGAAGCGGCGACCGTGGAGAATCGCGGCTCGACGCGGACCTCGAAGAACGGCTCGGCGGCCTCGCGGCCGGATTCGTCGGTCTCGCGGACGGCGACGGGCCCGCCGGCGTTATAACCCAGGGCCGGCGACGGCAGTTGCCGTTGACCGGCGGGCAGCAGGCGGGTGATGACGCCCTCGATCAGGACGTCGGGCCGACCCAGGACGCGCATCTCGACGGACGCGCCCGTGCCGACCTCGGTGAACAGGCGCGGGCCGAGGGACTGCCCGGCGGTGGCGCGGACGATCAGCTCGTCGAGCGAGGCGACGACGCCGACGGGCTCGCCGCGCGGCAGGTACATGCCCGAGACGGACTCGAGCTCGTGGCTGACCCAGACGCCGGCGACGGGCGGGTCGATGCGCAGGCGCGCCAGCCGTTGCTCGATGCGTTCCAACTGCTGCTGCACGGTGCGGACCTGCTCGAGGACGGCCTGGGCCTGAGCCCGCGACTCCTCCCGGGCCTTGTGGTATTGAGCACGGTAGAAGCCCAGCTCGGCGACGAGCTGATCGCGGTGCGTGCGCAGCTCGTCGTTGCGGGCCACGAGGATCGGCGGACCGCCCGGCTGGACCGGCGTGCCCGAGGGCAGCACGTGCTCGATGAACCCGTCCTCGGTGGTGTGGACGACCTCGAAGCGCACCGGCTCGACGATCCCCGTCGCCCGATCGTGGTCGGGCACGGGAATCACGAACAGCGGCAGCAGGATCGCGGCGATCGTTCCGACCGAGATCGTCACGGCGCGCGTACGGACACGCATCAGATCGGCGTGATTGGCCAGGTAGTGGATGAACTTGCCGATCGGCACGATGACCCAGCCGACGATGGCCATGATCGCCAGCAGCGCCCCGATGAAGAACAGCTTGTCGGCGACGAACAGAAGGATGGTCACCGACAGGAAGATGCGGTAGATGAAGGAGGTAACGGCGTAGGCGAAGAGCCAGAAGCGTTCACGATGGCTGTGGGCGGGGTTGCGGGGGTTCTTGACGCCGTAGACGTACTTCTTGACGAGGTAATAGACGTACTCCTTGCTTCGCTGCATGAGGTTGGGCAGCTCGAGCAGGTCGGAGAGGATGTAGTAGCCGTCGAAGCGGATGAGGGGGTTGCCGTTGAAGAGGATGGAGGAGACGCCGGCGACGAAGATGACGTTGTAGGCGATGGCGTGGAGGGTCTGGCCCTCGGCGGTGTTGGCCCAGACCATGGCGGCGACGGCGGCGACGGCGAGCTCGAAGTACATGCCCGCGGCGCCCACGAACGCGCGGTGCCACTTGCTGCGAAAGGACCAGGAGCTGGTCGCGTCGACGTACGGCACGGGCATGAACACCAGCAGCATGATGCCGACGGTGTGGACCTCGCCCCCACCGCTGTCGCGCTGGCCGAAGTGCTTGCACGCGAACCCGTGGCCGAACTCGTGGATGGCCTTGATGACGGCGAAGCTGATGTAGAGCAGGAAGAGGTTGTTCGGGTCGAGGATGCCGGCGGACTGATCGAGCAGGTCGCCGCCGCGGCCGGCCAGCGACGCCAGCCCGAAGGCCATCAGCACCGCCCACAGCGTCAGCCCGACGGGCCCGAACAGCCAGCCGACCACGCCCACCCAGCGGTCCAGGATCCGATCCGGATCGAACAGCGGGATCCGCACGAACAGCAGGTTCTTCAGGTAGCTGCCGACCTCGCGCTGCACGCGTTTCTTGTACCGCTCGAACATGCCGGCGGCGTCGGGCGAGAGGTTCGCCTCCAGCAGGTTCGACATGTAGAGCTGGCCGAGCATCTGGATCGCCTCGCCCTGCGTCGGGGCGCGGTCGCCGAGCTGCTCGTTGCTCAGCTTCCAGGCGGCGTCGACGGTGCGTCGGCCGTCCAGCAGCGCGACGAAGTGGTAGCCCGCCTCGTCCAGCCGGTAGAACTTGTTGTTGGTCGGGTCGCGCAGGACGTACCACAGCTTGCCGCGGTAGTGCTGGCGGTAGGCCTGCACGACCGAGCGCAGCCGCGGCGTCAGCTCCGCCACGCGGTGCCAGGACTCACTGAATGTCGGCCGCTTCACCGCCATACGGAACTAACCATGGAGACACGCAGGGCACGGAAAGCAACGCCAAGTCGCCAGGATCATGAGACGCCAAGATAGGCGGGAGGATCTATGGAAGCTCTTTGCTATTGACTTCCTTGGCGGCTTGGCGTCTCCGCGTCTTGGCGTCATTGGGCCAAAGACTCGCTTCGTGCGGCGATTTCCTTCCGTCCGCCGCGCCTCGGGCTTGAACCTTCGCTCACCACCACAGTTGCATGCGCAGCCAGTTGATGGCCGCGCGCGTCCAGATCCAGGCGTAGTGGCGTTCGCCGGCGTCCACCTTGGCCACGCCCTCCATCCCGGGACGCAGCCACGGCCGGGTCTCGAGCAATCGCACGCGGACCTTGAACACGTTGCGCTGTTCGTTGACCTCGGCCAGCGGGTTGATCTTCTCGACCTCGAACGGCAGGTACACGCCGGGGTGCGACGCGGACGCCAGCTCGCCGCGATCGCCGACCGAGATGTCGCCGATGCGGTCCTCCGGCACGCTCAGCTCCGCCCGAAGCGTGTCCAGCGGCGCGACCACGAACAGCACGTCGCCCTTCTTGACCGGCCCGCCCACGCGGCGCTTCAGGTCGCCCTCGAGCACGACCCCGCTGACGGGGCTGCGCAGCTCGGCGTCGGCGATCTGCTTCTCGATCAACGCCTTCTCCGCTCGAACCCGTTCGGCACGCTGCCGCGCGATCTGCACTTCGATCGGCTTGCCCTCGTCCCGCGCCAGCTCCGCCTCCTTGAGGAAGCCGGCCAGCTCCGCCGCCAGCCGCCCCACCTCCAGACGCAGCTCGTGCGTGTCCAGCGACGCCAGGACCGTCTGGTCCGCCACGACCTCGTCGCCCGTTTCCACGCTCGCGGTCTCGATAAACCCGTCGAACGGGGCGGTGATCACCTGCCGGACCCGCGACTCGACCACGAACGGCGACTCGACCTTGTACGTGCCCTTGGCGAAGCAGAGGAAGAGCGTAACGGCGGTGAGCGCCAGGGCCGTGACCTTGGCCCAGGTGTGGCGTGGCCCGACGAGGGCGGCGGCGGCCTTGCGGGCGCTGTGGGCCCAGCGGGCGCCGAACCAGCGGTCGCGCTCGTGCAGGTCGATCAGCCGGGCGGTGCACAGGTCCGCCGTCAACCGCAGCCCCTCCAGCTCGCGCAGGGTCAGGGGGTTGTCGCTCGGCCGCTCAACCGTCAGGACCCCCAGGCACTCGCCGCCCCGCCGCAGCGGCAGGCTGTACACCGCCGTCGGCCCATGCCGCTGCGAGAGCTGCGCCGCCGCCCGCGTGATCGTCGTCGCCTCCGGACCGGCCGGGTGGATCACCTCCAGGTCCTGGTCCAGGCACTCCTCCATCGTGCTCTCGAGGTCCTGGACGATCTTCATCTTGCGGCTGATGTGCTCGGTCTGGCTCATCGCCGCGACCTTGACGTACTTGCCCGTGACGGACTTGTACCCGAGGCTGACGCGTTCGGCCTTCCAGCGGGTGGCCAGCTCGTTGCAGAACGCCATCGACGCGGGACGGGCCTTGGCGTGCTTGTTCGACGCCGCCAGCACCTCCAGCGCCGTCGAGAGGACCTGCGTGTCCGCCTCGCGGCGGAGCATCGCCTGCCGCATGCGGTAGAGGCTCAGCAGGCTGATGGTCAGCTCGATCCGCTCCTGGCACTGGTCGAGCACGAGCTGATCGGAGGTCTGAACGAAAAACGCCGCCGCCGCCGGCTCGTTCACCAGCCGCTTCAGCGGCACCAGGATCAGCGAGCGGTCCTGCTCGGCGCCGAGCATCTGATCCTCGGGCGGCAGGGTCGCGATGACGGTCTCGCCGGCGTCGAGCGCCCGTGGCACGGCGTGGGCGGCCTGAGACAGCCAGCCCGGCGGCTCCTCGCCGGCCTCCAGACGCGGGTAGACCGCCACCGGCTCGACGTGATCCTTCGCCGCCAGCCGCATGACCGCCGCCCCGTCCGCCGCCGCCACCTGACACTGCATCGACAGCAGCTCGTGCAGGAACTCGCCCGGTGGGCCGTCGAACCCGCTCAGATGCGCTACCGCCTCGGCCAGCGTGAACGTCCGCGTCCCGCCCTCCGTGGCCACCCGGCTGTCGGTCATCGTCGTCATTCAACCCGGTCCCGACTGGTCAGCAGATCCTGTCCGATACATCGGCTCCATCTTCCGGCGAGCCAAGCGAAAAGCCATCTCCGGAACGACCGTCGCGCGTCGGCTGCGCCGATCGCTGGAACCGATCTTTATCATAGGCCCGTGAGGCTGGCGCTCGCCGGATCAGTACAGTCCGAAAAAAACGCCCGGCGCCTGGAAACCAGGACGCCGAGCGCTTCCGGGGGTCAGTGGGTTGTCGGTCGGCCGACTCAGACCATTATAGCGACCTGTCGTCGCTTGGCGCTATCTTCCGACCCGCCATTGTGTGGCGGTGGGCAGGTCGCTGGTGCGCCCGAACCAGAACAGCTGGACCTCACGGTCGAAGGTCTCGGGGACCATGGGCCCGAGGCGGTCGGGCACGGGGATGTCCTCTTCGGAGCTGAGCCAGTTGCGCGAGCGGACGGAGCCATCGACGAGGGCGACGTTGACGTTGTCGTCGTGGCGGTTGAACTGGCCGCCGACGCTTGTGACGGTATCGAACCCGCCGCCGCCGGCCTCGGAGCCCATCGCGGTGATCTGATCCTTGTCGCCGGCGTTGCGGGCCGAGATGACCACGCCCGAGCCGTCCCCGAGCAGGAACGTCGCCGAGGGGGTCTGGATCGGGTCGAGCAGCTTGAACTGGACGTCCATGCGGTCGCCGAAGGAGAAGACCTCGGGGTTCTTCTGCCGGGAGATGCCGGGCAGGTCCACGTTCATGGCGTAGGTGATGGTCCAGAAGCCGCCGTCGTGGTTGAAGGTCGCCTGGGGGCACTCGAAGGCCGAGCCGTCGAGGTAGTCGTGGGTGGCGCCGCTGACGAGCTGGCTGTCGTCGAGCCTGGAGCCGGTGACGTACTCGTACACGGTGGCCTGCCAAGGATAAACCAGGCCCTCGGTGTTGACGTCGGTGTCGGTCATCGGCGCCGGCAGGGTCTGCTTGTTATCGGTCGCGTAGGCGAGCTGGGCGATGACCATCTGGTGGCAGTTGGACAGGCACAGGGCGTTGCGCGCTGAGGCCGTGGCCTTGCCCAGCGCCGGCAGCAGGATCGAGATCAGCAG
>CAYSIX010000192.1:0-8048 GCA_964431205.1 uncultured Phycisphaeraceae bacterium
TCTGATGCTGCATCGGTTACAGCCGGGCTAACGCGGGCTTCTCACACGCGTTCTTTGGCACTACTTTCGATCTGTCCATCACCTGATGTCGCTCATTTTAACACACAATCGGGACTGGCCATGGGTGTCAGTATTGGGATATCTGTTTGACCATTTTTGTATGACACCCATAACCTTAAATTATGATGCTGTCTTGGAAAGTCTGCTCTATGATGCCTTAGGCGTCGGATTCTCAGCACCTGTTACTGATGCCGACTATCCAATTGACTATTTATTGGTTAATCAAATACCTGTCCTAAAACTTCACGGGTCGATCTTGACCAGCTATCCGAATCCGTCGCCGTTCGGACATACGCCTAATCCTTGGCTAGTTGATCGACAGTGGGACACAAACATACTCGCCGGAATGCGAACTTTCCAATGTCGCGGTCTTGCCCATTTCCCGTTTCTTCCCGACCTTGTACCGCCCGGCTTTCACGGTAATGATCGCTTGAACCCAACCTTCATTGTCCATCGTGAAGCTTCAAGAGCGCTAACAGAAGCCAACCTGGTCGTGGCGTGCGGCGTATCCGGGAAGGCACCCGACGACGTGGAAATCCGTGAGTTATTGGGGCACGTTTCAGATCATGCACAATTCGTCCATGTTGGTCTCACTCGGAACGGCGATCAAGATTGTCCATTAGCTGAAATGGCGCGTGAACGCGTTGGCGAAGGGTACATGTTTCTTGATGCCTCAGAGGTTAGCCAATTGCCTCGCAAATTGGATGTGACAGGGCATCGCTAGGCACATCCCTGGGGCTCATTACTTCTCCGCCCGACCCTTCACGGCTGAGACATTGGCTCGCGCTTCTGCACTTCGCCCGCTCCCTCACCTGCTGTTCGCGAAGTATTTCTGTGTGCCGCCGGCCTCGACGGCGGCGCCGATGCGCGTCAGGGCGTGGGCGTAGGCGGCGGTGCGCATGTCCACCTCCTGATCGCGTGTGCGCTCGTAGACGGCGTCGAACTGCTCGTTCATGCGCTGCTCGAGACGGTCGTACACGTCTTTCTCGGGCCAGTAGAGCCCCTCGCGGTTCTGGACCCACTCGAAGTAGCTGACGGTGACCCCGCCGGCGTTGGCGAGGATGTCCGGCACGATGAGCTTGTCGTCGGCGGCGGCGAGGATCTGGTCGGCCTCGGTGGTCAGCGGGCCGTTGGCGATCTCGACGATCACGTCGGCCTTGACGCGCCGGGCGTTGTCGGCGGTGATGACGTTGCCCAGGGCGGCGGGGATGAGCACGTCCACGTCGAGCTCGAGCAGCTCCTGGTTGGTGATCGGGTCGGCGGGGACGGCCTCGCAGACCGAGCCCTCGCAGTAGACGGCCTCGAGGCGGCGGGACTCGTTCTTGACGCGGATGAGGCTGGGCACGTCGAAGCCCTTTTTCTTGTAGATCCCGCCGCGGGAGTCGCTGACGGCGACGATGCGGTACCCGTCGCGGTGCAGGGGGCGGGCGACGTGCTGGGCGCCGTTGCCGAAGCCCTGGATGGCGACGGTGATCTTGGCCGGGTCCCACCCGCGGTGGGTCTCGAGGCGTTTGATGCAGTGGTAGGCGCCGCGGCCGGTGGCGGCCTCGCGACCGCGGCTGCCGCCGAGCTCGATGGGTTTGCCCGTGATCACGCCCGGGCAGTGCTGCCGGCGGATCTTCGAGTACTGGTTCATCATCCAGCCCATGATGCGGGCGTTGGTGTAGACGTCGGGGGCGGGCACGTCGGTGTCGGGGCCGATGAAGTCGGCGACCTGGTCGATGAACCCGCGGGAGAGGCGTTCGAGCTCGAGGGGCGAGAGGGACTTGGGGTCGACGGTGACGCCGCCCTTGGCCCCGCCGAAGGGCAGGTCCATGACGGCGCACTTGCAGGTCATCCAGAAGGCCAGGGCCTTGACCTCGTGGAGGTCGACCTCGGGGTGGTAGCGGATACCGCCCTTGGCCGGCCCGCGGGTGTCGTCGTGGCGGACGCGGTAGCCGGTGTAGATGCTCAGCGACCCGTCGTCGCGGCGGACGGGCACGGCGACCTGGAGCATGGCGCGCGGGTGGCGCAGGCGCTCGAGCGTCTCGGGGTCCGTGTCGGCGAGCTTGCCGGCCGTGTCCAGCCGGCGGATCGCGTCCTCGAACGGGTTGAACGTCGCCTCACGATTCATGCCGTTGCTCCTGAAACCTGATTCACGTCCACCGCCGGCCACGAAGGGGCGGAAAACGTCGGGCGGGTTACGCGCCGCGCCATGGCGAACGGTCGGCGTCGAGGCGTCATTCCGGCAGCTTGTCCTCGCGGGCGCCGGCGGGCTTGACGAACGCGTCGTCCGAGAGGTCGTCGCGGAAGCGCATCGACTCGACGACGACCTCGCCGAGCGCGTCGCCGTAGGCGCCCTTGTCCTCCGACCAGTCGTAGAAGCGGATGCGCGTGGGCAGGGCGACGCCGTCGACGGTCTGGTAATCCTCGTAGATGGCGACGTGGGGCTCTTTCTCGGCCTGCTCGACGCTCTTGCCGTAGGTGACGATGTAGGCCAGGGCGGCGACGCGGTCGGTGCGCGGGTCGCGGTAGACGATGTACCAGTCGTCGGGCGCGTCGCCCGTGCCGGGGTCGAAGGTGACCTTGACGGCGGGCATCTTCCGACCGTCTTGCAGGAGCATCTCGCCGCGGTCTTCGAGGTGGACGCCGGGGTCGCGGAGCTTGAAGGGCGCGGCGAGGAAGTAGGGCCAGGTGAGCAGGTGGAAGCGGGCCCTGCGGACCTCGGCGTCGGGGGGCCAGACCCAGGCGCGCCGGCCGTCGAAGACCATGACGACGCCGCCGGTCGGCTCGATGCGTGATCGGCCGACGGGGGTGTCGAACAGGACGGTGCCGTCGATGATCGTCCCGCCGCCGAACCCGGAGACGCGCAGGCGGGTCTCGAGGGCGGCGTGTTGGCGCCAGGCGTCGGCGCCGTGGGCGGTCTCGATCTTTTCGACGAAGGCGTCGGTGTCGGAGGCGGCGGGCGCCGGTGTCGCCAAGCCGATCGTCACGGCGAGCGTGGCGGTCAGGAAGGTGGCGAGGGTGCGGGGGAGGAACGCGGGGGCGGGGATCGTGGGTCGGGTCATGTCGTGTCTCCTTGTGAAGCGACGGGGGCGGGTCGGCGGCGCCGTCGCGACCCCGTGGGGGTGGGCGGATCGAATCGAGCCGGGGCGTCGAGGCACCGTGCGACCAGGGCGGTCCAGCCGGTCTGGTGGCTGGCGCCGAGGCCGCGCCCGGTCTCGCCGTGGAAGTACTCGTGAAACAGGATGCGGTCGGAGTCGGGGTCGGCGGCGCCGGGCGGGGGCGTGTCGCCGAAGCAGGGTCGGCGGCCGTCGGCATCCGGCAGGAAGAGGGAGGCCAGGCGTCGGCGCAGCTCGTCGGCGACGCCCAGGAGCGTCAGGCGTCGGCCCGAGCCGGTGGGGCACTCGACGCGCAGGCTGTCGCCGTAGTAGCGGTGGTAGCGTTCGAGCGCCTCGATGAGCAGGTAGTTGATGGGGAACCAGACGGGCCCGCGCCAGTTGGAGTTGCCGCCGAACAGGTCGGTGTCCGACTCGCCGGGCGTGTAGCGGACGCGGTGCTCGCGGCCGTCGACGGGCAGGACGAACGGCTCGCGTTCGTGGCACTTCGAGAGCGAGCGGACGCCGTGGGGCGAGAGGAACTCGCTCTCGTCGAGCATGTAGCGCAGGACGTGCTCGAGGCGGTCGCGTGTGGCCAGGGCGAGCATGACGTGGTCGCCGGCGACGCCGTCGCGGTGGCCGGTGTCTTTGTCGTGGTCGTTATCACCGGTGAACACGTACTCGGTCTGGAGGTCCTTGCGGTTTTCGAGGAACCAGCGGGCGCGTTTGGCGAAGGAAGATCGGCGTTGGACGGTCTGGGCGGGCAGGGCCTCGACGGCGATCAGCGGCAGCAGGCCGACGAGCGAGCGGATGCGGATGCGCTGGTTCTCGTGGGAGCCGTCGGGGTGTCGCGTGCGGAGCAGGTCGTAGTAGAACCCGTCGTCGGTGGACCAGAGGCCGGTGCCGCCGAGGTGGTTGATCGCGTCGGCGATGGCGACGAAGTGCTCGAAGAACTTCGAGGCCATGTCCTCGTACTCGGGGTCGGTCTCGGCGAGCTCGAGGGCCATGGCGAGCATGGTGGCGCAGTAGAAGGCCATCCAGGCGGTGCCGTCGGCCTGCTGGAGGACGGTGCCGTCGGGCAGGGGCTGGGAGCGGTCGAAGACGCCGATGTTGTCCAGGCCGAGGAACCCGCCGGCGAACAGGTGCCGGCCGGAGGGGTCCTTGCGGTTGAACCACCAGGTGAAGTTGAGCAGCAGCTTCTGGAAGGCGGAGGCGAGGAAGACGCGGTCGCGCCTGCCGCGGGGGGCGGTGATCTTGTAGACCCGCCAGCAGGCCCAGGCGTGGACGGGCGGGTTGACGTCGGAGAGGTTGAACTCGTAGGCGGGGATCTGCCCGTTGGGGTGCATGTACCACTCGCGCAGGAAGAGGATGAGCTGCTTCTTGGCGAAGTCGGGGTCGACGCGCGCCAGGGCGACCATGTGGAAGGCGGTGTCCCAGGCGGCGAACCACGGGTACTCCCACTTGTCGGGCATGGACAGGACGTCGCGGCTGTAGAGGTGGGTCCAGTCGGCGTTGCGGACCCGGCGGCGCTGCGGCGGGGGCGGGGGCATGCCCGGGTCGCCGTCGAGCCAGTCGGGCACGATGTAGTGGTAGAACTGCTTGGACCAGAGCAGGCCCGCGTAGGCGCGGCGGGCGACGTTCGCCGCCTCCGGGTCCTTCGGCAGGTGACACTGGTAGAACCCGTCGGCCTCGGCGATGCGGCGGTCGAACACCGTGTCGAACCCGTGGAACGGCCGCGCCGGGCCCCCGCCCTCGGCGTGCAGCCGCATCCGCACCGTCGCCGACTCCCCCGCGCCCAGCTCCAGACGGTAGTGCGCCGCCGCCTTCGTCCCCACCCCCTTCGGGCTCACCGCCTCGGCGTCGCGCTCGATCACGTAGCGGTGAAAGCCGTCTTTCACGTACGGCGTGTACTGCTCGGTGCCGTACAGCGCCCGCGTGTTCGTCTCGTTCTCGGTCATCAGCAGCGGCGGACGATCGCCGCCCGGCCCGCGATCGACGTGCCAGACGAACCGCCCCAGCGTCTCGTGGTCCGTCCGCACCGCCGCGTCCCCGTCGACCTCCATCCGCGGCTTGAGCGTGCACCCCTCGTGCCGACAGCCCCAGACCCACGTGTTGCGGAACCACAGCGTCGGCAGCAGGTCCAGCCGTGCCGCCTCCGGCCCGCGGTTGGTCACCGTCACGCGGATCAGCACGTCGTTCGGCGCGGCCTTGGCGTACTCGGCCACGACGTCGAAGTAGCGGTCCTCATCGAACACGCCGGTGTCCGCCAGCTCGAACTCCGGCTCGTCCTTGCCGCGGCGGGCGTTCTCCTCGACGAGCCGCTCGTACGGGAACGCCGCCTGCGGGTACTGGTAAAGCCCCTTGACGTAGCTGTGCGTCGGGGTCGAGTCGAGGTAGTAGTAAAGCTCCTTGACGTCCTCGCCGTGGTTGCCCTCGTGGTTGGACAGGCCGAAGAGCCGTTCCTTGAGGATCGGGTCGCGGCCGTTCCACAGCGCCAGGGCGAAGCAGAGGCGGCACTGGCGGTCGCAGAAGCCCAGCAGGCCGTCCTCCCCCCAGCGGTAGGCGCGGCTGCGGGCCTGATCGTGCGGGAAGTAGGACCACGCCGCGCCTTCGGCCGAGTAGTCCTCGCGGACGGTGCCCCACTGGCGCTCGGCCAGGTACGGGCCCCAGCGCTTCCAGTTCTTGCGTCGGGCGGCGTCGTCGCGGAGGCGTCTGGATTCGGCGTCGTTCGGCGGGCGCTGGCTCACACCGACAGTCTAGCGGGGAACCACCGCGTCGTTCAGCGGCAGCCAACGGGTGACGCGATTCGATTGTTTGGTGGCGGCCCAACGGGCCGCGCGCGATCGGTGTCACCGCCCCGTCACGCCGTCGGCGCCACCCATGCCTTGCCAAACCCGGCGCGGGGCGGTGCCCCGCCGCTAAACGCCGAACTCGGGCGCGCTCGGCGGTGCCCCGCCGCTAAACGCCGGACACGCGCTTCCTTCTACCTCCTACCTCCTACCTTCTACCTTCTACCTTCTACCTCCTACCTCCTACCTTCTATCTCCTGCCTCCTGCCTTACCCCAGCAGCGCCAGCACCGCCTGCGACGTGCTGTTGGCGATCGCGAGGGTGGACGTGCCGGCCTGCTGGAGGATCTGGGCCCGCGTGAGGCGTGAGGTTTCCTCGGCGAAGTCGGTGTCGCGGATGGTGCTCTCGGCGGCGGTGATGTTCTCCAGGGCGATCTGCTGGCTGCGCAGGGTGGTCTGGAGGGTGTTCTTCTCGAACGCGCCGAGCCGACCGCGAAGCTGGGACACCTGATCGATGGCCAGGTCGATGATCTCGCCGGCCTCGCGGGCGCGGCCGTTGAGCAGCGAGTTGGCGCCGCCGCTGGCCACGGAGGTGAGGAAGCCTTCGATGGTGTTGCCCAGGCTGCTGGCGGCGACGGACTGGATGCCGAAGCCGACCTGCTGCTGGCTGTTGACCTCCTGGCCGATCTGGTAGGTCGCCCCGCCGCCGGTGATGGTGAACTCGTAGGGGGTGTTGAGGGTCTGGGCGGCGCCGGAGGTCAGCGTCAGGTGAAGGTTGAGCGTGGAGGTGTTGAGGCTGACGTCGAGGCCGCGGCCGAGGGCGACGTTGCCGTTGACCAGGGCGAGCACGTCCTCGCCGGTGTCGCGGTTGACCTGGCTGCCGCCCTGGGCGTCGAAGGTGTCCAGGCGTTCGCCGTCGAGGTGGCGGACGCTGACGAAGGCGTCGGAGCCGTACTCGGTGCTGGTCAGGACGACGCCGGAGGTCTGGTTGGTGGCGTCGACGAGGGAGGCCGAGACGCCGGTGGCGTCCTTGCGCTGGTTGAAGTTGAACACGAGCGAGGAGAGGGCCTGGCCCTTGACGACGGTGAAGGCCTCGACGCCGGTCTGCCCGCGGATCTCGAAGGTGCCGCTGACGGCGACCTGGCCGGCGAACCCGGCGCTGTTGCCGGAGATGAACAGCGAGGCGGTCTCGGCGGAGTTGAGCACCTCGATGCTGACCGGGACGGTCTCGGCCGTGCCGAAGTTGGCGCCGAAGATGCGCACGTCGTCGATCTGGGTGCTGTCGACCCCGCTGGTGATGTAGTCCAGCGAGCCGTTGAGCAGCTTGAGCCCCGCGAAGCTGGCGGTGTTGGAGATGCGGGTGATGGACTCGACGGCCGAGTCGATCTGGAGCTGGTTGGCGCGGATCTCCTCGGCGGAGAAGGCGCCGGTGTTGGCGGCCTCGATGGTCAGGCCCTTGATCGAGACCAGCAGGGAGTTGATCTCCTGGAGGGCGGCCTCGGTGGTGGCGATGACGTTGGAGGCGCGCTCGATGTTGTCCACGGCCTGCCCGATGCCGGCGATCTCGGTGCGCAGGCGCTCGGAGACGATGAGCCCGGCGGGGTCGTCGGCGCCGCGGTTGATCTTCAACCCGGTGCTCAGTCGCTGAAGCGACGTGGACAGGTCGGAGTTGGCGCGCTGCAGGTTGTTCTGCGCGATCAGGGCCGATACGTTCGTGTTAATCCGTGTCATGGACAATCCTCCTTGATTGTCGTGCGCTTCGGTCGGCCGCCGGTCATCCAGTCGCGGCCCGGGAAAACGTCGATCTGCGATCGACCGCTAAACGTTGCTTTCGAGCGTCGATCTGTGATCGACCGCTATACCTTCTGTTTCCGGTCTCCCGCGGCGTGTGGCTTTCGGATCCGCAGGCGTCGCTCGGCCGACGCCAGCTCGGTCAGATCGACCCGCGCCGCGTCCGCGTTCTCGCTGCGGATCGCCTCGTAGACCTCCTTGCGGTGCACCTGCACCTGTCGGGGTGCCGTGATCCCCAGCCGCACCTTGTCCCCCCGGATATCGACCACGGTGATCTCGATCGAGTCACCGATCATGATCGTCTCGTCTCGCTGACGGGACAGCACCAGCAT
>CAYSIX010000193.1:0-7958 GCA_964431205.1 uncultured Phycisphaeraceae bacterium
GCGGGGTTCCTGGTCGAGCCGATCCAGGGCAAGGGCGTGCACCTGCCGGATGAACGGTATCTGCCGGAGGCGGCGGCGTTGTGTCGGCGGCACGGGGCGTTGCTGCTGGCCGACGAGGTGCAGACGGGCCTGGGCCGCACGGGCCGATGGTTCGCGTGTGAGCACTGGGGCGTCGAGCCGGACGTGCTGGTGCTCAGCAAGGCGCTGTCGGGCGGGTACGTGCCGGTCGGGGCGGTGCTGTGCAAGCGGTGGGTGTACGAGAGGGTGTTCTCGAGCCTGGACCGGTGCGTGGTGCACTCGACGACGTTCGGGCAGAACGACCTGGCGATGGCGGCGGGGCTGGCGACGCTGCACGTGCTCGAGCACGAGCGCGTGGTGGACAACGCCGCGGCCATGGGCGAGCGGCTGATGGCGGGCCTGCGCGGGCTCGCCGGGAAGTACGAGCTGGTCAAGGGCGTGCGCGGCAAGGGGCTGATGGTCGCGATCGAGTTCGGCCCGCCGCGGAGCCTGACCCTGCGCGCCGGCTGGTCGCTGCTGCACCGCGTGGACGCCGGCCTCTTTCCGCAGGCGGTCCTGATCCCCCTGCTGCGCGAGCATCGGGTCCTGGCCCAGGTCGCCGGCCACCACCAGGACGTCATCAAGCTGCTGCCGACGCTGGTCATCGACGAGTCCGACACGCGGTGGATCGTCGAGTCGCTCGACGCGGTGCTGGCGGCGTGCCACCGCTTCCCCGGCCCGGCGTGGGAGGTCGGCAAACGCCTGACACAGCACGCGATCGGTCGCAAGCCCGCACCCCAGCCGCCCCCGATGCCCGCCGGCGCCACCGCGTGATCGCATGAGGCGGGATGTGTTGCGCTGTCCTTGCACCTTCGACCGTGCACCTTTTTTCACCACTGGTCTGCAAACTGGTCTCGAACTGGTCCGGAAACTGGTCTGGTTTCCACAGCGCGCTTGTCCAAACCAGACCAGTGGCCGAATCTTCCAGTCACCCCGTGACCGAATGGCCAGGTGACCAAACGACGTCATCGGCAATCATCTCCCGCTTTCATCTCCTGCCCTCCAGCCTCCTGACTCCCGACTCCTGACTCCTGACTCCTGACTCCTGAATCACACCCCTTCACCCTTCCCCCATTGGCTGCTGCTACGGCGCGCGCGCCGCGGTTGGATCGCCCCCGTTCAGGGTGACTTGAACCATCTGGCAGGCCCTCGAGCCGGTCGTGCCGTTCGACGCGTGCGTCGCACGAATCGTGCCCGAGCGTGCGCACGGGCGGTGCCCGGGTCGATGACTCGATCCGGCGGGCGTCGGTTTCCCCTCGGCGGGGCTTCGGCGGGGTCTTGGCGGTGGTCACGATCCGTGCCGACGCCCGCTCGACGAGCCGGCAAGCCCCTTGTGCTTTGGGGCCGGTCGGCCGTGCCGCTGGTCGGTCCGCGCGACTCCTGGCGGGGCGATGACGGGGGGGGTTGCTGTCCGGGTCAGCATCCGATGGGTTAGGGAAGTCCCGAACGAGGGTGATCCACATGCACCGGATCTGGGCAGTTGGGATTTTGGTGGCTCTGATTGCTTCGGTCGGCTGTGCGCCGGCGGTGGTCGGTCGCTGGCGGGCCGAGCCGTTCCAGCCTCGGGCGGACGGCGGGGATGTGTCGCCGGGCGCGCTGGTACTGGACGTGGACTCGGACGGCACGTTCTCAGCGGTGTTCACCTCAGAGGACGGCAAAGTCAAGCGGGGAGCGTCGGGCGACTGGGATCAGGAGACGGGCCGGCGGTACCGGCTGTTCACAAGCGCACGGCCAGACGGCGCGCGATGTGCCGGCCCCCGTGGAGGCACAGACCACGGCGGCGGGGGCGGCCGCCGGATCACCCGCGGGCGGCGCGACGGCCGACGAGCTGGCGCAGCAGCTTGCCAACCCGATCGCGAACCTGATCAGCGTGCCGCTGCAATCGAACTTCGACTTCGGTGCCGGGCCCGATGAGGACGGGTTTCGCTACACGTTGAACGTTCAGCCGGTCATCCCCTTCGATCTGAATGAAGACTGGCGTCTGATCACGCGCACGGTCCTGCCCGTGATCTACCAGAACGACGAGGTATCGGCGTTGAGCCCGGACGACGAGTTCGGTCTGGGCGATGCGACGCTGTCGCTGTTTTTCTCGCCGAAGACCGAAAGCAACGTGACCTGGGGTGTCGGGCCGGTTTTTTATCTGCCGACCGCGACGGACAACGCGCTGGGGGCCGATCAGTGGGGGCTGGGGCCGACCGGCGTGGTCCTGGTGGTCGAGGGCCCGTGGACGTACGGGATCCTGGCGAACCACATCTGGTCGTTCGGCGAGACGGAGGACTTCGACGAGTTTTTCGTGGATCGCCCGCGGATCAACGCCACGTTTTTGCAACCGTTCGTCTCGTACAACGTGGGCGGAGGCTGGAGCGTGGCGGCGCAGGCCGAGGCGACTTTCGACTGGGAAGCCGAGCAGTGGACCGTGCCGGTGGGCCTGTTTGCGAGCCAGGTGTTCCAAGTGGGGGACCAGGCGATGAGTCTGGCGGCCGGCCCACGCTACTACGTGGAATCGCCGCCCGACGGGCCCGAGTGGGGATTTCGAATCAATCTGACACTGGTCTTCCCGAGGTGAGTGCGATCGATTGATCTGCGTCTCCCGCCGGACCATTCGCCGGGCTCCGCGTCGCATCGATCCACGCGCCGAGAAAGAACCGTTTGGCCAGGAAAGTGTGCAGCATGAAGCCGAGCAGGGTGCTTGCCATGATGACCGTGGGGGTGGCGGCGTCCGCGTCGGCGCAGCAGGGGACCAAGCCCGCGACCGAGCACATGCAATGTCACCACGCGGCCGCGCTCGAGCGACCGCCGCTTGACGAGACGCGGGCGTTGGGGGATGCGCCGCGCGGCGTGCACGCGCCGATGTCTGACGACGGTATTGTTCGTGATGAGCGTGACGGCGGGGGCGTGGAGGGCGAGCCGGCATCGCGGGACGGCATGGTCTGGGTCGCCGGCGGCACGTTCACGATGGGTGCCGACGGGCCGCGGGCCATGCCGAACGAGCGTCCGGCACGGCGTGTGACGGTCGAGGGGTTCTGGATCGACGCGACGCCGGTGACGAACGCGGAGTTCGCCGAGTTCGTCGAGGCGACGGGTTACGTGACGACCGCGGAGCGACCGGTGGACTGGGAGGAGCTGAAGAAGCAGGTCCCGCCGGGGACGCCGAAGCCGGCGGAGGAGATGCTTCGGCCGGGGTCGCTGGTGTTCACGCCGCCGGACCACGCGGTGGACCTGCGTGACATGCGCGGCTGGTGGACGTGGACGCCGGGCGCGTCGTGGCGGCACCCGGAGGGCCCGGGCAGCACGATCGAGGGGCGGGAGGAGCACCCGGTGGTGCAGGTGTCGTGGGACGACGCGGTGGCGTACGCCCGGTGGGCGGGCAAGCGGCTGCCGACCGAGGCCGAGTGGGAGTACGCCGCGCGCGGCGGCAGCGAAGGCACACGCTATCACTGGGGCGACCAATTTCTGAAGGACGGTCAGCACATGGCCAACACGTTCACGGGCGAGTTCCCGCACCGCAACACCGCGGCCGACGGGTTCGAGCGGACCTCGCCGGTGAAGAGCTTTGCGCCCAACGGCTACGGGTTGTACGACATGGCGGGCAACGTGTGGCAGTGGACGGCCGACCGCTACCGCGAGACACCGGACGCGCCGCCGCACCCGTTTGCTCGCGTGATCAAGGGCGGGTCTTTCCTCTGCCACGTGGACTATTGCGAGAGCTATCGACCGACCGCGCGTCGGGCCCTGCCGGCCGACACCGGAAGCGGGCACGTCGGATTCCGCTGCGTCCGAGACGCTGGCCGGCCAACCTCAGAGGATAGAGACTCACCGTGAACGGTCTATCGGTCACAATCGCGGCGTGGACGGAGATACCCGTTTCCGGCGGACACCGCTCAACTGAAAGGATCGCTAAGCGGCTTCTTGCGCCCCCGGCCGCCTGCCTCGCATTGTTGGCGACGACCGGAGCAGTCTCGGCGGACGAAACCGGCGGGACCCTGCCGTCGTGGAACGACACACGGAGCAAGCACGCGATCGTCGCCTTTGTCGAGCGCGTAACGACTGAGGGCTCGGCGGACTACGTCCCGCCCGCCGAGCGCATCGCGGTGTTCGACAACGACGGCACGTTGTGGTCCGAGCAGCCGGCTTACTTTCAGTTGTTCTTCGCGATCGATCGGATCAAGGCGATGGCGGCCGATCACCCGGAGTGGAAGGACCGGCAGCCGTTTGCGGCGGTGCTGGACGGTGACGTCAAGGCGCTGGCGGCGTCGGGCGACAAGGGGATCCTTCAGCTCGTCATGGCCAGCCACGCGGGCATGACCGAGCGCGAGTTCGCCGGCACCGTCCGTGACTGGCTGGCCACGGCGACGCACCCCGATACCGGCCGACCTTACACGGAGATGGTCTTTCAACCGATGCTTGAGCTGCTGGAGTATCTCCGGGCCCATGACTTCCGGGTGTTCATCGTCTCCGGCGGGGGGATCGACTTCCTGCGGGTGTTCTGTGAACGTGTCTACGGCATTCCGCCGGAGAATGTCGTCGGCAGCAGCATCAAGGCAGCGTTCGAGATGCGCGACGGCAAGCCGGTGCTCGTCAAGCAGCCGGAGATCTTGCTCGTCGACGACAAGGAGGGCAAGCCCGTGGGCATCCACCAGTTCATCGGCCGGCGCCCGATCCTCGCGTTCGGCAACAGCGACGGTGACCTGCAGATGCTGCAATACACCACGATCCCTCGCGGCGATGACGACACGACGCCGCGACTCGGACTGATCATCCACCACGACGACGCCGAGCGAGAGTTCGCCTACGACCGCGACTCGCACGTCGGCAGGCTCGACCAAGCGCTCGACGAGGCGCCGCGGCGCGGCTGGGTCGTCGTGAGCATGAAGAATGACTGGAAGACCGTGTTTGCAGACCCTCACTTGAAAGGAACGCGATGATTCTACGAGGCACTCTCCTGACCTGCCTGACGCTGCTGCTGTGGACCGGCGCGGCGTGGGCACAGAACGCCGACAAGCCCAACATCCTTGTGATCTGGGGCGACGACATCGGCATTACCAACATCAGCCACAACAACCGCGGCATGATGGGCTACGCCACGCCCAACATCGACCGCATCGCACGCGAGGGCGTCGGCTTCACCGACTACTACGGCCAGCAGTCGTGCACCGCGGGACGCGCTGCGTTCATCGGCGGGACCGTCCCGGTCCGCACCGGCATGACCAAGGTCGGCCTGCCGGGGGCCAAGGAGGGCTGGCAGGAGTCGGACATCACCATCGCCGCCGTCATGAAATCGCTCGGCTACGCGACCGGGCAGTTCGGCAAGAACCACTTCGGCGACCGCGATGAGCACCTGCCGACGAATCACGGCTTCGACGAGTTCTTCGGCAACCTCTATCACCTGAACGCGGAAGAGGAGCCGGAGAACCGGGACTACCCCGGCGACATGGTCCTACCCAGCGGCAAGACGTTTCTCGAGACGTATGGCCCGCGCGGCGTGATGAAGTCCAAGGCCAACGCGGACGGCACTCAGACCATCGAGAACACCGGCGCGCTGACCAAGAAGCGGATGGAGACGGTGGACGAGGAGACCCTCGCCGCCGCCAAGGACTTCATCAAACGTCAGCACGAGGCCGGCAAGCCGTTCTTTGTCTGGTGGAACGGCACGCGCATGCACTTCCGCACGCACGTCAAGGAAGAGCACATCGGGATCTCGGGCCCCTGGGGTAACGAGTATTTCGACGGCATGGTTGAGCACGACATGCACGTCGGTGAACTGCTCGACTTGCTCGACGAACTGGGCATCGCCGAGAACACCATCGTGCACTATTCGACCGACAACGGCGTGCACTACAACACCTGGCCCGATGCCGGCGTCACGCCGTTCCGCAAGGAGAAGAACTCCAACTGGGAGGGCGCGTACCGCGTGCCGTGCTTCGTTCGATGGCCCGCGAAGTGGCCGGCGGGTGTGACGCTCAACGGGATGGTCGCTCACGAGGACTGGATGGTCACGTTCGCCGCCGTCGCCGGAAAGGACGACCTCAAGGAAGACATGCTCGACGGTTACCGCGCGATCGGTCGAGCCTACAGGCAGCACCTCGACGGCTACGATATGAATGAGTATTTGGCGAACGCTGACACGTACGAGAACGTCGAGCAGAACATCAAAGCCTCGCCCCGCAAGGAGTTCATCTACGTGAACGACGATGGCGCGGTGGTTGCGATTCGACTTGATCAGTGGAAGGGTGTATTCCTCGAGAACCGGGCTGATGCGTTTCAGATATGGCGCGAGCCGTTTACGGAACTGCGTGTTCCGCTGCTTTTCAACCTGCGACGTGATCCATGGGAGAAGGCCCAGATCGACGCGAACACGTACCATGACTGGTTCCTCGACCGTGCGTTCGTGCTGGTGCCGATGCAGCAGGTCGCCGGAAAGTTCCTCCAGACGATGCAGGAGTACCCGCCGAGCCAGACGCCCGGCGCCTTCAACCTCGACAAGGTGCAGCAACAGATCGAAGACGCCGCGCGGGGCCGGTGATTCTTCCGCGAGTTGTCGCCTCGTACCCGAGGCGACAACCCTTGCGACCGCTGAGAAGAAGGATTGGATTCATGTTGCGACAACGACTTCCGTCCGCTGCGCTTGTTGCTTTGGTATCGACATGGTTGTTGATGTGTTCGTGGCTGGTCGGCTGCGCGGCCGAGCGGCCGGTCGCGAGTCGGTCGGTGCTGCTGGCACAGCGTGCGGCGGTCGATGCGCGCCTCGAGGCCGAGGGCGACCGGCTGATCGATGCGCTGTTGGACCGGGTCAAGGCGGAGGACGACGCGTACCGCGCCGGCGAGGCGGCCGAACCGCCGGTGGTGGACATGCTGATCATTTCGGGTGGTGGCGACTGGGGGGCGTTCGGTGCGGGGGTGCTGCGCGGGTGGGGCCGCGTGTCCGATCCTGAGTTTCGCCGTCCGGAGTTTGACGTCGTCACGGGCGTGAGCACGGGCGCCCTGATCGCGCCGTTCGCGTTTCTGGGGGACGAGGCGTCGATCGACCGGGTGGTGCAGATCTACCGCAACCCACAGCGGGACTGGGCTCGGCCGCGCGGGATGTTCTACTTCCTGCCCCACCACACCTCGTTCGCAACGATTCCCGGCCTCGAACGCGAGCTGGACACGCACCTCGACGAGGCGATGCTCCGTCGCCTGGCGGCGACGCCCCCCGGTCGCATGCTCATGGTCAACACCACGAACGTCGATCACGGCACGGCACGCCCGTGGGACCTGATCGCCGAGGCCAGGCGCGC
Source organism: uncultured Phycisphaeraceae bacterium (assembly GCA_964431205.1). Taxonomy (GTDB): domain Bacteria; phylum Planctomycetota; class Phycisphaerae; order Phycisphaerales; family Phycisphaeraceae; genus CAYSIX01. Next base: position 7,335 of record CAYSIX010000193.1, read on the forward strand.
CCTCGACGGCGAGCCTGATCGCGTGCACCGGATCCTGCTCGCCTCGTCGGCGATCCCCGGGGCGTTTCCTCCGCGGATGATCGACGGGCACCTGTACGTCGACGGGGGCATCACGGGCAACATCCTTTACGCCAACCGCACGCCGGACGAGTATCGGTTCTCAGGAAGATGGCGCGCCCGCTACCCCGACAGGCCGATCCCACGCCAGCGGTTCTGGGTGATCTTCAACAACCAGACGCGTTTTCCGCCGGAGACGACCCAGCCGGTCTGGCCCCAGATCGTGGCACGGAGCCAGGTGATGGCGACGCAGGCGGCGACCGATAACGCGATCCGCCACCTGCACGCGATCGCTCGGATCGCGAGGCTCATGCACGACGCCGACGTCGAGGTGCGGATGATGTCGGTCCCGAATGACTGGGTCCCGCCGGTAGCGGGGGTGTTCAACCGCGAGGCGATGAACGAGCTGGCGGACCTGGGCGAGTCGATGGGCGCCGACCCGGGTGCCTGGCGCACCGACCCGCCGTGAACAGGTCAGCCATGGAGTTCGGCGAGCGGGCAGGGTCGCGAGCAGCCATCGCGAAGAAGAATGGTTGGCGGTGAGCCGGGGGGACAGGTGGGGTGTGG
>CAYSIX010000194.1:0-7946 GCA_964431205.1 uncultured Phycisphaeraceae bacterium
CCCCGCCCCGGTCAGCGCCCGCCCGATCGCCTCCAGCCGGCCGACCCCCATGTAAAAGCACGCCGTCCCCCCGCGAGCGATCAGCCGCGCCAGGGCCGGGTAATCGACGGACGTGTCGACCTTGCCCGGCTGCTCATGACCGGTGATGAAGGTGACGGTGCTGGCGTGGTCGCGGTGGGTGACGGGGATGCCGGCCGTGGCGGGGGCGGCGACGCCGGCGGTCACGCCCGGGACGACCTCGCAGGCGATGCCGTGGGCGGCGAGGAAGGCGACCTCTTCGGCCCCGCGTCCGAAAAGATACGGGTCTCCGCCCTTGAGCCGCACGACGGTGAGGCCCTGCTGCGCCAGCTCGAGCATCAGGGCGTTGGTCTGATCCTGGGTGAGCCGGTGCCGGCGGGCACGTTTGCCCGCGTCGATGAGTCGGGCGTCGGGCCGGGCGTGTTCGAGCAGGGCCGGGTTGGCCAAAGCGTCGTAGACGACGGCGTCGGCGCGGGCGAGCCAGGCCAGACCCGAGGCGGTGATCAGACCCGGGTCGCCGGGCCCGGCACCGACGAGCACGACGCGGCCGGAGTTTTTTTGCGGTTTGTCTGTCAAGTTGGATAAACCTTGCCGGTTGTCCGGCCGATGCGGAAAGGGCATCAGCCCGGCGCGGATCGACCCGCCCGGGCCGCCGCGGTTCACGCCATCTTGCCCGGAGCCTCATGCCATGTCCAAACCCCAACTGCGTCTGGCCCGTGAGAGAGAAGCCCAGCCCGACACGTACTTTCTGGAGCGTCGCCGCAGCCCGCGACGCCGCGTCGCCGGGATGGTCACCGCCCTTCTGACCGAGCGGGACGGCGAGGGCGATCAGACCGGCCGGATCTGCTCGCTGCAGCTCCAGGACCTGTCCGACACCGGGCTGGCCGCGGTCAGCCACGAGCGTCTGCCCGAGGGCACGACGATCACCGTCTTCTTCCCGCCCCACGGGCCCGAACGCGGGTTCGACCTGCACGGCACGATCGTCCGCAGCGAGGCCCGCGAGCACGGCTGCGCGATCGGCATCGACCTGCGCCAGCGCGCCGCCGCCTGACCGTCGCTCCGCCGCCGACGGTCACACCACCGCCCGCAACGCCTCGCGCAACGCTTCGTAGCTGCGCTCCAGCGCCTGCGGGATCACCCGCGCCTGACCCACCACGTCGATGAAGTTCACGTCGCCGTGCCATCGCGGCACGATATGCATGTGCACGTGGCCCGGCAGGCCCGCGCCGGCGCACCGCCCGATGTTCATCCCGATGTTCACCCCCTGCGGGTTGATCGCCGCCTTGAGCAGCCGCTCGCCCACCACGGTCAGCTCCATCAACGCCGCACGCTGCTCGGCGTTGAGCGCCTCCAGGTCGCCCACGTGCGCCGCCGGTGCCGCCAGCAGGTGACCGTTCGTGTACGGGTAGCGGTTCAACAGCAGCAGGCCGCGCTCGTCACGGAGCAGGACCAGGCGTTGGCGGTCCGCCGCGTCGTTGGCGTCGGCGGCCACCGCTGCGCACAGAAAACAGCCCGATGCCGAGCTTTCGGCCTCCGCCGCCGTCAACCCTTCGAGGTAGCCGATCCGCCAGGGCGCCCAGATGCTGCGTCGTGCCATGGCCCAAGCTTAGCAGCCCGGACGCGGACCGCGACCGCGGCGACCCCTCCGGCCCGCCAGCACGAGCCAGCCGATGGCCAGCGGCGCCATCGTCGCCGGCGCGGGCACCGCCACGACGCCCTTCACAAACGCGTTCTGCCACCACGCCAGGTCGAACGCGTCCACGTCCCCGTCGCCGTCGGCGTCCCCCGTCTCGTACGTCGCCCCGCTGGTTGCCCCGAAGTTGCTCTGCCAGATCGCCAGGTCGAACGCGTCCACGTCCCCGTCGCCCTCAAAGTCACCGGCGACTCGCTCCCCCGTCGCGGTCAGCGCCGCGAAGAGCACCGGATCGAGCGTCGGGCTGTGAAACCGAAGCCCCTCGATCGTCGCCTCCTGTGAAAGCGGTCGGCCCTCGGCGTCGAGCAGGTCGGTCAGGGCGAACACCAGCCCCGCCACCGCCCGACCGTCCAGGAACCCGCGTTCGTCGTTGACGGTGTAATCCGTCAATCCCCACTGGTCGAGCATGACCGGCCGCCCAAACATCCCGCCGGGCAGGATCGCCTGCACCCCCACGGTGTCGTCCCCGCCGACCTCGAGCAGCACGAAGTCGGGCTCGTCGCCGTTGGCGTCGCTGAAGCCACCCAGGTCCACGGTCCACGAGCTGGTCTCGAGGTTCGACTGCCGCAACGCGTAATCGTCCAGCTCGAGCGTGTCGGCGCTGGTGATCGCGAACCCCTCGGCGGCGTCGCCCGCGGACTGCCCGACGCGAAACGCTTCGACCCGGTAGACCCGCCCGGCGACCGCGATGCCGGCCAGCTCCGCCTCGCCACCGCTCTGCGTCACCAGCACCGAGTCGATCGGCCGGGGGCCCGACACCGTCGGCGTCAACGCCTCGATCAGCACGACCCAGTCCTCGTTGGCGGTGTTCGGCGGGGCGCCCAGCGACACGACGGCCCCGCCGCTGATGACCCGCCCCTCACCTGCGAACTCGCCCGTGCGCGGGTTGTACCAGCGCTGGATCGCCTGTCCGCTCAGATCGGTCAGGTCGAGCGTGCCGGTGTCGCCGGCGTCGGGCAGATACACCGCGTACACGTCCCCGGGCCGGGCGAACACCTGTCCCGGGCCGAACGTCTCGGCCTCGCCGCTGAGCAGGTCGTCGCGCGGCTGCAGCGCCCAGAACGGCAGGTTCTCCTCGACGAACCGCCGCGCGTGCCACGTGTCCTGCCAGACCTGCTCCTGCTGGCGAAAGTCGTCGAAGTTGCGAAAGTCGCCCCTGATGTACCACTCGACCCCGCCGCCCGAGAGCATGATGTCCCAGAGCATGCGCTTGCGCACGGCCTCGGCGGACAGGTTGTTGATCGCTTCGGGTTCGTCGATCATCACCGCGATGGGTAGCCCCTCGGCCGAAGAGGCGTCGCGGAAGTACTCGACCTCTTCGCCCAGGCCGTCCACCGTGCGATGGTATTGAAGGGATGTGACCTCGAAAGGCGACTCGCCCAGGAACGGGTCCCACAAGCCGCGTGCGCCGTTGCCCGAGTTGTGCACGGTGACGGGGTGGTCGTACGGGTCCAGTTCGCGGATGTACTCGGCGAACTCCTTGACGCGTTCTTCGCCGAGGTTTAGCTTGAGGTTGTACTCCTCGCTGATGTTCCACTGCAGGGCGTTGTGATGCCCGAAGCGGGCGATCAGCTCGCGGTAGAAGAGCTTGCGTTCGACGCCGAGGGTCGCGTCGTCGAGCTCGCGTTTGTTGGGGGCCTCGGCCTCGTTGAGCACGACGTGCAGGGCGATGCCCTGCCGCTGGGCGTGGTCGAAGACGGTCTCCCACTGGCGGAGCTTGCTCACGTCGAAGCGGGTGTTGTCGTTGGACGCGTCGCCGGCCGGGTCGATCGGGCCGACGTAGGGCCAGGTGTCCTGCCCGTCGCCGCCGACGTTCATGGGCAGGAAGTAGACAGAGTTGACGTTCTGGGAGCTCAGGTAGTTGAGCGCGCCGATGAGCGCGCGGCCGTCGTGGGCCGACGGGGTGTCGGGGCTGTTCCAATCGGGGTCGCCGGGATTCCAGTCGTTGACGTGGCTGGCGTAATCGTGGCGGGCCTGGGGGGTGTTGTCGAAGCCGGTGTAGGCGAGCAGGTTCTCGGGCCCGTCGGTGCCGCCCTTGATCCAGTAGCCGCCGTCGCGGAACTTGAGGTAGTGGCCGCCGACGTGCTCGAGTCGGCCGGTGCTGAGGAACCCGGGGGCGTCGGGGTCGCGGGGCTGAGCGATGAAGGCGCCGGCCTGGCCATCGATCTGGCCGACCGGGTTGCCCGCGTTGGGATCGAGGCTGACGGCGACGTTGTTGCCCTTGCGGAACGAGGCTCTGTAAGACCACTCGCCGGGCTCGTCGGGCGTAAAGCGGGTGCGCCAGACGCCGCCGGAGGCCCCGCCGTCGCCATCGCCGTCGAAGAAGCCGGGCACCTCGTAGCGTTGCCCGCCGGGCCCGACGAACTCGACCTGAAGCCGGTAATCGAGGAATGGGTTGGCGGACGCCAGCTCGGATGACTGAGGGCCGGCGAAGTCCAGGGTCAGCGGCTGCCACTGGACCGGGGGCGCCTGGGCGACGGCCGCGTTCGCCGCGAAGCTCAGCACGCCGACCACGGTCGCGATGCGCAGCACCGCCGACCGCCTCCTGGCGGGGTGCCGCCGCTCAACCCCCGGCGGCCACTTCTTGCCGTGGCCCGCCCGCCCGTTCAACTGCATGGATGCCCTCTCCGTCCCCGCCAGATTGTACCGGATGCGCCGGTCGCATGCATTCATCGCCCGGAAAACGGGTTAGGCGTTTTGAGTCCGACGGGCGGTGGCGGGCCGGACCGTCCGGTCGAACCGGGGTCGGTTCTCGGGTCGCTCGGCGAGCCAGAGCTCGCCGCGCGTGAGGCGATCGGCAATACTATCGGAAGCCGAGCGCTCGGCCGACCCTCACCGGCTCGACCGGAACCGGCCAGCTTCCCACCCCACGCCGCGCTCATCGACACCCACCTTCGTGCCGATGAACAGGCGGGTTTGTGGGAGGAACGGTCCCTTGCGCCAAGGAATCCAACCGTGAAGCAAGTCATCTCCGTCTTGCAGGAATGGTCGATCCCGTTGATCGCCGGCGTGTTCGCCGCGCTGCTCATGGCCAACATGGCCCCGACCACGTACCACGCGCTGGTCGACGCCCCGTTCCCCGAATGGAACGAGCAGCTCAACCACGCCGTCGAGGCGGACATGTACCACGGCGCGCCCTCGCGCTCCCCGGCCGAGGACGCCGGCGCCTCGCACGCCGACAAGCACGAATCCACCCACACCCACGCCGCCGTCACCGCCGCCGACCCGCACGAGCCGGACGCCCACGGCGGACACGACGGCCCCTGGTGGTACCACTACCTGACCCTGCACTTCCTGATCAACGACATCTTCATGGTCTTCTTCTTCGGCATCGCCACGAAGGAGATCGTCGAGGCCTGCCTGCCCCGCGGCGCGCTCAACCCGCCCAGCAAGGCCATCAACCCCCTGCTCGGCACCATCGGCGGCGTGCTCGGGCCCATCGGCGTCTTTCTCGCGCTCAACCTCGCCATCGGCCAGGCCGAGTGGGTCCGCGGCTGGGGCATCCCCACCGCCACCGACATCGCCCTGGCCTGGCTGGTCGCACGCATCATCTTCGGCGCCGGCCACCCCGCCATCAGCTTCCTGCTGCTGCTCGCCGTCGCCGACGACGCCATCGGCCTGGGCATCATCGCCTTCGGTTATCCCGACCCCCAGCACCCCACTGTCTGGACCAACACCCTCTGGATCCTGCCGGGCATGGCCCTGGCCTTCCTGTTCCGACGCATGGGCGTCCAGAACTGGATGCCCTACATCTTCGTCGGCGGCGCGTTCAGCTGGTGGGGCCTCTACTCCGCCCACCTGCACCCGGCCCTGGCCCTGGTCCCGATCGTGCCCTTCCTGCCGGCACGCGCCTACGACGTCGGCCTGTTCGCCGAGGAAGCCGACTACGCCGAGCATGCTCATCACCCCCCGCTCGAGGCATTCGAGCACCAGCTCAAGCTCTTCGTGGACTTCGGCCTGTTCTTCTTCGCGTTCGCCAACGCCGGCGTCCAGTTCGCCGCCATGAGCACGCTGACCTGGATCGTCTTCTTCGCCCTGCTGCTGGGCAAGATCGTCGGCATCTTCGGGTTCAGCGCCCTGGGCGCCAAGCTCGGCGCGCCGCTGCCGAACGGCATGGGCCTGCGCGACCTGTTCGTCGCCTCGATGGTCGCCGCGATCGGGCTGACCGTGGCCCTGTTCGTCGCCGGTCAGGCGTTCGCCCCCGGCACGGCCACGCAGTCGGCGGCCAAGATGGGCGCGCTGTTCTCCGGCGGGATCGCGGTCCTGGCGATCGTCACCGGCATGGCGCTGCGCGTGCGCAACGGCCACCTCGGCGACATCCCGGCCGACACCGACGTCGCCGTCACGCCGCCGGGCGAGCCCGACACCGCCGGCAAGATCCGCGCCGCCTGACCCCCGACCCCGCTTCGCGTGAACCACGGCCGCCCCGCCGTTACCATGCGCCGGTCCATCCAACGGAGAGACCGACGCCATGCAAAAAGCCCTGATCGTCTGGGGCGGGTGGGACGGCCACACGCCCAAGCAGTCCGCCGAACGCTTCGCCGCCGACCTTGATGCCGCCGGCTACGAAGTCATCCTCCGCGACAGCCTCGACGCGTATCTCGACCGCGACCTAATGCACTCGCTCGCCCTGGTCGTGCCCACCTGGACGATGGGACAGATCACCGACGAGCAGTGGAAGGGCCTCGACGAGGCCGTCCGCTCCGGCGTCGGCTGCGCCGGCTGGCACGGCTGCCTCATCGACTCGTTCCGCATGAACACCGAGTACCAGTTCATGACCGGTGGCCAGTGGGTCGCCCACCCCGGCAACTGCATCCCCTCCTACCGCGTCACGATCGCCGACCGCGACCACGAGATCACCCGCGGCCTCGACGACTTCGACCTGCCCGACACCGAGCAGTACTTCTGCCACGTCGATCCGGGCAACCACGTGCTCGCGACTACCACCTTCGACGGCTCGTACCACCCCGAGCTGTACAACGTCCCGACCGTGATGCCCTACGCCTGGACCCGTCGATGGGGCGACGGCCGCGTCTTCGTCGCCTGCTGGGGCCACACGCACAAGGACTTCGACGTGCCCGAGGCGCACGAGATCACGCGCCGGGGCCTGCTCTGGGCGAGCCGGTGATCGTCCCGCTCAGCGAACGCGCGATCACCCGTTACGAGAGACAGTTCCGCGCCCGTCAGAACTTCGCCGTCCCGACGATTCTGTTCATTGCGGTCTGGATCTCGGCCGTGGTCTGGCTGGGAGCGTTCTTCGGCGTGCTTGGCTACGATGGCTTCGTCTCAATCACCTATCGCCACAACAACGGCGTCGCGCTCTATGGTGGGCCGTGGTATTACGTCGGCCTCGCGCCGGTGCTGGTGCTTGCCGCACTGCCACTGGTGGTTTACCAGTTCTCACGCGTGGACGTCGACAACGTGCTGATCGGCGGCCCGGGCCTGGCGCCGTCCATCGGCATCATGCACGGTTTTCTTCTGCTTGCCGTCGCTTCACTGATTCTGGGCGGGTTCGAACTGCTCACGCCCCTTCTGACCGACACCGAGCACTTGCTCCTGCACCGGAGTCGACGCGTCCATCCGCCCCGCTACTGGGCCCTCGCTCTCAGCATCGCTCTTGCCGTTCTGGTCCCCGCCCTCTATCACCGATACACGCTGAGCCGGACGTTCCAGGGCCTGAGCCGGATGATCGGGTGGACAGGTTTTGCCGCACTGCTGGTGCTGGTCGCGTCGCTGCTCGCTCACGAACGGATACGACCCGACGCTCTTGCCATGCGCAGCGCGATCTTCCTCGCGTCCACCGTCTTCTGTCAGGCGCTCGCGCTCTATACGATCCATCTGGGTCGCTGGCCCGACGTGCTCGACGCCTTCGGCCGCGGATATTGCCTCAAGTGTGGCTATGACCTGCGCGGCACGCTGGCCGCCGACCGAACCGAATGCCCCGAGTGCGGCGCCCGAGTCAACGCCTCACGTGGCGCGTATCGAGGTGGTTGATAGTCCACAGCTCACATTGGTAAACGCAGCCGCATCGAATCAAGCGCTGTCGCGGTCGATGACCTGGTAGGTCTCGCGTTCGCCGCGGCCGACGACGGGGTAATCCTTGCGCAGCGGGTGAGCGGGGTATTTCTCCCAGGTGAGGATGCGGCGCAGGTCCGGGTGGCCGTCGAAGCGGATGCCGAACATGTCGAAGACCTCGCGTTCGGGCCACTCGGCGCCGGGCCAGAGGTCGGTGACG